>DASQVA010000244.1:0-4321 GCA_035641035.1 Rubrobacter sp. | reverse complement strand
ATGGTCGTGAACCTGACGGCGGGGGACGGGCATCCGGTGGAGATCATGGACCTCACCTTCGCCATCCAGGCGCTCTGCGCCTACCACCTGGCGAGCAACTACGCCTCGATGAAGAACAGGGTACACCTCCTGCCCAAAGAGATAGACGACGAGGTCGCCCGCCTGAAGCTCGACGCGGTCGGCATGGGCGTCGACACCCTGACACCCGAGCAGGAGGTTTTCCTAGCGGGCTGGCGTGAGTGAGCGAGGTCGTGTTCGTGCGAGGGCCCCGGGTGTGAAGGGTTAAGCTATACGGGTTGCGCGATGTACTAGAATATGTTGGTTAGAAATCTTGTTTAAGAGGAGCGTTTTAGATGTCTCAGGGAACGTACGATCTGGTTATCGTTGGCTCCGGTCCGGCGGGGTACACGGCGGCCTTGTACGCTGCGCGGGCGAACCTCAAGACGTTGGTTTTTCAGGGTTTTGAGAGCGGGGGACAGCTCATGCTGACCTCCGACGTGGAGAACTACCCCGGGTACAAAGACGGCGTGATGGGCCCCGAGATGATGGACGATTTCGAAGCTCAGGCCGCACGTTTCGGGGCAGAGATGCGCCCGGACAACGTCGAGAGGGTTGACCTCTCCGAGCGGCCGTTCAAGCTGTGGGCTGAGGGCAGCGGGGCTGACGGGCCGGTGCTGGCCAAAACGGTGGTTATCGCCACGGGCGCCAAGGCAAAGTGGCTCGGGCTCGAGAGCGAGCGGCAGCTGATGGGCAAGGGCGTGAGCGGCTGCGCCACCTGCGACGCCTTCTTCTTTCGGGGCAAGCGCGTCGCGGTCGTCGGCGGGGGCGACACGGCGATGGAGGAGGCGAGCGTCCTCTCCAAGTTTGCCGACGAGGTGCTCTTGATCCACCGCCGCGACGAGTTCAGGGCGTCCAAGATCATGCTAGAGCGTGCCCGCAAGAACTCCAAGATCACCTTCGTAACCGACACGGCCGTCGAGGAGATCCTGGGCGAGGACTCCGTCGAGGGGCTGCGTATAAAGAACACCAAGACCGGCGAGGAGCAGACCGTCGAGGTAGACGGCTTCTTTGCGGCCATCGGCCACGCTCCGGCGACCGCCCTCTTCGAGGGGCAGGTCGAAATGGATGGGAGTGGATACATCTTGCAGAAGGAGCACACCATGACGAGCGTGCCTGGTGTGTTCGCCGCGGGCGACGTCTCCGACACGCGCTACCGTCAGGCGGTCACGGCCGCAGCCGACGGCTGCCGGGCGGCGATAGATGCCGAGCGGTGGCTGGAGGAGCAGGGCGAGGCCGAGCAGGCCGAAGACCCTGCCGTCTGGACCGCCGAGAAGGACGTGGCAAACCTCTAGAGTCTGAAACTAGAGGTTCTCTCGCAGACCGTATAATGCGCCCCGGCATTCCGCCGGGCCGCTTTTTTCAACTGACGTTTTCCTTGCGTCGGCTTATAATGTGCCGCCAATGCGCCGCCAGTTGGGAGAACGAGAGAGGGTGGAGGCGGCGTGAGCGAGAAGTCCATAATGCTGGTAGAGCACGATCAGGACCAGGTCTTGCTCGCCATACGCGCCCTCCGCAAGCACGGCATCGTCGCCGAGGTGGACGAGGTGGTGATCGCCCGCACCGGCGAGGACGCCCTCGCGCCGGAGTTCATCCTGCTCGACACGAAGCTGCAAGCTCGACGGTCTACGAGTCCCTAAGCGGTTACGCGATGACGAGCGGACAGAATGTCGTGCCCGTGATCCTCTTCACCTTATCCAGAGAACATGAGGACATTGTCGAGGGCTACAAGCTCGGCGCCAACTCCTTTGTCGCCAAGTCTGCCACTTTCGAGCGATTCTCCGAGGCCATGCGCTACCTCGGCTGGTACTGGCTTATCCTCAACGAGAGACCGTAGGAGCCAGAGGCTAGCTCGGCGAGGAGAGCCTCAGCCCGATCACGCCGGCCACTATCAACGACAGGGAGAGCACCCTGAAGAGGCCGCCCGACTCCCCGAGGAGCAGGATGCCTAAGATCGCCGTCCCCGCGGCCCCGATGCCGGTCCAGACCGCGTAGGCCGTACCTGCCGGCAGGCTCCTCATGGAGAGCGACAGCAGGTAGAAGCTCAAACCGCCCGCGGCCACCATGCCGAGCGTTGGCCAGAGGCGGGTGAAACCCTCCGAGTACTTCAGGCCGAGGGCGAAGCCGATCTCGAAGAGGCCAGCTACGAACAGCAGTATCCAGGTCATACCGACCTACTTCCCGCTCTTTAGGTACTCTTCGAACTCTCCCCACGACAGGCAATTTATTACGCTGTCCTTCTCAACCCACGCTCGGCGGGCCTGGGAGACGCCATATTTGGCGAAGCCGAGGGCCCTCTCGTCGTGGGCGTCGGTGTCGATGGTTATCCGGATGCCGGCGTTTACGGCCTCCCTGATGTAAGGGGCGGCGAGGTCGAGGCGGTCGGGGTAGGCGTTGAGCTCCAGGGCCGTGTTGGTGGCTGCGGCCTCCCGGATCAGGCGTGACACGTCAACCTCGTAGGGTTCGCGGCGGTTCAGGATGCGGCCTGTGGGATGACCTATAGTGCGGACGTAGGGGTTGTTCATCGCCCGTACGATGCGTTCAGTCATCGCCCGCTCACCGACCCCGAAGGAGGTGTGAACGCTCGCCACCACGAAGTCCAGCTCGGCGAGCAGGTCGTCCTCGTAGTCCAGCGTGCCGTCCTTTAATATGTCCACCTCCGAGCCGCAGAGTAAGTGGATCTCCCCGTACCTCTCGTCGGCCGCACGCACGGCTTGGAGTTTCTGCTTTAGCCGCTCCGGGGAGAGGCCGTTAGCCACTTTGAGGCTCTGCGAGTGGTCGCAGAACACGAGGTACTCGTAGCCGAGCTCGATGGCGGCCTCGGCCATGCTCTCGATGGACCCCTTGCCGTCCGAGTAGTTGGTGTGGACGTGCAGGTCGCCGCGGATATCCTCTACCGAGACCAGATCGGGGAGCTCCCCCTTCTCCGCAGCCTCCAGCTCCCCCGCATCCTCGCGCAGCTCGGGCGGGATGTACGCGAGCCCGAGGCGGGAGTAGAGCTCCTCCTCGGTGGCGACGGGTTTGTAGTCTCCGGTGCCCGCCTCTGCCAGGCCGTACTCGGAGATGTTGATGCCCATCTTGACCGCCCGCTCGCGTAGGGCGATGTTGTGGGCCTGCCCGCCGGTGAAGTGGTGCAGGAGCGTGCCGTACGCTTCGGGGGCCACGATCCTGAGGTCCACCTCGATGCCGTCGCTCAATACGAACACCTTCTTCGGGCCGTGGGCCAGAACCTCGTCGGCGAAGGGGGCTTCAGCGAAGGCGACGGCGAGAGATCCGGGATCCGTGCTCGCGGCGACAACGTCCAGGTCGCCAATAGTCTCCTTCATGCGGCGCAGGGAGCCGGTGAGCTCGGCCCGCTCCGTTGTGGGGTGCGAGCGGACGAAGGAGAGGATGTGCTCGCCCAGCGCTACCGCGTGGTTGAGGAGCATACGACGCTCGTTTGCATTGTAGGTCTGGGCTGCGCGCAGGATCTTCTCGGCGCTCTTCTTTCCGAAGCCCTTGAGAGAGGCGAGCCGCTCCGGTTCGAGCTCGACCAGCTCCTCGACGCTGGTGATGCCGAGCTCCTTCCACAGACGCCCGACCGTGCGCGGTCCCACGCTCGGCAGGCGCGTCATCTCGACGAGGCCGGCCGGTATCTCGGCGGAGAGATCCGCGAGGAGCTGGGGGGTCCGGTCTTCGGCGAGATCCCGGATCACCTCTGCCGTCCTTTCACCGACGTGGGGCAGCTCCGTCAGGTCCTCGACCTCCTTAACCGGGCGTCCCAGGGCGCCCACGGACTCGGCGGCCCGCTGGTAGCCGAGCACGCGGTAGTACGGCTCGTCCTTGATCTCCATGAGCGTCGCTATCGTCTCCAGCGCCCGGAAGATGTCGTTGTTGTGCAAACTACGGACCCTCCTCGTGAGCTAAACGGCCCCGCGAAGGATTATACGGGGACACCGCGTCTGCCGAACCGGTCAGAACCCCGCACCTGCCTGGGGAGTTAAAATCCTCTTTATGCTCGAAACATTTGTGGGCAGGTTGCTGGACAGGTACGGGGGAACGGTCCGGGCGCTGGCGGACCGCCTGACGCTGGCCGCCGCCGTGTGGCTCGCGGTTGGGCTGGCGTCCGCGATCTTCGTCGTCTGGGCCTTCGCGGCGTTGACTGAGGGGGTGATCGAGGGCGAGAGCCGCCGGTTCGACCGGGCGGTGCTGCTCTGGATCGGCGCCAACTTCCCGGATTGGCTCGACGGCCCTATGCGCTTCTTTACCGCCCTTGGCTACTACT
>DASQVA010000243.1:0-2466 GCA_035641035.1 Rubrobacter sp. | reverse complement strand
GTGGCGGTGGCAGCGCTGACCGACGACCGGCACGCGGGGCAGCTCTATGAGTTGACCGGCCCGCGGTCGCTGACCTTCGCCGAGGCGGCCGCCGAGATCGCCGAGGCAACGGGCCGCGAGGTTCGCTACGTGCCGGTCTCGCTTGAGGAGCACGCGACCGAAGCCACCGAGCACGGCGTGCCGGCGGAGGTTGTGGAGCTTCTGACCTACCTCTTCGCCGAGGTTGTGGACGGCCGCAACGCCAGCACGACGGACGGTGTCCGGCGCGCCCTTGGCCGCCAGCCCAGGGACTTCGCCGACTACGCGCGCGAGGCCGCCACTACCGGCGTCTGGGACGGCGGACAATGAGCGGGGTCCTCTACGCCGCGACGCTGGCGACCGCCCTCGGATGCGGCCTGATCGCCGGCGTCTTCTTCGCCTTCTCGACGTTCGTGATGCCCGCGCTGAGGCGGCTGGCTCCGGCGCACGGCATCTCCGCGATGCAATCGATCAACAAGCTGGCCGTCACCCCTGCCTTCATGACGGCGCTGTTCGGGACGGCTGCGGCTTGCCTCGGGATGGTCGCGTGGGCCATGATCTCCTGGGGCGAGCGGCCCGCTGAGTTGGTGCTCGCCGGCTGTGCGCTCTATATCGTCGGCCCCATCGGGGTAATGATCGCGCGCAACGTCCCACTAAATGACATACTCGCGACGCTGCACCCCCAGGGCGCCGACGCGACGGGACGCTGGGACGAGTACGTCGCGAGGTGGACCGCGTGGAACCACGTGCGGACTGCTGCGTCCCTCGCCGCGGCGGCCCTGCTGACGGTCGCGCTTCACGTTTACAGCGTACTACGTTGATATTGACCCACACAAGCCATGCATGTACGAATGATTGAGTAGACCCTTCGGCGGGACCGTATTTACACATCATGCGTTGTGGGTCAAGCACACTGAAATCCGCTGTATGAGTCCGGAGGGCTGGCGATGGGCGAACCGGCCGAGGAAGACCCGAGGGGCGACAGGTTGTAGAGAGATCGAAACAGAAAGTCGGCAAAGGAGGACGAGAGATGGCGAAAGCAGCCGACGAGCTGGTCAACCTGGTCACTGGGCTCAAGACCGTGTTCCGGAAGACCGCCCAGGACACAAGCGGCGAGCTGCTGCGGGTTGATTGGATCGGTGAGCCAGGGTGGACCACGGGCCCGGACCACGTCCATCCGCGCCAGGAAGAGCGCTTCGAGGTCATCTCCGGCAAACTGGGCCTGCGGGTGGAAGGCGTCGAGCGCGTCCTCGGCGACGGAGAGGAGATC
Organism: Rubrobacter sp.; assembly: GCA_035641035.1. Classification (GTDB taxonomy): domain Bacteria; phylum Actinomycetota; class Rubrobacteria; order Rubrobacterales; family Rubrobacteraceae; genus Rubrobacter_D. The sequence continues at coordinate 1,178 of DASQVA010000243.1, read as the reverse complement.
ATGGCCCCGGCGCGCTCCGCGTACGCGGCCTGGAACGCTGGCGAAGACCAGGTCCACGCCCTTATAGATTTCAGGCCGGCGCTGCGGACCGAGACCGCCTTCAAGACCCTGGCGGGACTGGCGCGTGACGGAAAGACCAACAGGGCGGGAGCCCCTAGGAACCCGCTGCTGCTGGCGCTCGTCCTGCACACTTCGAGGATGAGATCTACTTCGTCCGGCCCCCGCTGGCCCTCCAGAGGGTGATCTTCAGGGTGCTGGCCAGGGTCGCGCGTCTGCTCGGGTACCGTGCCGAATACCCTTACCCCTACTCCAGGCGAAGCGAGGCTTCCAGGACGGCCACGTAACCCGACGCGGCGCGATACCCGCCGATTACGCGGACCAATTGAGAGATGTGCCTGGAGCGAAAGGAGTGCCGGAAGTGGAGGAGAAGCCGAACAAAAGGAATCCTATGAACCCCGGAGCCCTCCGGCCGACGACGCGCGGGTCGGCCGTCCGCGCCCTCGCGCTGGCCAGCGCCACTCTCACCACGGGTCTCATCGCCGGCGTCTTCTACGCCTACGCGGTCCTAGTCAACCTCGGCCTGGCGGCCCAGCCGGATGCCGACTACGTCGCCACCCTGCAGGCTATAAACGAGAGGATACAGAACCCTCTGTTCTTCCTCAGCTTCTTCGGAGCCGCCTAGTACCTGCTCGGGGCGCTTGGACTGCTTGCTCTGGTGCTGTTCTACGTACCAGCCCGTGGCTCGGTACAAGGACCTGCTGGCGCCCTAGCCGATAGCCGCCCCGACGCCCAGATCTCCTATGGTGTAGTTCATGTTCGGTGCTTCCTTTTGCGGTTGACCTTCCTACGTGATGTCTTTCCTAAGCCCTGTAGAACGGGACGCTGATTCGCCCCCACAAGGAGGCGATCGCTCGCCCGAAGCTCACCCTACTACGGCGCTCGCTCGAAGGGGAGCCCTCGGAGCGAGCAGCCCGCAGCTGCCGCCGGGCCAGGCGCCTGTTGCTCGCTTCCTGCACCAGCAATTCTTGGCGTTGGCAGTAAAGCTCGGTGAGGTTCTCGTTCGTAAAGTACATCTTGGGCCTCCTCCTTCTATCGTGCCCTTTGGCGTTGCCCGCTTCTTCGGACGCCTACCACGACGAGGTTCACTTGACGCGACGTTGGCCCCTGTGGATGTTGGC
>DASQVA010000242.1:0-3729 GCA_035641035.1 Rubrobacter sp. | reverse complement strand
GATCCTGCAGGACTCCCTTGGCGGCGTGAGCTCGGCCTTCGACGTGAGGCTCTCGGAGTCCGTCCTCGCCAGGCTCCACTTTATAGTCTACGTGGACCCGACCTCGATCCCCGAGCACGACGTCGGGGACATAGAGGAGCGTCTCGCGGAGACCACCCGCTCCTGGGCGGACAACCTCTACGACGCCCTTATAGAGGGCGTCGGCGAAGAGCTGGGCAACGAGCTCTTCCACAAGTACCGCGACGCCTTCCCGGCCGGGTACCGCGCGGGCTTCCTCGCCAGGACTGCCGTCACGGACATACGCAGGATCGAAGACCTGGCCTCCGAAGACGACCTCGGGATGAGCCTCTACCACCCCATCGAGGAGCCGGAGGAGTTCCTCGGGTTCAAGCTCTTCCGCTCGGGAGAGCAGATCTCGCTCTCCACCGTCCTCCCCCTGCTCGAGGACATGGGCGTGGAGGTGGTGGACGAGCGGCCGCACAAGGTCGAGCCCGCGGGCTCGCCGCCGGTCTGGATCTACGACTTCGGCCTCGTGGACGAGTCGCGCGGCGAGTTCCAGACGGGAGAGGTGCGCGAGATCTTCCAGGACGCCTTCGCCCGCGCCTACCGCGGCCTCGTCGAGAACGACGGCTTCAACCGCCTCGTCCTCCGCGCCCGCCTCACCTGGCGCCAGGTGACCATCCTCCGCGCCTACTGCAAGTACCTCCGCCAGGCCGGCACCACCTTCTCCCAGGCCTACATGGAGGACACCCTCTTCGCCAACCCCCACATAGCGAGGCTCCTGGTAGACCTCTTCGAGACCCGCTTCGACCCGAAGGGCGGAGGCCGCCCGGAGGAGACGGAGCGCCTGAAGGGCGAGATAGAGGAGGCCCTCGACGAGGTGGTGAGCCTGGACGAGGACCGCATCCTGAGGAACTTCCTCGACGTGACGCTGGCGACCGTCAGGACCAACTACTACCAGACGGACGAAGACGGGAACCCCAAGGTGCACCTCTCGTTCAAGCTCGACCCGCGGGAGATACCGCTCCTGCCGCTGCCGCGGCCGAGGTTCGAGATCTTCGTCTACAGCCCGCGCGCCGAGGGCGTCCACCTGCGCGGCGGCGAGGTAGCCCGCGGCGGCATCCGCTGGTCCGACCGCCGCGAGGACTTCCGCACGGAGGTCCTGGGCCTCATGAAGGCCCAGATGGTCAAGAACGCCGTCATCGTCCCCGTAGGCGCCAAGGGCGGCTTCGTAGTAAAACGCCCCCCCGCCGAAGGGGGCCGCGAGGCACTCCAGAACGAGGTAATAGCCTGCTACCGGACCCTTATCTGCGGCATGCTCGACCTGACGGACAACCTCGTCGAGGGCGACGTCGTCCCCCCGCCGGACGTCACCCGCTACGACGATGACGACCCTTACCTCGTCGTGGCGGCGGACAAGGGCACGGCCACCTTCTCGGACATCGCCAACGGCATCTCCGCCGAGTACGGCTTCTGGCTCGGCGACGCCTTCGCCTCGGGCGGCTCCGTCGGCTACGACCACAAGGAGATGGGCATCACCGCGAAGGGCGCCTGGGAGTCCGTCAAGCGCCACTTCCGCGAGCTCGGCAGGGACGTCCAAGAGGAGGACTTCACCGTCGTCGGAATCGGCGACATGTCCGGCGACGTCTTCGGCAACGGCATGCTACTCAGCAGGCACACGAGGCTCGTCGCCGCCTTCAACCACCTCCACATCTTCCTCGACCCCGACCCCGACCCCGAGGCTAGCTTCGCCGAGCGCGAGCGCCTCTTCCGCCTGGAGCGCTCGACCTGGGCGGACTACGACGCCGAGCTCATCTCCGATGGCGGCGGCGTCTTCCCCCGCACCGCCAAGTCCGTGCCGCTCTCGCCGCAGGTAAAGGAAATCATCGGCACGGAGGCGGACTCGCTGACCCCGAACGAGCTCATTCACGGCCTGCTGAAGGCGGAGGTCGACCTTCTGTGGAACGGGGGCATCGGGACCTACGTAAAGGCGAGCACCGAGGGCAACGCCGAGGTCGGTGACAGGACCAACGATTCGTTGCGGGTGGACGGCAGGGACCTCCGTTGCCGGGTGGTCGGGGAGGGCGGGAACCTCGGGTTCACGCAGGCCGGCAGGATCGAGTACGCGCTAAAGGGCGGCAGGATCTACATGGACGCCGTGGACAACTCCGCCGGGGTGGACTGCTCCGACCACGAGGTAAACATAAAGATCCTGCTCGACGCCATCGTCGCCTCCGGGGACCTGACGGAGAAGCAGCGCAACGAGCTTCTCGTCGAGATGACCGACGAGGTCGAGCGGTTGGTCCTCAGGGACAACTACGACCAGACCCTGGCCATTAGCAACGCCCTCGCCCTCGCCCACCCGATGGTGGACGTCCACGTCCGCTACATCCGGCACCTGGAAGGGACGGGCGCGCTGAACCGGGAGCTCGAGGTGCTACCTTCGGACGAGACGCTGGCGGAGCGGCGCTCGGAGGGGGGCGGGCTCACGGCGCCGGAGTTCGCGATCTTGCTGTCGTACACCAAGATCACGCTCTACAGGCAACTCCTCGACTCGGACCTCCCCGAGGACCCCTACCTCTCGGCCGAGCTCGCGCGGTACTTCCCCACACCATTGCGCGAGCGGTTCGGGGACAGGATGGAAGAACACCGGCTGCGGCGCGAGATCGTGGCGACCCGCGTGGCCAACGGGCTCGTCAACAGGGCGGGACCCTCGTTCGTCTTCCGTCTCGGGGAGGAGACGGGCGCCGGCCCGGCCGACATCTCGCGCGCCTTCACCGCCGCCGCCGAGGTCTTCGACCTGCGCGAGACCTGGGAGGCCATAGAGTCCCTGGACGACAGGGTCGAGGCCGAGGTCCAGACCGGGATGCTCCTGGAGTGGCGCCGGCTCGTCGAGCGCTCGACGCGCTGGCTCCTGCGCAACCGCCGCCCCCCGCTGGACATCTCGGCGACGGTCTCCTACTTCAGGAACGAGGCGCCGAACCTCGCCAGCAGCATCCACCGGTTCATGATCGACGGCGAGAAGAAGGCCGTCGACGAGTCGGCCGCGAGGCTCATCGAGAAGGGCGTGCCGGAGCAGTTGGCCCAGCGCGTCGCGGCCTTCACGGCCATGTTCAGCGCACTCGACATCGTGGACGTCGCGGTCGCCGCCGGCGAGAAACCCGAGACGGCCGCCGAGGTGTACTTCGCGCTGGGGGACCGGCTCAGGGTCCACTGGCTCCGCCACCACGTCGAGGCCCTCCCCCGAGACAACCGCTGGCGCGCCCTGGCCCGCGCGGCCCTGCGCGACGACGTTTACGGCCTCCAGGCCGCCATGACCGCCGCCGTCCTCAGGGACACGCCGGAAGAGGCGCCCGTTCCCGAGCGCATAGAGGCCTGGACCTCATCCAACGACGGAGCCGTGGACCGGACCCTCCACGTCCTCTCCGACATAAACGCCAGCGGCGCCTTCGACCTCGCGACCCTCTCCGTCGCCCTCAGGGAGGTCCGGAACCTAGTTCCGTCCCCCTCCACGGAGAGAACCGGCTAGGGGCACGAGGTTCGGGAAGAGCGGTAGTCCACCGCGGCGTTCGGCCCAGGGAGGGCCGCGTCGTAGAATAGGCGGGTGAGGGCCACCGCTCTTCCCGGCTTGATCCGAACCGCCGCGCTCGCCGGCGTCCTCTGCCTGCTGCTCGTCGCCTGCGAAGCCCCGGACGGCATCGGCCGGGAGAACCTCGACCCGGCCTGCCC
>DASQVA010000241.1:0-2150 GCA_035641035.1 Rubrobacter sp. | reverse complement strand
GGACCGATAATGTTGCTCGGCCTCGCCCTGGGGGTGGTGGTCTACGCGACGACCGCCGTCTACGGACGCACCCTGGCCAGCATCGTGGTGCCCAGCGTGCGCCGCCGCGACAGGCCGTAGCCCTTATCCGAACTCGGACGGCTTTCGGGCGTCCGCGACGATCCTCTGGTAGGTCTCTTCGATCACGTCGATAGCGTGGCACCCAGGACGAGCACGACTAGCAGTATGCCACGCCAAAGATGATCCTCAAACGCCTAGGTAGCATCCGTCCTCCAACCGGACTCGCTCTCGCAACCCGGCTCTGTGGGTCGCTCGGACTCAGGCATGGAGTTAGCCGCTGTGCGGCCCTCAGCCACGGGTCTCCAGCCCCCCACCTCGCGAGGCGCCGGGTGAGATGAGACCCAGGCCTTCGGCGTGCCCGGCGGCTTCGACCGTGCCGGTCACGAGCAGCATCTCCACCCCGAGGGCTCGTAGCCCTTCGGAGATCTTGTGCACCTCGGCATCGCGCTCTCTGGTGGTAACGTCGCGGATGTAGATGACGAGGATACGTTCGGGATGCTCTTGAACGATCTGGTAGTAGATCTCCGGGTCTCGCTCGCCGGAGTCGCCGATTAGGACGAAGGGAAGGTCCGGGTACGTCGAGAGCAGGGTCCGTATGACGCCGAGCTTGTGCCTCCCACGTTCCTGCAGAGTAGTCGGACCCCAGTCCCTCAAGAACAACGGTCCCGCGGGTATATCGTGCACGTCGAGCAGCTCCTCGATCATATCGTAGAGGTTCCAGGGGCCGTTCGAGACGTAGTAGATGGGGTTGAACTCCCCGCCGCTCGGGCCGCGTTGCAGGGCCTGGTAAAAGGCGGCCACGCCCTCGAACGGTAGCCGCGTGCGGGCGTTGCTCAGCAAGGTAATCCTGGCCATCTTCAAGAGGTCCGTAGCACTCGAGTGCACCACCGTGTCGTCGAGGTCGCTCACGACTCCGAAGCGTGCCCCGGCCGGGACGAGCACGCTCCCCGTAGCGCGCGCCCCTTCCCCCGAACGGGGCCACGTAACCTCCATCTCGACCGGGTGCCAGTCCGTTTCACCCTTAAGCGGCTCCGCGAGCTCGAAACGGAGATCGAAGAACCCCTCCTCGTCCGCCGTTGCCTCCAGCTCATAGCCGCCGTGACAGGCCCGTACCCGTGCGTGGGGCACCTCCGAGCTGAAGAAACGGCGGGCCATGTTTCTCAAGTTGCGGCGCCGTGAGTCGTCGGTGCTCGAAGGTTTGAGGCTCGCCGTCTCTAGGACGCGGCCCTTGAGGAAGAGCACGTCTCGCGTTCCGTACCCACGGTACGGCAGAATCTCGATAGGGCCCATCCATCCCGTGCGTCGCTTGAGCCCGAACCTCAGCCGGTCGAACCGCTCCTCTACCGCACGTCCCACCGCAACGAGGCTACGCTTCCAGCCGCTCATGAATCCGCCGCGGTGACCAGCGCGACCCACCCCTCGAGTTGGCCTGCACCGTTCCCAGTCTCGCTCAACCGCGCCTCCTTCTCCCGCGCAGCTCCTGGTCCCGAGGTCAGAAGCAGCGACTCTCTCCAGAGGCTCTTAATCATAAGGGGTTTCGTAGCCCCAGTCGTCTCACCGAGGTCTATCTCCGCGAAATCCCCTGTGCAAAGGTCACTGCGGGGCTCGGGTTCGAAACCTTAGGTGGATGTCCCGGGACAGATGGCGGTCGCCTACAGGGTTCCCCCTACGGCGCTCGCATCGTCCATAATCTTCGATGTGGCTCGCGGGGAGGTAACAGATTTCCCGCCAGAAGGGAGGGCTATGAAGACCAAGGACGCAATCGTTGAGAACTGGCTGCCGCGCTATACGGACACGCCGTTGGCGGAGTTCGGTGAGTACATCCTGCTCACCAACTTCGGTAACTACGTCGAGAAATTCGCGCGACGCTTCGACGTGCCGGTGCGCGGTCTCGACTGGCCGATGCAGACGGCGACGTACTCAAACAGCGGGCTCACAATCATCAACTTCGGCATGGGTTCGGCCAGCGCCGCGACGGTGATGGATCTTCTCCTGGCGATCAAACCAAAAGGCGTGCTCTTTCTGGGCAAGTGCGGCGGCGTGAAGCGCTCGACCGAGATTGGGCACTTCATCTTGCCGATCGCGGCGAT
>DASQVA010000240.1:0-2968 GCA_035641035.1 Rubrobacter sp. | reverse complement strand
TGGAGGTTGATGCACGAGCGGCCTTTCGTCAGGGCGCTTGGGGCTTTGACCGGTAACCAGGCGGTGCAGCAGGTGAAGGCCGGCCTGGAGGCTGTCTACCTCTCCGGTTGGCAGGTGGCTGCGGATGCGAACCTGGCGGGGCACATGTACCCGGACCAGAGTCTGTACCCCGCCAACAGCGTGCCGCACGTGGTCAAGAGAATCAACCAGGCGCTGCAGCGGGCGGACCAGATCCACCACTCCGAGAACCGCAACGGCATCAACTGGTTCGCCCCGATAGTCGCGGACGCGGAGGCCGGGTTCGGGGGCGCCCTGAACGTCTTCGAGTTGATGAAGGCTATGATCGAGGCTGGAGCCGCCGGGGTCCACTTTGAGGACCAGCTCGCCTCCGAGAAAAAGTGCGGCCACATGGGCGGCAAGGTTCTCATCCCGACGTCCCAGGCGGTCAGGAACCTCGTCTCCGCGCGGCTCGCGGCCGACGTGCTGGGCGTGCCGACCGTGATCATCGCGCGCACCGACGCCGACGCGGCCAACCTCATCACCTCCGACGTTGACCCGGCCGACGCACCGTTCCTCACCGGCGAGCGGACGATGGAGGGTTTCTACCGGGTCAAACCCGGCATCGCCCAGGCCATCGCGCGCGGGCTCGCCTACGCGCCGTACGCCGACGTGGTGTGGTGCGAGACCTCCACGCCTGATCTCGAGCAGGCGCGGCAGTTCGCCGATGCGATCCACGAGAGGTTCCCGGGCAAGCTCCTCGCGTACAACTGCTCGCCTTCGTTCAACTGGAAGAAAAAGCTCTCCGAGGAGGAGATCGCCAGCTTCCAGGAGGAGATCGGAGCGATGGGCTACCGCTTCCAGTTCGTCACCCTCGCCGGCTTCCACGCGCTCAACTACTCCATGTTCGAGCTCGCCCGCAACTACGGAGAGCGGGGGATGGCCGCCTACTCGGAGCTGCAACAGGCCGAGTTCGCCGCCGAGGAGCAAGGCTACACCGCCACCAAGCACCAGCGCGAGGTCGGCGCGGGCTACTTCGACACGGTCGCCCAAGTCGTCGCCGGCGGCGCCGCATCGACCACGGCCCTCACCGGCTCCACCGAGGAGGAGCAGTTCGCGAAGTAGGCGTCAGACTACAAGCGTCAGAGGGGGCCGTGTTTCCGGCCCCCTTCAACGCACCAGTACCTCGAGAAAGGGGCGCCAAGAGGATGAAGAGAGACGCAAAGCGCATCGGAAGGGCGGACGACGAGGTGCAAGTATCGGCCGCAGAGCAGGTATTCGGCACCGATGCCGCGGATCCGACATCCGCGGCGCAGAAGAGCGACCTGGATGCTGAGTGGCTGTCTATGACTACCGGGGATCCCGCACTCTACCTCAAAGACACCGAGTAGGCACGGGCCGTTTCACCGGTCGTTCCGACTCCGCTAGACTCTACCCGTCCGGGTCTTTGCTCGGTTCCTTCCGGGCGACTATTGACGTCACCGCCTGCACGATCAGGCTCTGCGTTCGACGGATGAAGAGGCGTTCAGGTGACCCCTTCGATCTGCAGATACTCGACGCCTCTCAGATCTAGCCAGTAGCGTCCCTCTCCACCGCCCTGGCGGGCGACACGGATGAGGGCGTTGTCGCACGCGGCGCAGCGAACGATCGTACCGATTTCGCTGATGTACGCCATCTGCGCCCCGATCTCACCCGTCGCGCCGCACCCGGTACAGGCCACCCTGGCCGTGGTCATCTCGAGGGCGAAGACTTCTCTCAGCACGCCGCCCGCGGCGTTTCCGTCCAGCCTGCGTTTGTCCATCTCTATCCTCCCGTCGGTCCGAAACGTTCTGTCTTGACCCGCGCAGGGTCGTGGTCGAGGCCGACGAGCTCCGTCGCGACCCTTTCGACCAGCGGCGTGGGCCCACACACGAAGGCGAGCGGTTGTCCCTCTGGGGAAGGTGCGATCTCGCGGAGCATCTCCGCGTCGATCCTCCGATCGTACCCCGTCCAGCCGGGGGGCCGCGAGCGAGTGAGCGTGTGGGTTACCTGGAGTGTCCCGTCCTCCTGCGCGAGCCGTTCCAGCTCTTGGCGGAAGATGACCTCCTCGTAGGAGCGTGAGGAGTAGAGGAGGTTGACCGGGGCGTCGCTGCCGGACGCCTTACGGTGCCGGATCATGGCCATGAGCGGCGCTATGCCGGACCCTCCGGCCACGAGGAGCAGGGGGCCGCCTTCCCGCGCGTCCCAGGCGAACCAGCCTCCGATCGGACCGCGCAGCTCCAGCCCGTCCCCGGCCCTGAGCTCGTCGGCCAGATAAGGGGAGACTTCGCCGTCGTCCAGGCGCTCTACCAGCAGCCGGACGCGGCCGTTCTCGGGCGCCGAGGCTATAGAGTAGCTGCGCTGGGCCTGGTAGCCGTCCTCGGCCGTGAGCCTCACGTCCACGTGCTGGCCGGCCCTGTGTCCCTTCCAGTCCGGCACGCCGAGGGCGATGCTCTTCGTGCGCGGCGTCTCGGGGCGGGTCTCGACGACCTCCGCGATTCGCCAGGCTAGCCTCCGCGGCGCGCCGGCAGGGACCGCGGCCACCTCAGTCTCCCCAGTAGCGTTGCTCGCGCCAGGGATCGCCGTGATTGTGGTAGCCCAACGACTCCCAAAAACCGGGCTCGTTCTGGTTTACCAGCCTCAGGCCCCGCACCCACTTGGCGCTCTTCCAGAAGTACAGGTGGGGGACGAGCAGGCGTGCGGGGCCACCGTGCTCTGGGGCGAGCGGCTCGCCGTCGTAGGAGTAGGAGATCCAGGCTTTGCCGCCCGTGACCTCTTCGAGGGGGAGGTTCGTGGTGTAGCCCCCGTCGCAGAAAGCGACGACGTGCTCGGCCGCGCTCTCGACGCCTTCGAGCAGGGTGTCCACGGAAACCCCCTCCCAGGTGGTGTCCAGCTTAGACCACTTGGTGACGCAGTGGATGTCGCGGGTGATCTCCTCGGAGGGCAGCGCGCG
>DASQVA010000239.1:0-9192 GCA_035641035.1 Rubrobacter sp. | reverse complement strand
CTTGCGGTTCGCTTGCAACGCCTTCTTCAGCTGGTTCAACTCCGCCTCACGCAGCATCTCCTCTCGCCGCTGCGCCAAGACCTCCATGCTCATCGTCCCGTACACCTTCGGCCCTCCTCTCTGTTCCATAGCGCGACCTCTCGGTCCGCGCTTACCTTTGTACCTGGGAAGCGGGTGGAGGTGGATCGGCCAAAAGGTAGATCGGGGGGGTAGAGATTCTTAGGCCCGGGGCCTCACAGCCTCGCGCGACGACCCGAAATTTCCCTAACCTCGTCGGGGCGGATGGGCGTCGCGGTAGGGTGTTTCGGAACCCCGACGGACGGGTTGCTAGAGCAGTTTCAGTTCCCTGGCTCGCGCCAACGCTTGGGTGCGGCTGTGGGCGTCGAGCTTGCGGTAGAGGTTGTTGACGTGGGTCTTGACGGTGCCCACACTGACGAAGAGCTCGGAGGCGATCCGGCGGTTGCTCTTGCCGGAGGCTATGAGCTGGAGCACTTCGAGTTCGCGCTCGCTCAAGGGTTCGGGAAGCCCCGCGGCTGGCAACCCGGCACCCGAGGTGTCCCGCTCCAGCGCAGCCAGTAGCCTCCTTAGGTAGTACGCCGGGACGCGGCCTGGCGAGTCCGGTCGTCCTCTCTGCTGAGCTCTGAGCACCCCGGACAGCAGCTCGGCCATCGGGGGACCTTCGTCGACGAAGGTCCTGACGTAGCCTTCCGGTTCGGCCAGAACAAGGGCTTCTGTCAAGGTACTTGCCGCACGCTCTATGTCACCTTTTGCCTGCAGAGCCAGCGCTTGCAGCGCCAGAACCGCTATCGTCCTGGCCGCCGTCTCTGCTGTCTCGTGAAGCTGCGCCAGCAGCCGCAGCGCTTCGCCGGGCTGGTTTCGGGCTACCAGCAGCCGTGCCAAGATGATCCGCTCCAGCTCCCGCGAGTAGCGCCGGACTTCGCCCACGCCCGCCGCCCGCTCTTGCTCGGAGGAGGCGGCCGCCAGATCGCCCCTTGCCAGGTGCAGCCGTGCCTTCCAGACCGCCGCATCCACGATTGCGTGGCCGGTGCCGGAGTTTTGGGCCACCCGTTCGGCTTCCCAGGCCACCGCGAGGGCGCCATCCACCTCGCCCCGCGCAAGCCTTACCCGCGAGAGGGCGATATGTCCCCACATGAGGATCTCGAAGTCTCCCGTCCGCCCAGTCAGCTCCACACCTTCCGTCAGGTGGCGCGCCGCGGCGCCCAGGTCGTCCCACTCGTAGAGAAGCTCACCCATCCCGATGCGCACGCTCCCCATGGCTGGCAGCAGCTCGGCCCCCCGCTCCGCCGCGAACCCGAGGGTGCGCCGCAGAACACCGTTCGCCTCGCGGAGCCGGCCCCGTGCCAGCTGCAGGTGGGCCTGGGACGCCATGGCGCTCAACGCAACGTAATCGTGGCCGGCGGCCCGGCCTAAAGCCCCAGCCTCGGCGAATGCCGCGATCGCCGCCTCCAGGTCCCCGGCGGCCTCGTAAGCCTGTGCGAGGGTAATGGCGGCGAAGGGACGCGGATTCAGGTTGTCTTCGGGCAGGAGGGCGAGCGCCCTCCGGGCGTGCTCGATGGCGCCCTTCGGCGCGCCCTGGAGCCGAGCGTGCATGGACCAGACGGCCGCGGTGGTCGCCAGCAGATGCTCATGGTCGGTCCCGTCCTCGCCCAGCCGCGGCTCCTCGCCGGGTTCTTCGCCGAGCACGCGGTCGGCTTCTCGCAGGAGGGATTCGACGGCGTCCAACCGGCCGACCAATATCAGCGCGGCGGCGTACCAGACCAAAAGCAGCGGCCGGCGGCACATAGTCTCGTCGGGCAGCTTCCGAAGCCAGCCCAGCAGAGTCACCACCTCGCCGCGGTACCAGGTTTGTCCGATCCCCCGCTCCATCAGCCGTGCTGCCCGTTCGTGGTCGCCGGCTGAGAGCGCGTGCCGGACCGCCTCGACTACCAACGCGTTCTCCTCGTACCACTCGGATGCCCTCAGTTGCAACGTCCCCAACTGCTCGGGCCGCTCGCGTTCGAGGCGGCTACGCAGGAAATCGGCGAAGAGGTGGTGGTAACGGTACCAGTTTCGCTCGTCGTCTAACGGGACGACCAGCAAGTTTTCCCTGTCCAGCTGCTCCAGCATCCTCTGTGCGTCGTTGCGGCCGGTGACAGCGTCGCACAACGGGCCGCTGAGGCGGTCGAGGACAGAAGTCTCCAGCAAGAACGACTGCACCCGGTCGGGCTGCCTCTCCAGAACTTCTTCGGCCAGGAAGTCGAAGACGTCGCGGTGGCCGCCGGAGAAGGAGCGGATGAAGCCCGAGACGTCCTTGCGCTCCTTCATCGAGAGCGCGGCTAGCTGCAGCGCCGCGATCCAACCCTCCGTGACCCCATCCAGGGCCGCGACGTCATCGGCGGAAAGGTCCAGACCCATCGCGTCGCCCAGAAAGGCGGCCGCCTCTTCGAGCGTGAAGCGCAGGTCGGCGGCGTGAAGCTCGGTCATCTGGCCCCGGGCACGGAGCCTGGCGAGAGGGAGGGGCGGGTCGACGCGACCAGATATCACGAGGTGCGTGCTCTCCGGTAAGCGCTTCAACAGAAAAGTGACGACCCGATGGACGCTCTCGGAATCGATGGTGTGGTAGTCGTCGAGGACCACGACAACCTCTCCTAGGAGTGTGGCCAGCTCGTTGACGAGAGCACCAAGCACCGCCTCCATCCGTGGCGGCTCGGGCGAGCGCAACGCGGCCAGGACGCCCTCGCCGAACCCCTCCTCGCCGGTCCCCCTTAGCGCGGCGATGAGGTAAGACAGGAAGCGAACCGGGTCGTTGTCTCCTTCGTCCAGCGACACCCAGGCGACGGAGCGCCCGCCGTTCGCACGTCTTGCGAACCACTCGTTCAGGAGGGTGGTCTTGCCGAAACCCGCCGGTGCGGAGAGAAGCGTCAGCCTACGCCCCGGCTCCCGCTCCAGCCTGTCTGTCAGTCGCGGCCGCGGGACCAGTCCAGGATGCTCTCGGGATGGGCGCAGCTTGGTCGATACCAACGAGTCGGACACCATCGACACCTGATTCACCTCCGGGACCTATTCTACTTCCGATCGGCGTCAGCTCGCGTCCAGCTGGGCTGCATCACCTGGCCTGCCGCTTATACTCGCGAACTAATGCGATCTGCAAACCGAATACGCGACTCGCGTCGAACGAGAGCACCATACACATGAAAGATTCAGAAAAGGCGCGGCGAGCCAGGACCATCACCACGGTGGTTGAGATGTTCTGGTGCGTCGCGTCTTTATCGTGCCGAGACGCTGATCTGCAAAGGAGGCGCTTGGACGTGCAGAACTCGTCGAAGAAAACCCCGATCTCCGCAGACGTTGCGGACAAAAAACTCCTCACCCCCGAGGAGCTCGCCGTGGTGTTGGGCTGCCGTCGGATCCAAGCTCATCGAATGATCAAGTACTTGATCCTGGCGTTCGTCTTCATCCGGACGCGGGTGCCGGAAACGAAGGGCAAGATCCTCGAAGAGATAGAGGCCGACATGCGCGGCGGGCGGTCGATGGCGAGGTCCATCTGATGCCCAAGCCGAAATCACTGAGCGCTTGCATCAGCAGGTGACCCGCGCGGGCAAGCTCCACCTGAGCGGGCCGGGCCGATCGGACCGCTCACCCGGCGAACTCGCGAACCGGCAGACCGCTCACCCCGGCGACGACCCGGAACAGCGAGCCGGCCAACGCATCGGCACCGGGCTCGAGGCCTTCCCGCGACGTGGTGATGAACAGCTGGTCCAGGCGTGGGCCGCCGAACGTGCAGGCGGTGACCTTCCTCGCGGGCACCTCGACCACCTCTTCAAGCACGCCGTTCGGGGCGTAGCGCCGCACCGCACCGCCGTCGTAGAGCGCCACCCAAACGCCTCCCTGCTCGTCGACCGTCAGGCCGTCTGGGTTCTCGGCTTCGGCGGAGAGGTCCACGAACGGGCGCCGGCCGGTCAATCCGGATTCGCCGTCGTAGTCGAAAACGTCGATGCGGTGGGTCGCCGTGTCGTTGTAGTAGGCGAGGGAGCCGTCCGGGCTCCACTCGAGCCCGTTCGAGATCGTGACACCCTCGAGCACCACGCGCACGGAGCCGTCGGGATCCAGCCGGTACAGCGCGCCGGCGCCGGGCCGCTGGTCGTACGCCATCGACCCGCAGTAGAAGCGGCCGTCGGGATCGCAGCCCCCCTCGTTCATCCGCACCGAGTCGTCGGTCCACAACTCGCCCAGGTGCGTGAGCGTCCCGTCGGCGTCCTCCAGCGCGAAGCCCCGCTCGACGCCGATGACCGCTCCGCCCCGGCGGCGAGGTCGAACGGCGGCGGCGACGCCACCGACGTGGCGCCGGTCGATGGCGCCGTCGGCAGTCAGGGACAGGACGTCACCGGCCAGCATGTCCACCCAACGTAGGACACCCCAGCGCTCCGACCAGACCGGCCCCTCGCCGTGGAAAGCCACGGGATCGGTCACTTGTTCAGCCCGCACGATCGCGCCTCCTCGTCTATGGTCAACCCTGATCCGTCAGCCGGTCATTTTAATCCACTACCCGGTCATACGGGATACTCCGGTCCTGCGAGACAAACCTCTTGGTCGGCGAACTCGGCGCGTGGCACCCCTCGACCCGAAGTCACCGTGCCAGCGACGTATTTTCTCGAATGCTCACCGGGTCGCGACTAGGCTTCCGGCGTGGTGAGGCCTACCTCAAAGCACGGACCCATTGTGGCGCTGGGACGCGGTCGATCTCGCGGCCGCCATCGTGACGCGGCAGACCTCGAGCTGGGAGGCGACCGGGAGTTGCCTCGAGCGGCTCGGCGACGTCAACCCAAGAAGGGCCAACGCCGTGCAAAGGTAGCGTGAGAGTTTCACCGTTGTTTGTGGGGTGGTCTGTGAGGTAACGTAGCTACTACCCTCTTAGACGGCCCTTTTCCGGCTCCTAAGGTAGCCTGACATCCTGTTGTTCCTGTTCCGGGTACCCTTTGGTAGCTCGGCGGCTTCCTGCACAAGTCGTTCGTAGAGTCCCACGGCGTGCTCTTCTCTCTGGCAGGAGGCGTGATTCTCCACCCGCGCCAATCAAGAGGCCGGCTATTCCTACCTGCTCCACCGCCACACGAGGACGAGGAAGCGGCGTACCTACTCGACTGGTACTCTAGCGGCGTCCCTAAGCATCTAATTCTGGCCTGACTTCGAACAAGCAGTGATCCGAACCCTCGGCGGCACACTGAACCTCTCGACACTTTAACTGTTGGGGGTTGCCTTCCGCCGTCATGATGTATCCTAGCGCTCCTTCCAACCATCCTTCAAACATGTAACAAACTTTACGCCTTGCCTGGCTCCCCCGCTCTGCTACGAAGACGGAATAGTTCACCCTCACTCTGGCGTACCCTGCAGCGGCATCCAAATGCTCCACCGAGAACTGCGCCCAACCACGCTGCGACAGTCGCTTCATGTAATGATAGAAGATCGCAGACCTGTTGAGGCCGTGTGTCTTTGCTTCCCAGGCACACCATTCGCGGGCCGAGCGAGCGCCGGGTTCGTGGAAAATGTCACTGGTTGTCTGGTGTCCTAATAACTCTTCTACTGCTCTCTGATTGTTTACGAAGAAATGCCGGGGGACGAGAATCATCGGGACGCCGTCCACCGACCATTCGCCGGTCTGCGGGTCCACGCGGATAGGCACCGGCAACTGCTCAGTCATCCCCACACATCCTCGAGCAATCGCAGCCAGTTTTCTCCCATTACCCGGCGAATTCGGGTCTCATTCCACCCGCGTCTTTCCATCATGGCCGTGAGGTTGGGGAAGTCTTCAATCCGCTGAATGCCCTTCGGCATGACAATATCTCCGAAGTCCACCAGTTTGCGGTAGTGCCCCTTGTCGTGGGTGATGTAGTGGAAGAAGCTCTCTCCGTGCCCCTGGGTAAAGTCGGTGCCGATGCCTACTTGCTCCTCACCGACCACGTTAACCGTATGCTCGATGGCATCCAGATAATCGTCGATCGTCGATTCGGCTCCGCACCGGAGGAAAGGCGGAAACATTGTTACGCCGACGAACCCGCCGTGCTCTGAGATCTGCTTCAACTGCGCGTCGGTTTTATTTCGCGGATGATCCTTGAGTGCCGCAGGGCAGCAGTGAGAGTAGGCTACCGGCTTTTCCGACGCCCGGATGGCATCTTCGGAGGTCTTCGCACCGACGTGGCTCAGATCGATGAGCATCCCTACCCGATTCATCTCGGAGACTACTTCGCGGCCGAAGTCCGTCAAACCGCCATCATGGCTCTCATAACATCCGCTACCGACGCTGTTGGCTGTGTTGTAGGCGAGCTGCACAATACCTACGCCCAGTTCCTTGAACAACTGGATGTATGGTAGATGATCTCCAAAACCCGTCGTATTCTGCCAACCCAAGATCACACCTACCCTGCCGTTTCCTCTGGCGCGTCGGATGTCCGCTGTCGAGAATACCTGGGTGAGAATGTCCGGATACTCTCGAAACCACTGCTTCCATTGAGCCACCGCTTCCATGGTCTCAACGAAGCCCTCCCACACGCAACAGGTGCAATTCACAGCGGTCAAACCGCCCTGATGCATCGCCTGGAAAGTCTCGGGACCCCATCTAGATATGTTCAAGCCGTCGATTACTAAGGCGTCATGGTGCAGGGTGCTCGTCATAGCCCCTCCCTCGTGTCCATCGGGAACGGAAAGGACACCTTAGGCCTCCCTGGATAGCTCTATGCTTGTTTCCCCGTCGCAGATGAACTCTGGCTCACCAGCATCAACTATACCAACCGGCCTTGTACGCTACCAGCGTCCGGTAGAGTGGTAAAGACCAATCTTATAAGATGCTCAGGCTCAAGATTATTATCAGCCTGAACGGTTATTTGGAGGTGCACGGGGCATTTAGAGACGGATTCAGTCTTTGTAAAAACGAAACACCATCGTGATGGTGTTCAGAAAGCGCAAAGTCTCTTGAGCTAGGGTTCCGCGCCCTGCTGACCGAGGGCACTGCAGAGGTGCACTTTGAGCGGGCGGTCGTGCGCCAGAGTTTAGTAGATTAATGGGATTACCGGTACTACACACAAAAGGACCTTCAAATTCCGAGCACCCCCTCCATCAGGTGCGCAGCCAGCGCTCCTCAAATAAGCCCACCACTACTCCCAACAGCGTAAAGCCGCTCGTTACGATTTGGTCGGTCATGACCCGAACATCCTCCACTACCACGGGCGCCCCGTCGTATCGCCCGCCTGCGGGCTCTGTGTGGCCTCGTGAGTAGGGGACAATGTGGTCGTGTTGGAGTTCGTAGGCGCTACCGCAACGTCGGCACTTCCCACTATCGCGGGTGGCTACCGCAATCTTGACCCTTGGGGGACCGAGCGGGAGTGACACATTGCTGGAGGGGCTGCGTCTAACACGCGGCGTGTACGGCCGACGAGCCAACCCATGCCCGCAAAAAATACAGTGGCAAGGCCAAGGACAGCAAAGCCCGCGACTGGCCCGCCGAAGCAAAGGTTATGCCGGAGAGTACTAAGCCGACCGGTATAGCTACAGAGGCACATCTGGCCAAGTTTTTATCGTTTCCCTCTGTTGTCTCGGTTTCATACTGTGCCCCTGCTACCCCCACATCTTATGCACCTAGGACCTGTACTGACCTTCCTAGGCCCCTATCGCTCCCACCCCTCGTCCAGCCTCACCCGCCGCCTCGCCTCCACCAGCGCCGCCTCCGCAGCTGCGTGCACAATCTCCAGGCGGTCGGTGCCGTAGGGTGCCGTACTCCGGTCCCTCGAGCCAATGGGCCGCGTCTTCCTTCATGGACGAGAGCTCCCACACCAACCCCGTCAGGTCGCGGATTATGTCCCTGGCGACGTCCTTCGGGTTCTGTGGCCCCATCTAGCTCATGTCTATTACGGGATAAAGGCTTCGGCAACGCGACCTTAAAGTGGGCATCGCCCTGCTCGCTAGTCTCCGTCTTCTTCGCCTTCGTCGAGGAGATCTTCTTCATCTTCGACGGCTTCCTCTTCCCCCTCGAGAACGCCAGCCAGGTACGATCGAAGGCCGTCCTCGCCAAACACGTCGAGGATGTCCAGCAAGTCGGAGGCATCGAGGAGCTCGCTATTGTAGCCCTCTTTCACACCACGCGTGTATAGCTTGGCGTTCTCGTCGCCTGTCGACTCTCCCACGTAACCTAGTGTACCCGTCCCCGCTCGTCGTCGGACGGGAACCGATGTGGCGCGAGGTAGACGCAGGCGTTTACACCTCCTGCCCCACCAGAGTCTCGACGCTGTCGCGGTCAAGCACCTTCCAGATTGGTTTCCCTACGGTGAGCCTCGTCTTGCCCAGATAGGGTGCCCTCTCGGTCACCTCATAGCTGGAGAAGACCACCAACTCAAAGGTCTCTGAGACGCCGTCTGTTGCCTCCTTGGGGTAATGCTCGATCCACACGGGTGGTAAAGCAAGCTTGTTGTAACGGATGATCTCCGCGGCTATCTGGTGCGCCGAGTAGGTGACCGATGAGCCTTCGTTGTAGGGAAGCTCTGAGCAGATGACCACCGGTGCATCTCGCCCGTCCTCGGGTAGGTAGATGCGGATGCGGCACGTCCCTCCTCGGGGCGTAGCATGTATGTAGTCGCTGGCTAGGTGCATTGGTAATCCTCCGTCAAATGCACCATTGTGGCAGTCCTGTACGTCTCGGTAATTATGCACGCCCTTACGTCTCGTCCCACCCCTTCAAGGAGCTTGCGCTGATGTTGGCCTATGGCAGTTTGCAGTGCCGTTGACCCATTTCGTCATACTAACGGCGCGGAACACTTACCCTGAACAGCAGCCGCAGGTGAACGAAACCTTCTTCTTGTCCTTATTCACAAACGTTGTGGAACAGGAATTCTCGGAAGTAGGTAGGGCCTGAACCTAATAACAAAGCCGGGGTCTTCTAGCCTCGGCCTTCGCCCGCTCCCTATGGCGGGCACACCAGTGAACGGTTCCTTGGGTTTGTTCTAGCGCCCCCTAGCGGAAAACCACCCTCTCGCAGGTGTCTGCCGCTTCTATGTGGGCGTCCACCACGCATGTATCACTGCCCTGCCCGCCTATGGCCCCGTCTTTGGCGTCGCCATCGTTGACCAGCAGCCTGTCGTTGCCAGTCCCACCTCTGGCCACGTCGCGGTCGTTTGTGTAGTTTTGGGCACGTAGGATGTCGTGGTTACC
>DASQVA010000238.1:0-2080 GCA_035641035.1 Rubrobacter sp. | reverse complement strand
TGAGGAGGAGGCACGCAGGATAATCGAGGAAGCGCACGAGCGAGCCGAGGCCAAGGTTCTGGATACGGAGCTGTACCGGCGCTCGCAGCGGCGGGCGGCCGAGGCCGAGGATCGGGCGGAGCAGTACGCCCGTGAGATACGGGGCGGTTCCGAGGTTTATCGGGAGCGGGTGATGGGCCAGCTCGAGGGTTGGTTTCAGGATTCGATCGTCTCGGTCGGGGAATCGAGGCAGGAGCTGGGAAGCTCCCCCGTGCGCCGCTCCCCGATGCCTACCGCCGAGCCGCCGGAGTCTACCGAGGAGAACGGTCAGGACTGGCGAGCTAGCTCGGCTTAGAGAGAACTTCGACCGGAGAAACGCCCTGGGTCCCTCATCAACGCTCCTTAGGTTGTCTCTTGGGCCTGGGCTCTGCACTCCATTACAGAGCTACGGCCTTCCCAAGAGCTCGTCCCGTATGGATGCGTCTAAGATAACCGCCCCGAAGTGGTTTGGGGCGGATGTCAGGATAAAATCCGAAACAAAGAACCTGTCTTTATAGCTCGTTACTTATAAGAAGACCGACTTTCTGGCAGTGGTGTACGCCTTCAAAGGCTGCCCCCGTCTCCGCGGTACTCGTATTCGCTTATGGTGGTCCGTGAAAAGATCCCTGGTATCTCGCGAAACCTCGGCAGTCGACTCAGCGCTCGTATGGAGGGGACATTGTGGAGCGCAGGGCGTCTAAGCGGAGGTTCATCTCGTCGAGGTCCGCGTTCAGTTTAGCGGCTGCATCTTGAGCCGCGCCCTCGCTCTCTACTGAGACGCGCACGATCCGTGCCCGGAGGGCCAAGAGATTCTCGAAGGTGCCCGAGATCTCCGTGTCCGCGGCGCGCAGTACGTTCTTTAGCTCCGCGAGTTCGGCGCCCCGATCTTCACGGTGCTCCGTACCTGTACGGGTCTTTTCGAGGTCCCTGATCGCCCCGGCCGCTCTCTCTCGCCTCTCCGCGACGTCTACCAGGCGCTCGATCACGCGATGGAGCTTCGGGAGCGCATCGTCCAGCACGGTTCGCACGACGTCGCCCGACTCTTCGATGGCGAACACGGTACGCCGGTGAATCTCGAGCGTCGCCTCTACCTTCTGACGGGTCTCGCCGCGCGGCAACCAGCGGGCTCGCCGCTCGGGAGGGATATCCCTACTTCTACGGGAAGCTGTGGGCAGCGTCCTCGGGCGTCCCTCAAGGACGGTCTTCCGGAAAAGCGGGTCGCGGGCGGCCAAAAATACGATGGCCGCGTAGGTAGCGAGGGTCAGAGGGATGGCCCACCAGACCAGGGCAAGTGCGAAGAAAACGGTCCCTATAATGACCACGAGCAGGTTCATCGGGCGGAGAAACGCGGCCCGGATCACCCGGCGCCGCTCCTCGGGCGAGAGTTGCCTCCCGGCATTGTCCAGCCGATCAGGCTCCCGCATCGCTCCTCGCGTCGGCAACACGCCGCGCTTCGCACCTGGCAGCGGGTTCTGAGGCATTATGGAGGAGGGTCAGGCGCACCCGGTCACCCACCTCGAGCGCGAGGGCTCGGGAGGCGTGGCCCTTGTTTATGGAGAGGCTAAGACACCGGTGCGAGTCCGTGACGAGCACCAGATCCCCGACCTTTGAGTTGCCAAAGGTTTCCACGTAACGGACCAGCATCTCGCCGCTCTGGCCTGCTTCTACCTCCAACAGTGCGCCAAGCTCGATACCGGCCTCCTCCGCCGTCGCCGAGAGGCGGGCGTTACCGTAGCGGTCGGTGCCGACGATGGTGGCCGTGAGGACGTTGGCGCCTTCCTTGTTCATGCCCGGCAGCTCCACGCGCGCGAGCGAGGTGGAGTCCAGTGCCTCCCCTAGACGCTCTACCTCCACCCCCGACGCCAAGTGCGCCGCCACCGGGGCGAAGATGTCACGACCGTGGAAGGTATTCGAGACCGGCTGGACGTGGAAATCGGGGTTCGTCAGGGCATTAACGCTCTCGATGCCGCCCAGGGACTCGGCCGCGGGGATCAGGAGCCCGTTGTCCGGGCCAACGAAGAGAGCCCCACCCTCGCTCCGGAGGGCAAGGGCGCGCCTCTCA
>DASQVA010000237.1:0-11428 GCA_035641035.1 Rubrobacter sp. | reverse complement strand
GATGCGGGTAGTGAGGTGGAACCTGTGGTGGCGCTACGGCCGGTGACGGGAGCGCTGCGAGGCCGTCGTCGCCGAGCTGCGGCGGGTTCGTCCCGACGTCTGCGGGCTTCAGGAGGTCTGGAGCGATCCGGAGGAGAATATGGCCGCATCCATCACCGAGGAGCTCGGCATCGGCAACGCGGTCCTGAGCCGCTGGCCGATCTCTGAGTCGGAAATCAGGCGGCTCCCCGCCGGCGACGAGCCCGACGTGGGGCGGGTGGTCCTCTACGCGCGGATCGACCCCCCATACGGGAGCGTCCCTTTCTTTGCGACCCACCTCAACTCCGCCTAGGGCCAGTCAGGGCTGCGCCGGCAGCAGGTTGTCGCCGTCGCCGAGTTCATGCGACAGAAGGGTCAGCACGGACACCCCCCGATCCTCACTGGCGACTTCAACGCGCCGCCCGACGCCGACGAGGTCCGCTGTCTCGTCGGCAAGGCGGCCCCTCCGATACGGGGCTTCGTCCTGGCGGACGCCTGGGCTTATGCGCGCTCGCTTTCGCCGGGCTGGACGTGGGACCGGCGCAACCGTCACATGGCGGCGACGTTCGAGCCCGACGCCCGGATCGACTACGTGTTCGCGGGTCCCCCGGGCAGCGACGGCCGTGGGCAGGTCCTCGACGTCGACCTTGTTGGCACGGAGCGGAGAGACGGTGTCTGGCCCTCCGACCACTTCGGCGTGCTCGCGCTGCTGCGGGGTGGCGCGCTCGAACGAGAAACCAACAACCACCCTGAAGGGGCCGACCAGGAGAAAACTCCCAGGTCGCCACCTGAGTAGGCAACGGAGGAGGGGGAGATGGTCGATAAGGGAGAACGATCGTTACTGGCACTGGGAGATCCATCCGCGAAGAGACAGGTACTCGTGGCCGGACTCGTCCACAACACGAACACGTTCGTCGGTGGACGCACGAGCTTGGAAGACTTCGAGATCCTACGCGGCGCAGAGATGGTGGCAATGGAGGACGGCGATCCGGCATTGTCGGAAGTAGCGGACCAAGAATTCTTGCACGTATTTGGGATGGACGTTGCACGAGAGGAGCAGCGTGGCGCATGTGTGCCGAAGGTCGTGAAATCGTATCTGAGGCAGTCTCGCGCGCGTCAGGAGCGGAACGAACGTTTACGGAGGTCTGTTGGGTTGATGAGCGTCCCCGTCTTCGTGGTGATGAATATGAGACCCTGATCCTTGTAGGCGTCGTCCGACTCTCCACGGCGCTCTACGCCTCGCCAAGCGGCCCGGAGGACGCCTACCAGAAGGTCAAGCATTACGGCCAGATAGGCAGGAAGGATCTCGGCACCCTGGAACTTACGACCCTGCCCACCCTCGAGGAGGGACACTGGATGCCGTTCGACGAGTCCTCGGACTCGGGGTTCGCCGAGAGGCTTATGGGACTGCTCGAGGATAGGGTCTACTTCGGGATCGGCGCCGGCAGCGCGATCGCGACCCCAGCCCAGAACTACGGCCCGGAGGGCCTGGAGCGGGAAGGCGTCTACTACAGCGAGTACGGGGAGGCCGCGCCCCGGAACGCGGTCAGCGCGTGGGGCATGAGTCTGGTGGGCTTCGCCTTTCGTCTGCACCTGAACGCGGATTATCTCCCGATGGCGAACATGCGGAGGAGCGGGCGGTGAAGCTCGACTACCCCCTGTACGCTATCTACGACGAGTCGGACATCAAGGTGGTAGCCGGGGAGGTCGAGGTCGTCCCGGAGGACGAGTGGAGGTTGTTCGATAAATAGCGCGACGTCGGCGAAGCCGAGGTATAGGCGCAGGCGCGATGAACCGGCCAGGAGCCGAAGAGCGGCCGGTTTGGGCGGTGCAGACGAACCACACCGTAGAGAGGGAGGCAACCATGGAAGATCACCCAAACATCCGCGTCATCGCAGTGCCTTACGATTCAGGGTACCCCGGCCTCAGGATGGGCGCGGGTCCCGAACACCTCCTGGACAACGGGCTCGGCGAAGGGCTGCGGTCGGAGGGGCGAAGGCCGAGCGTTACGACCGTGCGCCACGAGAGAGAGCCCACGGCCGAGGTGGCGACCGCCTTCGAGCTGCACGGTCTGGTATCGGACCAAGTGCGTCGGGCCATCGCCGAAAACGAGTTCCCGCTGGTGCTCTCGGGCAACTGCAACACCGCCGCTGTTGGGGCGCTCTCGGGCGCCGGTCCAGAGGAGCTTGGCGTGGTCTGGTTCGACGCCCACGGGGAGTTCAACACGCCGGAGACCACCACGACCGGCTTCATCGACGGGATGGGCCTCGCCATCGCCGTCGGGCACTGCTGGAAGGCGATGGCCAGAGGCGTGCCCGGCTTCTCCGCGGTGCCTGAGGAGAACGTCGTGATGGCGGGGGTCCGGGAGATGGACCCGGCGGAGCGGGGGCGGCTGGACGCTTCGGGGGTCACCGTTGTCGGCGCGGAAGTCATCGAGAAACAGGGGTTGCGGGCGCTCGCGGCCGCCCTAAATGAACTAAAGACTAGGGTGGGTAGGGTCTACGTGCACTTGGACCTGGACGTCCTCGACGCTGGGAAGGTCGGCAAGGCCAACGAGTTCGCCGCCGAAGGCGGGCCGGACGCTGAGGAGCTCGAAGCGGCGCTAGGCATGGTCCGCGAGAGCTTCGAGGTGGCCGCTGCCGGTATCGCTTCCTATGATCCGGCCTTCGACGCCGACGGACGGGTCCTGCGTGCGGCCATCGCGAGCGCGAGGGCGCTGACCTACCCGGCGAGTCGCTCTGGTTAGATGAACGGCTGCGGTCTAACCGTCCGAGGAAGATCCGGTTACCGCGGAGAGGCTCACGAAAAGGAGACCACGGGTGAATCTTCGCGCCGCGTGAATAGCGCGTCCGGCGGTCTTCACGCTGGTTCTCGGGGTGTGCCTCATGGCGCTCGTCGGATGTGGGGGAGGGGTCTCTGATGCCGGAGAGTGGATCCGCAGGTGGGTACGGTGGCCAGCAGGAGAGGGTGACGGAGCGCTGCGGGCCCCCAAGCCACCGGCCGAGACGGTGCGCCTGCAAAGCACGGACGGCGTAAAGCTTGAGGGCGGGGCGGTAGGCGACGGCGATGCCTGGGTGCTGATCCTCCATGAGTACCCTACCTCTACGCTAGTAGGTCTAGACGGCTACCGCTTCGCCAAGTTCTCCGGGCCGCCGAGGACCCACGCCTCTCGGCCAAGAAGGCGTTCGAGGTGGCTCTAAGGCACCGTTACCCAGGTTCGGGAGAGGATCGAGGAGGCCCACGGTCTTGGAAGTAATGTATGCTTCGTCAGAGCGCCGAGGTTGCCGTCCCCGCGCTGTGCGGGGTTCTAACATGTAAGCTGGAGGTCGTCCGCAAGAGGCGACGGCTGCAGGAGGAGCAAGGATGGACAGCGACCACGCGAGGAGCGGCGAACACCCCAAGATAATAGGCCCACCCAGCCCCGAGCATAAACTGCAGACGATTCTTGAGGCCGTTGGGAAAACGGTAGCGGCCGTAGAGTATGGGGAGGTCGAGTCAAGCCGCGGGATGCACGCCGCGGAGGCCGTGGTCTTTCACTTTACCGACGGCACCGCCCTCTCCATCGAGGTTGGCTCCAACGCCAGGGACCTCTCTGCGTCCCGAGACCTTACCCCGCCGGAGGTCCACACGGACCTGATGCCTTTTTGGTCACATCGGGCGCGCCCCACCACTGACACGTAAACCACGGGCGCGAGGTTGACGTCTCCCGGCCTGCATCAGTCTCCCGAGGGGTGTGTAGGACGGCCGCGTTAGCCCTGAAGGGGGACGCCGAGCAAGCACACATCGTGCTGCCGCACGGCCACCGCTCCCTGGTCGAGAGTAGGTAGTGACATGTTCGGTGGTCTTGGCCGTCGACCTGCCGGCCGGACGGCGCAGGCTACGGCGGAGTGGGCCCCCTCAGTGGACGTGCTTCCAAAGAGCGGGGACCTGGTAGTTAGGGCAGAGATGCCAGGCATTACGCCCGAGAACGTAGACGTCTCGGTTCACAATGGGGTGCTGAGCATCTCCGGAGAGCGCAAGGTCTCCCCGATACCTAAAACTGCAAAACAAACTCTATCGACACCCTACCGGTTGTTTGTTGAAGTAGGATGAACCGAACAAGCGGTGAGCGTCCTGGGCGGCGGTCGCCTCGAGAGAGGCGCCTATCATCTCGACAAAGAATCGTGACCGCTGGCCGCTGTGGAAGTCCGCCGGGGTGCAGCGTACGAACAAGGGAAGGTTTAGCCTCCCCACCGAGGTGGTAGCTAATGTATGTGAGGTAGTAAGCGGACATCCGAGAAGGGGGTGAGCCAAAACCATGAGCGTTGCGACCGTAACCGAGATCAGCGCGATCTCGGAGAAGGGCTTTGAGGACGCCGTCCAGCAGGCCATAGCCCGCGCCAACAAGACTTTGAGGAACATAGAGGGCGCCTGGGTCAAGGACATGAACGTCATGATCCAGGACGGCTCCATCACCGGCTACAAGGTGAATCTAGAGGTCACCTTCGTGCTGGAGGACACCCTTTAGGACGAGAGGGAGGTATGAAGGGCGAGCAATTCGTCGCCGAGGTCAAACACCTCGCTGAACTCGACAACAGCGAGGACACGCACAAGGCCATCCGTGCCACGCTTGAGACACTCAAAGAGAGGCTTGCAGGTAATGAACCCTCAAACCTGGCCGCCCAGCTCCCGGCTGAGGTCGCCCCGTTCGTCGAAGGAGAGGGGGGGCGAGAGGCCTTCTCGGTAGAAGAGTTTTACGGACGGGTGGCGCGGAAAGAGGGCGTCGGCCAAGACGAGGCCGTCAAGCACGCCCGGGCGGTGGCCGCGGTCTTGCAGACGGCCGTGTCGGGTGGAGAACTCGAAGACGTGCGCACCCAGCTCGGCAAAGGTTATGAGGAGCTTTTCGGCCATCCGGGGGCTACCGCTTAGGGATAGCGCTTGCGCCAAGGAGGGGCGATGCCCTACAAGATGATCACGCAGCTACCGGATAACGTGAAAAACAACCTGCCCAAACACGCTCAGGAGATCTACAAGGAGGCCTTCAACTCCGCCGAGGAGCAGTACGGGGAGGAGAGCCGCGCCCATCGCGTCGCGTGGAGCGCCGTGGAGAACAAATACGAGAAAAACGACCAAGGTAACTGGGTCTCCAAAGAGAGCTAGAGCTAATCCGCGCTGTAGGTTTAGAGACCGCGGCGCTCGAATAGACGCTTGAGTAGTAGGCGCGGGTCCCGGCTCTTTAGTATCCTCCCTAGCCTTTCGCCAGCTTAACGGCGTAATAGGAAGTTCTCGAAGGTTCGTCGCGTGTTAGCCGGGAGGCCAAGCGGGTAAGAACGACCTCGTCCATAGACCCCACGCCAGCAGGAGGTTGGCCTTGAGCGAGCAGAACACCGAGCAGAGTATAAAGGTCCGCCAGATCACCGATGTCCACTCCAACTGGAGCTACCAGGGAGACCTTGAGAACGGCAAGTTTTCCTACCAGCTGATCTTGGATAACGGGGCCGAAGAAGCCCTCATCATGCCCACCGCAGACGACGCGAAGGTGTTGCGCGATCTCATCCACGACGCGGACGCCCTCTACTGGGACACCGAAAAGCAGGTCATAATCTTCGGCAAGATAGACTGAGCCTCTGACCCTGCTAGCCGGATAGGGAGGCATTGGGCGGCGTCTCGCATTCTCCGAACTACTTCGCTTGTAGGGGGTTGTAAGAGGTTCGGTTCGTCAGCCGTGTGTAGGGTGCTCCGGACCTTCCACTTCTCCTGCGCCAAGATCCGCCCCAAAAACGCTCCCGCTCCACCCCAACCAGGGCGCCCCTCCCGTCCTCGAGCATCTTCCTTCCTGGGCAGCGGGTCGAGGGCAACGCCTCTCATCCCCGCGCACGCACCGCACAGCATCGATGCGAGCTCCCCTCAACCGCTCTCCCTGACCCGCCATCCGCCCCAGGGCTCTGCGAACCACAGGAACAGCTTGGCCCCTCTTCGAAGCTGAAGACCGGCAGATTTTCTTCCACTCCACTGGGGACGGTGAGCACCTCCTGCGTCCGACTTCCCTCGCACCGCCAGATCGTCCACCGCGCCGCGCCCGGACGCCTGAAGGGGCGGTGTGTCGGTGCACAATGGGCCCCAAGACACGAGATCCCGAATCGAGAACCCCGAGGAGCAGCCCGAGAGCGGCTGAGGCTAAACGCTCGCGGTTAGAGCTGAAGGCGCTGCCGAGACGGACGAAACCGAGGCAGAGCCCCAGGGGCGAAGCGGCACTCGGCTAAATCGTGCGCCACATGCCCGCCATTGCTCCTAGGCACAAGAAGCGACGAAGCTATGTAAGGGGAGTCCAGCCCTCATCGAGATATGCTGTTGAGCGCAGGGGAGGCTAGAATCCCTTCGAGGCAGACAAAACGGAGGTAAGGGGCCGATCATGCATGCGCGGGTAGTGAGTATGGAGATGCTGCCGATAAATGTGGGAGAGGCGGTGCGTATCTACCAGGACCGGGTGGTACCGGCTGCTAAGGAACAAGAAGGGTTCAGGGGTGCTTTGATGCTGACTGATCCGGATACTGGGGAGGGTCTCTCGATCTCGTTCTGGAACTCGGAAGACGACATGCACGCAAGCGAAGCCGGCGGCTTCTACCACAGAAAGCTTAGCGAGCTAGATGACTTGTTCATCAGCACGCCCGTACGCAAACACTACGAGGTAAGCGCTCAGGAGTAGGGCAGACGTCGCATCTGGGCGTTATAGGAGGTCAGGTCTGGGCTTTGTTAAGCGGATACTTACAATCACAGCGTTGCGGGCCCGGTTTTCTCGGCATCGTTGGCTGTCCCGCTTCGTTACGAGACGGCAAGCACCGTAACGGGAGTAGCTTCATGCGCTGAGGCTCTTAGAAGAAGTAAATGTGTGTTCTCCCAAGCCCTCAGACAAGCGTGTAGCCGAGCGCCGCAATTCTCTAGACAGCATCAACTAAAACAACGGTCACTATTGCTCATGAAGTCACGGCTGAGTACTCCCAAGAAGTAGGAGACCCCTCTCACAGGGACGCATACATCTCCGCTTACTTAAGCTGTTCTGCGAACCGCGCGATGCACCGCAGCACACGAGATTTCTACTTACGAATCAGCAGATCGCAGGTTCGAGTCCTGCCGAGCGTACGCCAAAACTGGATGGGGGTTGATGACGATGTGACAACAAGCGAGCCAGTACAAAAACAATCGGACCGAAGAAACAACGCGTCAGCAATTGTCAGCAGTAGAGGCGATATTTAGCAGTATTGGCGGTCAACGAGTTCTTCGACGCGACCGCATCGGAGGCAGAGTGAGCCGCGAGAGGGGAGTGTAGCATGCGTCATCGACATGGTAGGCCTCTGGGACATGCCCCTTCCGGACCGCACAATACAAGGCGTGGGCAAGTGTCCCTGTTCATGGCGCTCGCCTGCCCGCCACCTTTCTCGCCGCCGAGTAGCGCCACCAGGCGATGGCGGCCTGCGCCGCGGCGAACGAGACCAGGACCGCGAAGAGTGCTGGATAGCCGAAGGCCGCGATCAGCCAACCCGCGACCAGCGGGAAGATGAGCATCGCCGCCTGGAACAGGAGCCCGGCCAAGGGCAGCACCCTCGGCCTGACCTCCTCGTCGGAGACGTTCACGGCCTGCGCCTGGACGCTCGGTAGCGCTAACCCGTACCCTAGGCCCACGCAGGCCGAGACCGCCCCGTAGAGTGTTAGGCTCGAGCCTACAAATAGGAAGCCGGCGACCGCGATTGCCATGATGCTCACGGAGGCTGCGATCACCAGCCTGGTGTCTAGACTCGAAGCCAGCGGGGCCAACCCGAAGCGTGACGCTATAACCGCGACCGTGTAGGCGATATAGAAGACCGAGTAGTCGAGGTCCCGGGCGGAGGCGAAGGTAGTCTGGAACTGCGTGAGCGCGGTGAACAGGCAGGCGAATAGCATTACCATCGCCAGCGAGAAGACCGCTTCCGAGCGCACTATCCTCCCGATCGCCTCCCCGAAGGTCGCCCCCGGCTCGGCGCCTCGGGCGTCCGCCGCCCGACCGACAAGCGGGTCGGGAGTCAGGAAGCCCACCGCCACCGTGAGCGCTGCCGCGGCCAGGCAGACGGCGCCCGCCGCGAGGAACGTGCCACGGAATCCGAGATCGGTATCGACTAGGAAGCGTGCGAGCACGGGTCCTGCGCCGATGCCGACCTGCTGGGTGCCGGTGAGGTACCCGAAGTAGGCGGCCCTCCCCTCGTCGGTGACCATCCCACTCAACACCATCGGGGTAGCCGTGTAAACGACCGCCCACGCGGTCCCGAGCAAGACGCCGAACCCTATCAGGGGCGCCCAAATTCCGCTCACGAGCGAGGCCCCGGCCGCCGCCGCGGCGTAGACGGCGATCGCCAGCGCCACGACCGAGTGGGGCCGCAAAACCTCAGGGTAGCGGATCAAAAGCCCTATGCAGAGTACGGCCGGCAAGGCCGCCGATGAGAGGACCACGCCGAAGTCGGCCTCGTTTCCACCGAGCTCCCGGACGTACAGGGGCAGGAGCAGCATCATCCCGTAGGATAGCGAGATCCCGAATGTCCCCACGAGGAGTAGCGCCACCGCGCCCACGCCACGCCGCGCCCCCCTACGCCCTCCCCCGTCAACAGCCTCCTCCGCCATCTCGCCCTCTCCCTAGTCGGATCACTTACATCGCTTTAGAAGATCGTAGCGCCGTGCTAATATCGTGTCTAACGAAAGTTTTAGATGCGAAACATCGACGAAAAAGATAGTAGTGAGACGGAGGGTCCCGTGGAGTTGAGGCAGGTTGCGACCTTTAGGGCGGTGGCTGAGGAGCTCTCCTTCTCCCGCGCCGCGGTCAAGCTGGGCTACGTGCAGTCGAGCGTGAGCGCGCAGGTCGCGGCGCTGGAGAAAGAATTCGGGGTGCCCTTGTTCGACCGGTTGGGCAGGAGGATCGCGCTGACCGATGCGGGCGAGGTGATGCTCGCCTACTCGCAGAGGCTGCTCGCCCTCGCCGGGGAGACAAGGGAGGCGGTGGCGGACGCCCGAGCAAGCTCCGGGGAGGTCACAGGCTCTCTGACCATGAGCGCGCCGGAGACGCTCCTGACTTACCGTTTGCCGGCACTCCTGGCGCTCTTCCACGAGCGGCACCCGAGGGTGAGGATCTCGGTGAGGCCGAGCGCCGTCGGCCGGCTCGTCGGGGGCGTGCGGCGGGCTCTGGAGGAGGGCGCGGTGGACGTTGCTTTCGTGCTGGACGGGCCGCTAGAGGGTAGGCTGAGAGGGACCAACCTGGCGTTCGAAGCCCTCGTGGCCGAGGACGTGAGCGTCGTCGCGCCGGCCTCCCACGCGCTCGCCAACTCTTCGGTCGCGCTCCCGAAAGACCTGGGGGAGGAGACGGTGCTGTTGCCGGAGGCGCCAGAGTCGGGGTGCGCCTACCGCGGCCAGTTCGAGCGCCACCTCGCCGAGGCGGGCGTGGTGCCCCGGGAGACGATGGAGTTCCAGAGCATAGAAGCCGTCAAGCGTTGCGTGGCCGCCGGCATGGGTATCTCAGTCTTGCCGAGCGTCGCGGTGGGCTCGGAGCTCGAGGGCGGCGTCTTGGCGACGCTCGGATGGGACGAACCATTCGAGGTCCTGACGCAGATGTCGTGGCACGAAGGGCGGTGGAAGTCCCCGGCCTTAAGGACGTTCCTGGAGGCCGCGGGAGAGGTCTTCTCTACCACCTCCTCCGAGCATTCCTCTGGGCGGACCCTAGTATGACCTCTTAGGGACGCCAAGGTCCAGGGCCGGAGCCCCAAGCTTCGGCCCTCTTTTATTCACCGAAGGACGAAGCAGGGAAGTTCGCCGAACTTCGCCTGTACGGAGTTATCGGAAGTTCTTTCTGCCTCTCGAGTTACCAGCTCTTCGGTGGCTGGGTTATCTCGTAGACGTTACCGTCAGGAGCGCGAAAGTGTGACCCTGCCTCCCCTGTGGGTTCCCACTCGTGGATGGTGCCGATGAACTCGATGCCTTCCGCCTCCAGACTCTTGCGAGCCGTCTCGACGTTTTCGACGAGAAACCCGACGACTGGTCCCGTGGAGAAGTGAGTGTGCTCGGTATCCGAGGGGCCGAAGACCTCCGCCTTGCTGCCGTCAGGCAACCTGAAGACCGCAAACTCGCCATCTTCATGTTCTAACGACAGACGTAGGACATCCCGGTAAAAAGTTACCATTTCCTTATAACGTTCGGTGCGAGTGCCTACCCACACCAACCCTTCAACGAGTTCGTCCATGGCTTGCTCCTCTCTACTGCTTCTCTAGCTTCAGGCTCCCTCGACTCGCCCAGATTTTTGAAGAAGTTGTACCTTGCCATGCCAGGGTCGAGGTCGCCGCCAGTTCGAAGCGGTCCACCGACGACGTACCACCGACCACGGCCAGCAACGGCTGCGCCAGGCCCAAAGGGGCTGCGTAGACGATCACGGAAAAACGCTGCCCACCGTACGCCCCCAAGTAGGTCGGTTGGGAACGGAATGAACGAGATGCTCGAACGAGATGCTTGGCAAGGACAGCAAGTTCGGTCATACTGCTAGAGAGCTCCCCGGCGTGTTGTGTAAGCGGAGGGGGATCCTCTACTTCGCCGGGGAGCTTTCATTCATTATCGCCCAGAGATGTTAAGGGGTGGTGACGTTAGTGTACCGGTTCGGTTACGGCGCGGGCTATTCTGCAAACTACTTAGCCTTTAGGCGGTCTAAGAAGTTCGACGCGTTAGAAGCCAGGGCTCTCATTTGGGACGGGAACAAGCTCAAGGAGGGTGCGTCAATGAGATTGCTATGGACTACCACGAGCGTATAAAGAACACTCTGACAGGCTAGCCCCCGAGAACGAAGAGAACGCGGCCTTCCGAGCAGAAGCGACCCAGGATCTACTTGGTACCGCCAAGAAAGCGACCAGGCCGAGGAGCAGGCCCAAGACAGTTGCTAAGGTCCGCCTAGCCCAGAGGCCCCACCCGAGGGCTTGGCGTACAGCATTATCGGTAAGCTTTTGCAATTGTCTTCCTCATTACCGGGCACCTTTATCGCTTCACTTAACGAAGACACCATGCTCCCAATGCCGACCTCGGTGCCTTGCGCAAACGGATTGTTTTGCACTTATTCACCGAAGTGCCTAGAAGAGGTTCTAAGAGGTTCGCCCGACCATCGGTAACGTTATCCTACCCTTACCTACGCTACGGGTTATGAGAACGAACAGAGGAGGTCGCAGTGATGGGCAGGGAGAGACCCAAAGCCTCTGACTCTCAAGAAACGATCCCTGAGGTGTGGATCGGCCAACAGGTGATGCTCGAGACCACAGAAGCCCTCTCTACCGATCTGCGCGCCGCCGCCCCCGTCTACCTGGAGGACGTCAACGATAGGGGCGTGGTCGTGGTGACCAGCCACCACGACCACGGCCACGCCCACCGCAGCCACACC
>DASQVA010000236.1:0-20667 GCA_035641035.1 Rubrobacter sp. | reverse complement strand
CGCTACTGTACCCTTCCTAGCAGGAGGCGAGGCCGGTGAGAGCGTCCGGGGACGGAGGAGTAGGACGTGGCGATGCTCGAAGTGAACAACCTGAAGACGCACTTCAGGACCCAGGACGGGGTCGTGAAGGCGGTGGACGGCGTCTCCTTCTCGCTTGAGGCAGGGGAGACTTTAGGGATAGTGGGGGAGTCGGGGAGCGGCAAGAGCGTGACGGCACTCTCCATCATGCAGCTCAACCCCAAGCCCCCGGCCGAGTACCCGGAGGGCGAGATCCTCTTCGAGGGCCAGGATTTGCTTAAGGTCCCCGAGAAGCGGATGCAGCAGATCCGGGGCAACGACATCGCCATGATCTTCCAGGACCCCATGACGAGCCTTAACCCAGTGTTCACGGTGGGCAACCAGATTCGGGAGGCCATCCGCATACATCAGGACGTCTCCAAGTCCGAGGCCCAGGAGAAGACGGTGGATGTCTTGCGGGACGTCGGCATCGCCAACCCAGAGCGGCGAGCTAAGGAGTACCCGCACCAGTTCTCGGGCGGGATGCGCCAGCGGGCCATGATCGCGATGGCCCTCTCGTGCAACCCGAAGGTCCTCATTGCCGACGAGCCGACGACAGCACTCGACGTTACCATCCAGGCCCAGATCCTCGAGCTCATGGTGGGGTTGCAGGAGAAGTACGGCACCGCGATAGTGATGATCACGCACGACCTCGGCGTGGTCTCCCAGCTCGCCGACCAGGTGATGGTGATGTACGCCGGGCGCGCCGTCGAGCAGGCCACCACCGATGAGGTCTTCTACGACCCCCTGATGCCCTACTCGTGGTCGCTCCTGCGCTCGTTACCGAGGCTCGACACCGCTGGGGAGGTGAGGCTCTTGCCGATTGAAGGGGCGCCTCCCAGCCTGATCTTCCTTCCCAAAGGATGCAACTTCAGCCCCCGCTGCCCGTTCGTCAAAGACGAGTGCCACGAGATAGACCCGCCCCTGGAGGAGAAGAAGCCGGGCCACACCGCCGCCTGCATCCTCTCCGTCGAGGAGATCGAGAACAACAAGAGTCGCGTGGACGAGGAGCTGGGGGTCCGGAGGTGAGCGAGAACCGCGGAGCGAACGGCCGCAACGACGCGGCGAACGCAACGGGTGTAAACGCGGCGGGCGCGCACGTGACCAACGGTTACTCCGGCGAGTACCTGCTGGAGACCAGGAACCTGAAGATGCACTTTCCCATAAAGGCCGGCATCCTCAGGCGCACGGTCGGGCACGTGAAAGCCGTGGACGGCGTAGACCTCTCCGTGCACAAGGGCGAGACGCTGGGGCTTGTGGGGGAGT
This sequence comes from Rubrobacter sp., assembly GCA_035641035.1. Lineage (GTDB taxonomy): Bacteria > Actinomycetota > Rubrobacteria > Rubrobacterales > Rubrobacteraceae > Rubrobacter_D. The sequence continues at coordinate 19,344 of DASQVA010000236.1, read as the reverse complement.
CTGGGTGTGGCAAGAGCACGCTGGCCCGGCTCGTCTTGAGGCTGCTGGAGCCGACAGAAGGCGAGGTCCTCTTCGAGGGTGAGGACATCTTAGGATACGACCGCAAGCGGATGCTCGTCGTGAGGCGCAACATGCAGATCGTGTTCCAGGACCCGTATGCGAGCCTGAACCCGCGCATGACCGTCGGCAACATCGTCTCTGAGCCGCTTAAGACCCACAAGATGGGCGAGGCCGGCGACAGGAAGAGGCGGGTGCAGGAGCTCCTTGAGGTGGTTGGCCTGAACCCTGAGCACTACAACCGCTACCCACACGAGTTCTCCGGCGGGCAGCGCCAGAGGATCGGGGTGGCGAGGGCCATCGCGCTGAACCCCAAACTCATCATCTGCGACGAGCCGGTCTCGGCGCTCGACGTCTCGATCCAGGCCCAGGTCGTCAACCTCTTGCAGGACCTGCAAAAAGAGTTCGACCTCACCTACGTCTTCATCGCCCACGACCTCTCGGTGGTCAAGCACATCTCGGATCGGGTGGCGGTTATGTACCTGGGCAAGATCGTCGAGATAGCCGACAGAGCGGCACTCTACGGCCAGCCGCGCCATCCGTACACCGCCTCGCTCCTCTCGGCGATCCCGATCCCCGACCCCCATAAGGAACGCGAGCGCCAGCGTGTGGTCCTCACGGGCGACGTGCCCTCCCCGGCGACCCCCCCTCCGGGTTGCCACTTTCACACGCGCTGCCCGCGCGTACAGGACTACTGCAAGGAGAACGAGCCCGGCCTAGAGCCGCAGGAGAAGGAGGCCCACCGGGCGGCCTGCTTCTTCCCGGTCGAAGAGGGCCAGCGCATCGAGGAGCCCGCGACCACCACACCTTATCGGGCGGGAGATTAACCGGCTAGCGGCCGGCAGCTAGTACAATCGCCTCGTGTGGAGAGAGACCCAGACCAAGCGCGACCGGCGAGGCACGGCCGCGCGGGTGCTGGTTCTGGCGGTGTTGCTGGCGGCGACCGCGCTCGGGTCGTTCTATCTGGGGCGCTCGCAGAGCCCGGCATCGCTCGGGGTGGAGGACCGCGAGAGCCTGGCGCTGTACGCCGAGGCGCTCGACACCGTCCGCGACGACTACGTAGATCAGCAGGCTCTCGACCCGGAGAAACAAACCTACGGGGCCATCGAGGGCATGCTCGACACGCTCGGGGACAAGGGGCACACGCGATTTCTCACCCCCGAGGAGCGCGCGCAGAACGAGGAGGGTCTCTCCGGGACCTACGTGGGCATAGGGGTTCAGCTGGAGGCCGAGGGGGACGAGGTCGTCGTCGCCACCCCGATAGAGGGTTCGCCGGCCGACCGGGCTGGCATCAGGTCCGGCGACGTGCTGATGGCCGTAAACGGTGAGAGCGTGCGGGGCGAGGATATCTCGGAGATCGTCGAGAGGGTGAAGGGACCCGAGGGTACTGCGGTGAGGCTGACCGTCTTGCGCGGCGAAGAGGAACGGAAGTTCGATCTGGAGCGCGCCGAGATCAAGTCGCCGGTGGTCTCGTGGGCCCTGATCGAGGGCACCGATGTCGCCCATGTGTTCCTCTCGTCCTTCTCGGACGAGAGCGCTAGAGAGCTACGCGGGGCTTTCGAGGAGGCGCGGTCGGCCGGGGCCCGGCGCTTCGTCCTCGACCTCCGGAACAACCCGGGGGGCAGGCTAGACCAGGCCGTCGAGATGGCCGGGTACTTTCTCGAGCCCGGGAGCGTCGCCTACGTCCGCAAGGAGGCCTCCGACGGGCGCGAGGAGGTCGAGGTAGAAGGCGAGCCCGGCCTCACCGATGCACCGCTCGCGGTGCTGATCAACGAGGGCTCGGCCTCAAGCTCCGAGATACTCGCCGGGGCCCTAAGGGACAACGGCCGCGCGACCGCGATCGGGAAGACCACCTTCGGCACCGGGACCGTACTCTCTGAATTCGTCCTGAGGGATGGTTCCTCCATCCTGCTCGGCGTCGCCGAGTGGCTCACGCCAAAGGGAGATTTCATCCGCGAGACCGGCATCGCTCCGGACGTGGAGGTGAAGCTCGGTGAGGGGGCCGAACCACTCGCGCCCCAGGAGGTTCACAACCTTTCTCGCGAGGAGGCCCTGGCGAGAGACGCCCAGCTCCGCCGGGCCTTCGAAGATCTCCGGGGGCAGTAGCGAGGTTCACGCAGAACGGGTCCATGTCCGCCATCCTCAGGCAGGTTGTCTTTTAGAGCTAGCCGAAGGAATATGGTGGCACAGCGAGCGTAGGAGAGTAGAGAGGTAAAGGCCCGGTGGAGAACATCTACAGCCGCTGGTCGAATTTTGAGCACTTCTCGAACTTTATGTCCAACGTCGAAAGGATCCGGATGACCTGCCAGAATACAAGCCGCTGGCGGGTGAAGGCTCACTCGGCAAGAGCGTCGAGTTCGAGGCCAAGACCACGGAGGTGGATTCGAACCGCGGTATCGGCTGCAACACGATCGAGGGTGAGGTCATGATCAGCGACGAGGTCCGCTTCGGCGAAGCCTGCTTCGAGGAGGCCACGTCCGGGCGCACGCGGGTGGACGTGACCATGAACTACTCTGATGCGCCCGCCGGCGCCGCCGGCGAGGCGGTGACGAACATCCTCCCCAAACCCGAGCGCAACCTAAAGGAGAACCTGGAGAACTTGTCCAGGAACATCGAGCGCGGCCGACCCCGGCGGACCAGGGGCGCGGACCCCCAGCCGCTAACCTCGGTACCTGTTATGGGTTAGTATGGAGCCGTCGGGCGGGAGAGCCCGGCGGTCCCTGTACCCGCGTGGAAGGAACGGCTCTTGGGTCTTGCCATAATTAGTTTGCTTGTTCTGGCGGTCATCGCGATTATCGCCATCCCCATACTCGCCCGTGTCCTGGGGGAGGCCACAAGACGCAACCCGAACCGCCCTGAGGGCGAGGGGGACGAGACCGGCGACGAGGACCGCGAGTAAACTGTACCGCCGGTCGGCTAGCGCCCTGGGGGCGCTGCCCGGCGTAGCGGCAAAAGTTTAGTGCTGGGTAGGGCCGAAGGCAGGGGCTGGAGGCGCCGGTCGGGGAGCTACTCTAGCAGGTCGCGTAGCCCGGCGGCGTGGGGGCTGCTCTTGATCTTGGCGAGGGCCGTGAGTTGTATCTGGCGGATGCGCTCGCGGGTCACGTCGAAGCGTTCGCCGACCTCCTCTAAGGTCTTGGGCTGGCCGCCGGTAAGGCCGAAGCGGTACTCGAGGACCATCCGCTCCCGCTCAGGGAGGCTGCCGAGAGCCTCGCGCATCCTGGCCTTTAGCAACGAGGACTTGGCCAGGTCGTGGGGAGACTCAGACTCTTCGTCAGCGATAAAGTCCCCAAGCTCGGAGGAGTGGTCCTCGCCGACGGGGGTCTCCAGGGAGATCGAGCGCCGTGAGACGCGCCTGATGCGCACTATTTCGTCGGAGTCCACCTCCATAATGCCGGCGACCTCCTCGTCTGTCGGGTCGCGGTTGAGCTTGGCGCCCAAGCCCCGCTGGACCCGATAGTACTTGTTGATCTTCTCGACCATATGGACCGGGACCCGGATGGTACGCCCCTTGTCCGCGATAGCTCTGGTGACGGCCTGGCGGATCCACCACGTAGCGTACGTCGAGAATTTGAACCCCTTGCGGTGGTCGAACTTCTCGACCGCCCGCATCAGCCCAATGTTCCCCTCCTGGATAAGGTCCAGGAGGGAGACACCGCGGCCGGCGTATTTCTTGGCGATTGAGACGACGAGCCTGAGGTTCGCTTTGGTGAGGTGCGCCTTCGCCCGCCGGTCGCCGCGCTCGATGCGCCGGGCAAGGTAGGTCTCCTGAGCCTTAGTGAGGAGGGGGGTCTTACCGATCTCGTCCAGGTACATCTGCACGGCGTCCCCGGTGTAGCGGCTCTTCAGGTCGCCCTCAAGTACCTCTTCAACGAGTTGTGTGTCTTCGTCTTCGCCTATCGTCTCAGCGAGAAATCCGGCATCCACTATCTCGACGCCGTGTTCGCGAAGCAGACCGTAGACCTGTTGAATCTCGTCGGTGGAGAGATCCACCTCTTGCAAGAGGTCGAGAACCTCGCTCGACTCCAGAGTGCCGGTCTCCTGACCGGTTTCGAAGAGCTCCTGTATCTCCGCTATGTCCCGCAGGTCGCGTTGGGGTTGCAAACTTTACTCCGGAGACTTCAGGTTGAAACCCTTCTGTAGCCTGCACGTAATATATCTTAAAAAGGACAACAATCAACAATCTGACGTCCAGGGGCGGGCGTGGAAGGAGGACGGACAGTGATCGGCCTGAGGAACCTGTACAAGGTGTTCAACGAGACCCGCAAGGCGGCCAGGGAGCAGGCGACCCTAGCCGTGACCGGGGACTCGGCCCGGGCGGCCGAACTCGCCGCCCTGCTCGGGGCGCAGAGAGGTGTGAGGGGGGCCGAGGTGATCCTGGCCGTCTCGGAGACGAGGGCGACGATCTCAGGTAAGGCCGTGGAGGACCCGGGCGAGATCCCCTTGCCGGCGTCCGGTGGCAGCGCGCTGCTCGACGAGCTGGCGCACCGGATTGTGCGGGCGCTCGACGAGGACTATCTGGTCCCCCTCGCGAAGGGGTACCCGCCGTTCAGACGGGCGGCATGCGAGGAAATCATCCGCCACAACGCCCGCCAGAACGCCGTGGTCGGGGCCCTTCCGATTCCCGGTGCCGACATGCCGGTCATGACCGCTAACCAGGCTAGGATGGTCCTCAAACTCGCCGCTGCATACGGCGAGGAACTCTCGATGGACCGGGCGCGGGAGCTCCTCGGGGTACTGGCCGCAGGCTTTGGCCTAAGGACCCTCAGCCGCCAGGTCGTGAAGATCGTGCCCGTGGGTGGATGGGCGGCGGCCGCGGCCATCGGCTACGCCGGCACCTTGGCGATGGGTCGCTCCACCATGCTCTACTTCGAGCGGGGTGGGCAGAAGGTGGGTGCCGAGGAGATGGAGGGGATTAAGAGCCGCGCCGCCGAAGAGGCGAAGGCCTTCGTCTCCCGCCTGCGACGCCGGTAGTGCGGTCGCCGCCCCCGTCTATATAATCGACGTATGTCCTCTCTTTTGCGGCGGGTATTCTCGGAGACGCGGGCCGACCTGTCGGCGCTGCGTAGCCTAGGGCTCAGAATCGTTCTCGTCCTGACGGCGGTGCAGGCGGTGACCGTGGGCGTCCTGGTGGCGATGGCCGAGGTTCGCAAGCGCCGTAGGGGACCCTCCGATGGTTTCCCGTGGGAGGACCAGCCGGAGATAGGGCTGGAATCCAGCGAAGATCGGCTGAAGATCTACGCCTACGGGGTGCGCCTCTATGAGGACATGATCCAGGAGATAGAGCGCGCCGAGAGGGAGATCTTCGTCGGGACGTTTATCTGGAAGGACGACGAGGTCGGGCACCACTTCGTTGACACTCTGGCCCGCAGGGCCCGCGAGGGCGTCCGGGTCTACGCGGTCTTCGACGGGCTGGCTAATGTTTTCGTGCCGCCGGCGTTCAAGCGGTTTCCGAAGGAGATCCATTGCCTCCACTTCCGCCCGCTCTCGGGGCCTGGGAGGATCTTGAACCCGCGGAACATCTTCCGGTTTCACCGTCACGTGATGAGCGTGGACGGGAAGGTTGCCTTTCTGGGCGGCTACAACATCGGGTCGCTCTATGCGGCCGGCTGGCGCGACACGCACGTCCGGGTGCGCGGCGACGCCGCCCGCGAGGTGGACAACGCCTTCGTCGACTTCTGGAACTCCCACCGGACCGGCGACCTGCCTGAGATAGTCCCCAACAAGGAGCGCGACTGGAACCCGGCGGTCAGGGTGCGTAGCAACGACCCGTACATGAGGATCTTCCCCATCCGGGGAATGTACCTTGAAGCTATAGATCGGGCCAACTCTCACGTGTACCTCACCCACGCCTACTTCGTACCCGACCGGGCGTTGAAGGCGCACTTGATCGAGGCCGCCAGGCGCGGCGTGGACGTGCAGATGCTCGTGCCCGAGCAATCCAACCACGTCACCGCTGACTGGCTCGCGCGGCGTCACTTCCACGAGCTGCTGGAGGCCGGCGTCAGGATTTTTCGCTACAAGCACATCATGATCCACTCCAAGACCGCTACCGTGGACGGCCTGTGGTCCACCATCGGCAGCGCCAACATCGACCGCTACAGCATGCTTGGCAACTACGAGCTGAACATCGAGGTCTACAGCCGGAGCCTCGCCGCCCAGATGGAGAGGATGTTCGAGGTCGACAAGACCAACGCAGAAGAATTGACCCTAGTAGAGTGGGAGAACCGCCCCCTCCCGGCCAAGATCGTCGAGCAGACGCTCGCCAACCTGAGTCCGCTAGTGTAGGACACCGGAGAGGTGGGCGCTTCCCCGGTGGGAGTGCACCCCGGCGGTATAATGCGTAAATCGGCCTGGTGTTGGGAGGAGGGGTTTGGCGCGTTGGCGGCTACTTGAGCCGGATGCGGATACTGTAGCGGAGCTCGTACGGTCGGTGGGGGTAGATCGCTTCTGCGCCCGCGTGCTGGCGAACCGCGGCGTCGCACCCGAGGCCGCTGCCGACTTTCTCTCCCCGTCGCTCTCCGCTATCGGGATGCCCGAGGAGGACGCCTGGGGGGTGGCGGCCCGGCGGGTTGCGCGGGCTGTCAAGGACGGGGAGAGGATCGGGGTCTTCGGTGACTACGACACCGACGGCATCACCTCGGCCGCCGTGCTCTACCTCGCGCTCTCTAACTACACGGACAGTTTGACCGTCGGCTTGCCGACGCGGCAGACGGGTTACGGGTTGCTGGAGCCGTACGTGCGAGACCTCTTCGCCGAGGGCGTCAACCTACTGATCACGGCCGACTGCGGCATCTCCAACCGCAGGGAGGTGGCGCTGGCGAACGATCTCGGGATGGAAGTCATAGTAACGGACCACCACATCCCACCCGAAGACCCGCCAGACACGGCCGTCACGGTCCTCGACCCGAAGCTCTGGAACCAGGACGATCCCTTGGCCGGCGTGGGAGTGGCGTGGAAGTTCGCGTGGGCCATCGCCCGAGAGCTCGGCGACTCGGACGGCAGGAAACGCCTGGGACGGCTCTTGGACCTCGTCTCCGTCGGGACCGTCGTGGATATCGCACCGCTCGTCGGGGACAACCGGGCGCTTGCTCACATGGGGCTCAAGCACATAAACCGGGGGCTCGTTGCCGGCGGCGCGCGGCCCGGCATCGAGGCACTCGTCAAGGTGGCGGGGGTAAGGGGAGAGCTGGACGAGGGAGACCTCGGGTGGAGGCTCGGACCGCGCATCAACTCCATCGGCAGGATAAAGAACCCGCGTCCTGCCCTGGATTTGCTGCTCACGCAAAACCGCAGGGAGGCGCTGCGGATCGCCTCGCTTTTGAACCAGCTCAACGCCGAGCGCCAGCGGCGGACCAGTTATGCCGTCGAGCGCGCGATGACCGAGGTGGACCCTGAGCAAGACTTCAAGGTCGTGGTGACGGAGGAGGCGGGGGGGCTGGCCGGCCTGATCGCGGGCCGCGTCGCCGGCGCCACCGGACGGCCCGCGGCGATCCTGACTCGCCGCGCCAACGACTCATACGGCGGCTCGGCCCGCGCCGGGGACACCGACGTAGACCTCTACGGCGCACTCTACGCGGTGCGGCATCTGATGGGGGAATGGGGCGGCCACCGCAAGGCGGCAGGCCTCTCGGTGAAGCCAGGTAACCTCGACGCCTTCGTGGCCGGCGTCAACGAGGAGATCAGGGCCCAGGGCAAGGAGAACCCGGAACTCTTCGCCCCTGCCATAGAGGTGGACGCCGAGATGCCCCTGAACAGCGTCTCCAACGGCTTGCTCGACTGGCACGAGCAACTCGCTCCCTTTGGCAGCGGCAACTACCGCCCAGTCTTTGTCACCGAGGGGTTGCGGGTCGAGGGCTCGCGCAAGATCTGGGAGGGCATGAACCTTCTGGAACTCGCCGGTGGCGTCAAGGCGAAGATGGCCAGCGAGCCGGACGAGCTGCCCCTGGGACCGTTCGACGCGGCGTACACCGTCGGCCGCAGCCGGTACTCCGGGCAGGCGGAGCTCGAGATAGTGGACTGGAGGCGGGGCTAGGCAGTGAACGCCATCGGGGTGGACGTGGGCGGCACCAAGATCGCTGCCGGGATCGTAAACCCGGAGGGCGAGATACTGGACGAGGTCCGCTACCCGACGCCCCAATCGCCCGAGAAGCTCGTCGAGGCCATCGTCATGGCCGTCTCTGCGGTGGGGGACGGCTCGGAGGTGGGGGGCGTATGCCTGGCCGTGCCGGGGTTGATCCTCGCCCAAGAGAACAGGGTCGTCTTCTCCCCCAACCTGCGCGCCGTCGAGGGCATCCCACTCAAGGACGAGCTCGAGCCTAAGATAGGTCTTCCCCTAACAATAGAGAACGACAACAGCGCCGCCGCCTGGGGGGAGTTCCGCTTCGGGGCCGGGAGCGAAGCCGACCACCTGGTCTTCGTGGGCCTCGGCACCGGTATAGGCGGGGGCGTGATCACCCACGGCCTCCTGATGCGTGGTGCCCAGGGATCCGGCGGCGAGCTCGGTCACGTGACGGTCCAGGCCACGGGACCGCGCTGCGCCTGCGGCAACCGCGGCTGCCTCGAGGCACTGGCCTCGGGCACCGCCATAAGGCGCCGCGCCCACCAGGTTGCCACTGAGTACCCCGACTCCGCCGTGGGCCGCCTCGCAGCCCGGCGCCGGGTCTTGGGCGAGGACGTAACCGAGCTTGCCCGCGAGGGGGACGAAGTGGCACTCTCCGTGCTAGAGGAGGCGGGGACGTGGCTGGGGGTGGGCCTCGCCGGGTTCGTCAACGTCTTCAACCCGGAGGTGGTCGCGGTGGGCGGTGGGGCTATTGAGGCCGGGGAGCTGATTCTGAAGGCCACCCGCCGCGAGGTGATGTTACGCGCCCGGCCCCCGTCGCGCGACCTAGCAGAGGTAAAGGCGGCGACCCTGGGGCCCAAATCCGGCCTCCTGGGTGCCGCCGCCCTCGCCAGGGACGTCTTCTCCGATGGATACGTGCTGGGTAGCTAAAGGGTGACTCTCACAGTCGTACCCACCCCGATAGGCAACCTGGAAGACATAACCTTGCGGGCCCTCCGCTACCTGTGTGAGGCCGACCTCGTGGCTTGCGAGGATACCCGGCGCACCGGACGCCTGTTGTCCCACTACGACATAAAGAAGACGCTACTCGCCTACCATGAGTACAACGAGGAGCGTCTGGCCCCAGAGCTGGCCGAGCGGGCGAAGATGGAACGCGTCGCGCTCGTCACCGACGCCGGGACGCCGCTCGTCTCCGACCCCGGCTACCGGCTCGTGCGCGCCTGCATCGAGGCCGGCGTCGAGGTAGAGTCCCTCCCCGGTCCATCGGCCCTGACCACCGCCCTCGTGGCCTCGGGCTTACCTTCCGACACGGTCGTCTTCGCCGGCTTCCCGCCGCGTAAGGGACGTGAGCGTACGGAGTTGTTGAGGCGCATCACGGGTGAGCCGTCCACCTTCGTGCTCTTCGAGTCGCCGCACCGGTTGGGCAAGACACTCAGGGAACTACCGGCCGAGACTCCGGTTGCGGTGTGCCGCGAGCTGACCAAACTACACGAGGAGGTCTTCCGGGGGGCGGCGGGGGAGGCGGCACGGCACTTCTCAGCCGGGGTTAAGGGCGAGATTGTACTAGTAGTACGGGGTGGAACAGAAGTCGAGTTAGTGGACCTCCAGGAGGCAGTGGACCTGGCGCGGAGGTACGTTGCCGAAGGGGAGAGCTCTTCGCGGGCGGCGGCCAAGGCGGCTAGGGAGTCGGGACGGAGGCGGGCGGAGATCTACGATCGGCTTGTCAGATCATAGCTATCGATCCTCGGCGACCGGCGACACGAGGCACAACAGGTTATCGCCCCGGCGCGGTTGGGTCCCGGTTGGACCATTTGCCAGCCCACGAAGGTGCAGCCCTGTGTGGCGGGAAGGGACGAACACTCGACCCGCCCGTTCCGTTGACGGCTCCACTGTATGATTCCTAGGCCGCACCACCTTTCGCGACGCCGGGTACTCTGAGGTATAGCCGTCAGCGCTCATGGCCGTGGCGGTTACGTTGAACCCCGCGGGTACGCCCGGGCGGCGGGCCTGAAGATGAGCGAGGCGTTGCCCCTGGCTTCGATCCTTACGCTTCTCTGGCCGATGAGGATCTTGGCCTGTTGGCCAGAGGGAGTGGAGAAAAACTGGACGAGAAAGCTCTTGCCGGGAGTGCTATGGAGGCTCCCCTTCACGGTGGTCGAGCCCTCGGAGGTGGTAGTGGCGGAGGAGAGGACGGAAGAGTTCTGCGGGTCGCTGAAACCCGGGTCACGGTCGCGGGTTTCGTTTGGCATCACGCCGTTATCGCTGAGGTCTATAACCAAGCCGGCTTTCGAGAAGCTGGAGTTGTTAAGAAAGCGGTTGCCGGTCGGAGCGTCGGTGTCGTCTCTGATTATCTCTGTACCAGGCACTTTTGTGAAGGCGATGACTCTGACTGCGCCGAACGCCCTCCGCCGACGGTGGTGCTGTTCGAGTCGCCGTAGACGCTCACGCCCTCTTCGGAGTTGGCTAGGGCTGTCGTTCCGCTTGATGCCTATGTAGTTAGTGCCCAAAACTCGGCTGTTCCTCAACGCTGCGAAGAAGCCACCAATAAAGATCCCTTGCAGTTCGCTGCCTGAGGTGCAACGATCCGAAGACCAGGGCCTTCTTCTTCATGTGTTCTTTGGCTGCTCCACCCCTACTTCGTGGACTCTCCGGCTCCGAGCATCTTTTCTACTCCCTTAGGACGCGACACCATCCACCTTTTTGTCCAGTGGGTGTCTTGTACATGTCGTAACAAAAGCAGCACTTGTTCGGCTCGTGGCCGGCGCATGTACCTAAATAGATTAGGTTCGAGAACTTCTCGCCGGGTGAACCTATAACGATGTCGAGCTACCAGTGGAGCGTTAGCTCTGGCGATTGGCCGGGACGTCTTAGGACACGTGTTTTTCGGTATGGGTGGCGTGGATCTTGGCTGCGCGTCCGACTCGTGGGGTCTCGATCGGTTAGCGTTTCGGTCAGTCTTGGATTCTTTGATCGCTCGACAGGTTGACTGACAAGCTATTTCGGCTGAACGCCGACGACCTTATAATGCCTGGTGGTGGCTTCGGAGAGGGGATGGGTGGTATGCTCGTGGATTCGCACACGCACCTCTTACGGCTCGAGGTCGCGCCGGAGGAGGCGGTGAGGGAGGCGGCCGAGGTAGGGGTCGGGGCCGTGGTGAACGTGGGGACCAGCGTGGAGGACTCGCAGAGGGGGGCGGGGCTGGCGGCGGTGTTGCCGAACGTCTACTCGACGGCGGGTATTCATCCCCACAACGCGGAGATGTACACGGCGGTGGACCTCGAGGCGCTGGCTGAGCTCTCGGAGTCACCGGGGATAGTAGCGTTGGGCGAGGTCGGGCTTGACTACTACTGGAACAACTGGTCGGCTGACATCCAGCGGGCACTGTTCGAGGACGTGATCTCGCTCGCCAACGACACCCGCCTCCCCCTGGTGATCCACTCGCGCGAGGCCTTCGCCGACACGATGGCCTACCTCGGTAGCGCTCGGGTCCCCGTCGTCCTTCACTGCTTCGAGGGCGGCGATCGAGAGGTCAAGGAGGCCAGGGAGCGCGGCTACTACGTCGGTCTCGCCGGGAACGTCACCTACAAGAACAGCGAGACGGCTCGAGTGCTCCGCCTCATGGACCCCGAACGCATCCTCGTCGAGACGGACGCCCCGTACCTGAGCCCCCAACCCCTGCGCGGCCGGAAGAACGCGCCCCGAAACGTCGTCCACACGGCCGGCTTCGTCGCCGAGCGGCTCGGCATCGAGGACGAAGAGCTCGCCACCCTAACCACCCGTAACGCCCGCAGCCTCTTCGGCTTGCCGCTCGAGGTCTGAAGACCCTCGTTGAACCCCGCCGCCGATTTCCCGAAAAAACGCTTCGGTCAGCACTTTCTCAAAGACCCGAACACAGCACGCATAGTAGTCTCCGGCGTGATGGCGGAGGATGTGGTCCTCGAGGTCGGCCCCGGGCGCGGATTCCTGACGGTCTTTCTCGCCCAGAGGGCAAATCTCGTGCACGCGGTGGAGATCGACCCGGACTTGCTCCCCGCCCTGCGTGGGGCCGTAGGCAGCCTTTACAACGTCCGGATTCACAAGGGCGACGCCCTCCGCTTCGACTACTCGGGCCTCGTCCCGGCGCCCAACAGGCTCGCCGCGAACCTGCCCTACAACGTAGCCTCACCCCTGATTCTTCGGCTACTCGAAGAGGTCGAGAGTTTGAAGACGTTGCGTTTCATGGTGCAGCTGGAGGTGGCACGCCGGATGGCCGCGCAGCGGCGTACCAAAGATTACGGGGCCTACGCGGTGCTGGCGCAATTGCTGGCGCGGGTCGGCATCCTGCACAGGGTCCCCCCGACCGTGTTCGACCCACCGCCTAGGGTACACTCGGCGGTTGTGGAGATGAATCGCGTAGAACCACCGGAGGATTACTACCGGCTAAAGGATCTCGTACTCGGGGCGTTCAAGAGTCGCCGTAAGCGGCTCGTCAACAACCTGCCGGAGCCGGCGCAGGCGGTGGCCCCGCGGGTCCTCCATTCCTTGGGGTACGGGTCGAACGCGAGGGCCGAAGAGCTGGCACCTGAAGACTTCGTGGCGCTATACCGGGCGTTGTCGTGGGCACTGTGATGAAAAAAATGCGGCTTAGGACTTTCGCCAAGGTCAACTACGCGCTGGACGTGCTGGGGCTGCGCGAGGACGGGTATCACGAGGTCAGGACCGTCATGCAGAGCGTCTCGCTTGCCGACGAGGTCGGGATCGAGGTCGCTGGCCGGGGCTTCGGGTTGAGGGTCGAGCCCGAGGGCACGATGAACGGGCTGCCGGGGGAGAACACAACATATCGCGCCTGGAGGCTTCTCTGCAGGCTGGCCGACGACGAGCTCCCCATCAAGGTGACGCTGCGGAAAGGGATCCCGGCCGGGGCCGGCCTCGGCGGCGGGTCGGCGGACGCGGCGGCCGTCCTTATAGGGCTGAACGAGCTCTTCAGCCTCGGGCTGCGTGCCGAGGAGTTGCGAGAAGTGGGGGCGAGGATTGGGGCCGACGTGCCGTTCTGCGTCTCAGGCGGGACGGCCCTTGGGGAGGGCGTCGGGGAGCTTTTGACCCCGCTCCCGGCGCCGTCGGCTCACCGTCTTGTCGTTGCCAAGCCGCTCGCGGGCGCGGACACGGGGAAGATCTATCGTGCTTACGATGAGGGACCCGCGAGGAGCGCACGCTCCGTCGGGGCTGTCCTCGCCGCGCTAGAATCCGGGAAACTCTCAGCGCTCGCCGCGGCGGTCGGCAACGACCTCGCACCCGTGACCGTGGGCCTCGTACCCGAGGTGGCGGAGCTGTGGCGGGGGCTGATGGACGCCGGGGCGCTAGGGGCTTCTATGAGCGGCAGCGGGACGGCTGTCTATGGCATCTTCGAGGAGGAGGGGGCCGCTTGGAGCACCGCGCGGAGTAGTAGGGCGCCTTTCGCCGGCGTTTACGGGCCAGTGTCCCGCGGGGTGGAAGAGATCTGAGGAGGTCTGGATTAGACCACTGAACTCAAGAGAGCAAGCGCATATTCCCTATTTCGATCAAAGGCGTATTGCTTGACTAAGGCGGCGTTGTGATGCTCGAGAGATGGGAGCCGCCGGAAGATAAGCTGGAAGCGGGGGAAAGTCCGGAGGACTGTGTGAGGCGGGAGATCCGGGAGGGTTGAGTCTCAGCGTCTAAGTGGGGTCTCTGTTGGACGCATGGGTATACGAGGTGATTCGGGAAGTATGTGTACTCGGTCTGACCTACGGGTGTTTCGCAGAGAATCTGGGAAAGATCTCACACCCCACGGAGCACTCGGCTGCGGGGTCTCTTCCGCCTCGACGGGTTGGAAAACATCAGCTTTACCGCGCGGGTACGAAAAATCGATCCTGGATTGGTCTCATCACCCTGTATTCTGGGAAAGACCAAAACTCTGACGTCCCATAGGCGCTCCGGTATAATCGCGTCGTCGCGGGCGCGAGCCAGTACTGGGGCGTGGCCAAGTGGCAAGGCACCGGGTTTTGGTCCCGGGATCGCAGGTTCGAATCCTGCCGCCCCAGCCGCCGACGAGCGTGCGCGGTCCGTGACCGTCAGCGAGGCTAACGATAGGAGTTCGTAGGCCGATGTCTCAGAGTGCGCCGATCTTCGCTGTGGTCTTGGCCGCTGGCAAGGGCACCCGGATGAAATCAAACCGGGCGAAGGTACTGCACACCCTCTGCGGCGTGCCGATGGTAAATTACGTCATCGAGGCTACGAGGCCCCTCTTACCCGAGGGGCTTTTCGTCGTCGTGGGTCACCAGGCGGACTTGGTCGAGGCGGTCTTGCCGGGGGACGCGCAGGCCGTCCTGCAGGAGGAGCAGCTCGGCACCGGGGACGCGGTGCGCGTGGCCCTGGCCTCCCTCGCCGGTGAGGAGGAGGGCGTTCTCCTCGTCGTGAATGGCGACGGGCCCCTGATCTCGGAGAGAACTTTAGGAGAATTACTCGAGCGTCACCGCTCGGCGGGGGTGGGGGCGACGGTGCTGGTAGCAGAGCTCGACGACCCGGGCGGCCTGGGGCGGGTCGTCGAGGACGCGGGCGTGGTCAGGATAGTCGAGGAGAGGGACGCGAACGAGTCCGAGCGCGGGGTTAGACTCGTCAACCTGGGCCTCTACGCGTTCGAGCTGCCGGAGATCCGAGAGGCCATCTCGGGCCTCTCGGCGGAGAACGAGCAGGGCGAGCTGTACCTCACGGACGTTCTAGAGACGATCGGGCGCCGCAGCCGGGCGGTCACCTACCGACTGAGGAATCCGGAGGAGGCCAACCTGGTCAACGACCGAGCGCAGTTGGCGCGGGCTGAGGAGATCTTGAGAAGGCGCATCCTTGACACCCACATGAGGGAAGGGGTAACGGTGAGGGATCCGGCCTCGACGCACATAGAGGCTTCGGTCGAGATCGGGCGCGACACCGTGGTCTTGCCCGGCAGCTTCCTGCACGGACAGACGAGGATCGGCTCGGACTGCGTGATCGGGCCGTCGACAGACTTGCAGGACACGATGGTCGGCGACGGTGCCCACGTCGAGCACTCGGTGGGGCGCGGCGCTGTAATCGGGGATGCGGCGCACGTGGGACCCTACTCGTTTTTGCGGCCGGGGACGGTTCTTGAGCCGGGGGCGAAGGTCGGGGCCTACTGCGAGGTCAAGAACACGCGGGTGGGGAGGGGGAGCAAGATCCCTCACCTCTCGTATGTGGGGGACGCGGAGATCGGGACCGGCGTCAACCTCGGGGCGGGCACGATCACGGCGAACTACGACGGCGAGGAGAAGTACCGTACCAGGATCGGGGACGGCGCTTTTACGGGGGTAAACACCAACCTCATCGCACCGGTCGCGGTCGGCGAGGACGCCTACACGGCGGCGGGATCGGTGATCAACAAAGACGTGCCGCCAGGCAAGCTGGCGGTGGGGGCCCCGGCGAGGGCGATCGCGGAATCCCCCCAGCGGCGCAGGAAGAGAGCGCGACAGGATGGGCCGGCCAGAGACGGAGGGTTAGCACGGTGATGGAGAACGGCTATCTGACGCAGACTACGGAGAAGCGGCTGATGATAGTCAGCGGCGAGGGCTACCCCGAGCTAGCCGAAAGGATAGCTGAGAGGCTCGACCTCGAGCTCAACAGGGTCGAGCTGATCGAGTTTCCCGGCGGGGAGCTGTACGCCCGGTACTTGCAGAGCGTACGGGGGGCCGATATGTTCATCGTCCAGTCCCTGTGCGAGCCGGTCAACCGGAACCTGATGCAGCTCCTAATCATGATAGACGCCGCCAAGAGGGCCTCGGCGAAGCGTATCGTGGCCGTCATCCCCTGGTACGCCTACTCGCGCCAGGACCGTAAGACCAAGCCGCGTGAGCCCATCTCGGCTAGGCTTGTGGCGAACATAATACAGGCTGCGGGCGCCGAGCGAGTCATGACGATGGACCTTCACACGGGTCAGATCGAGGGCTACTTCTCCTTCCCGGTCGACCACCTGACGGCGATGCACACTTTCGTAGACTACTTCGCGGACCAAGGGTTTCAGGACGCCGAGGACGCCGTGGTGGTGGCCCCCGACACGGGCGAGGTGAAGGTCGCCAAGCAGCTCGCGGGGCACTTGCGGCTCCCGTGGGCCATCGTGAACAAGATGCGCGACAGGCCGGACCACTCGGAGGTCACGCACGTGATCGGCGATGTGGCGGGCAAGCGCACGATCATGATAGACGACGTCATAGCCACGGGTGGGACCCTGTCGAACGCGGCGGCGCGCCTGGTGGATGAAGGGGCTACCGAGGTCTGGGCCGCCGCCACTCACGGCGAGCTGTCGGGAGACGCGTACCGCAAGATCGAGGAATCCAAGATAAAAGAGGTCGTCGTAACCGATACACTCCCCTTGAAGAGGGACCAGCCACGGTCTAAGATCAAAACGCTTACGATCGCACCAATCCTCGCGAGCACGATAAAGAATGTCTTTACCGACGAGTCCGTGAGTGAGGTCTTCATGGGCGAAAATCAGCTTTTCTAGACCGTTAGGAGAACGACGTGGCAGACAACGTAGACCTACAGGCGAAGGAGCGTGAGGGCCGGGGCAAGAACGCCGCCAGGCGCCTGAGGGCCTCGGGGATGACCCCTGCGGTCCTCTACAACGACGCCGGCGAGGCCGGAAAGAGCACCTCGCTGGCGATCCCGACCAAGATTGTGGACTATACTCTCCAGCACTTTGGGGACAACGCCCTCTACGATATAGACCTGGGCGGCAACACCTCGACGGCTCGCGTTGTGGACGCCCACCGCGACCCGGTCTCGGGAAACCTCGTCCACGTGGACTTCGCCCCGGTGAACATGCGCGAGCGCATCGAGATCACCGTCCCGATAGCGATCGTCGGCGAGGCGCCTGGTGTGGACGAGGGTGGTGTGTTACAGCAGGTCGCCTACGAGATCCAGGTCGAGTCCCTCCCCGGCGACATCCCGCAAGAGATCACGCTCGATGTCTCGAACCTCGGCATGAACGAGAACCTCACCCTCGGGGACCTGATGCTCCCCGAAGGCGTGACGCTGCTCTCGGAGCCCGAGGAGGTTGCGGCCACGATCACCGCACCGACCGAGATCACCGAGGAGGAGATAGAGGCCGCCGGCATCGTCGAGGAGCCGACCGACGAGGAAGAGGCTGTTGAGGGTGGAGAGGCGACCGACGAGGATACTCCCGGGGAGGGAGAAGGACCCGCAGGACAAAACGTCCAGGCTTAAGCTGGCTCGCTCCTTTTTCGGCCGAACAGAACAACACGACGGGGGGCCGTTGAAGACCGGGTCCCCCGTCGTCGTGGGCCTCGGTAACCCCGGACGCTCTTACGAGCGTACCCGCCATAACGCCGGCTACCTGGTCGCCGACGAGCTCGTCAGGCGCCACGGCGGCTCCTGGCGCAAAAAAAAGAGGGCCGAAGCCGCCGCCGTATCTTGGGGTCCGAAGGCCGTCACCTTGCTCAAGCCCACGACCTTCATGAACAACTCCGGCTCAGCCGTCGGGGATTACGGGCCCGAAGACCTCGTCGTCGTCCACGACGACCTCGACCTCGAGGCCGGTGCCGTGCGCGTTAAGGTCGGCGGCGGGGCGGGCGGCCACAACGGCTTGCGCTCCATCATCGGGAGGCTTGGCAACGAGTTCGTGCGGGTCCGTATCGGCATCGGGCGCCCTCCAGTCGGCGTCACCGTCACCGACTACGTGCTCTCGCGCATGGACTCTGTCATAAAGGACGCCATCCCCGCGGCGGCGGATGCAGTAGAGTTCGTGGTCGAGCACGGCCCCGAGGCGGCGATGAACCACTATAACGTACGGACCTGAGTACCGAGTCCGTCCGCGCACCCGAACGCCGCAAGACCATGGCTTTCCAGATGAGCCAACCACGGGTCGGATCCTTTCCGGTAAGCGATCACCGCTGACGAATCGCGGGCGCTAACGGAACTCTACTCTGTTGCGGACGGTTGGCGCCAACGCTACCGTTCGACGATGTCCGGTCTGTCACACAATGGCTTCGAAGAGCTCTCGGACTTGCTCTTGAGACCAGGGATCGCTCCCGCTCGGTACGAGCCGCGATTCTGCACACCGTCGACGCAGTCGTGACCGGGGAGGCTAACCGGCGCTACGTATGCTGACGTTTGGAGCATGGGGTCAGGTTCGGGATGGTGCGCGAGGATGGAGGCGAGTGGAGGCGACCTTCGAGAGAGGACTTCTAACGGGCCTACGAGGAATCCGAAGAGGTGGTTCGACTCTGGCACGAGTGACCCCACCACTGGCGTGAGGAGTGACACGCCCACGATGGTTCAATGCTCCGTTCCGTTGTGTTCGGCGGCGCGAGGGCCGCGGTGGGTCTACGAGTCCCCGGAAACGGCCATCCACGATCCCGCCTCTGCGGAGGAGTGGCTCAATCAGGATCCCTACACGGACCTCTCCTTCAGGCTCGTCCCCTCAGAAGACCCGTTCTACTACGCCCTCCTGGATGATACGATCGTGCACAAGACGGGTCGGAGAGCTACCGTTGCCGCTAGGGACGCCATGGAGGTTCTGGTCGAGACCATCTCGTGGGGCTACCCACCGTCTATCTTCCACGACTTTACAACGTTCGTCATAAAGGTTGACCCTACGGTAAGTTGGACGAGTATTGGTATGTCGTAGCTAATAGGAGCAAGCTCCCTACATCTCTGCAAGAAGCCCATCGACCCTTTCAATGCATCCGGCCAATAATTATGAACGCTGCTGTAATGCTTCTCTGGAAGGCACCACAGACCACGTTCTCTTCGTAAACGCAGAGGTAGGGACGATACTGCACGTGGCGGCGAAACTCGAAGGCAGGGAGTTCCTCCGCGTCGCCGAGGTCACAGAGATTGTCTACGACGAGTAGTTCCCGGAAGGGACTTTCCGGCTGGAGCTACCCGGCGTAGAGTTCCGGTAGGTGGATCGCCGAGAGAAGATAGCCGGGCGAAGGGCGGTTCATTGAAGGATCAGGCCTCCGCTACGTTGCAGACTTACGTTGCAGACGTCCAGCGCTACAACGCACGCGTCGCATGGTCGGCAGTAGGCTTCCGACGAAAGCTAGTCAGGCGCGTCGCGTTGCCGCTCGCGGAGCATCCGGCCTAGCATCTCGATGCCGCCCTGGTCCAGGATCCTGTCTTCCTCGATGATATCCATGCTTTTCGAGACGCCGATCTCCCGGAGTTTCCTCGCAGTTATGCTGGCGCACACCACGGCCTCG
>DASQVA010000235.1:0-2166 GCA_035641035.1 Rubrobacter sp. | reverse complement strand
GGTGAACATCTCCGGGTCGTACTCGGCGCCCGAAGCCTCGTACCTCTCCTTCGCCACACGTCCCTCGGCGGCGGCGCGCAGAGACGCCACGCTGGAGTCCGACATGCCCGCGAACCACTCAAGCCCCTCGGCGCCGAACGGGGCCAGCCCGGCCACGCTGACCACGCTCAGCACGCGTTCTGGCAGCAGCGCTCCGCACGCCAGGGCGTGCGGACCGCCACCGGAATGGCCCATGACCGCGAACTGATCGATGCCAAGCGCATCGGCGACGCTTGAGACGTCGGCGGCCGCCGATGCCGCATCCCGGTCTCGGTAGGGGGTAGATCCACCGTAGCCAGGCCTGTCGTATGACACCCAACGGATGCCGAGCCGGGCCGCAGCCGCGAATAGGGGCTCGGGGGGCGCGCCGATGTTCGGCGTGCCGTGGTGCCAGAAAACGGCGAGCCGGCCTTCCGCGTCGTCGGCGCCCGTGTCGTACACGTGCAGCGTGCGACCGTCGCCCAGCTTCAGACCGGTCTCCGTCACCACCCGTCCAGTCTAAAGGCCGCGACCCTTCTCTACTCCCCCAAACTTCTGAGAACACCCAAATGAAGCTCGTAGAACCCCTGAATTCTCCCGAAGCCGGCGGGTGGCAAGTCGCAACCGCTTGCTACGTTTTCGCGCTCCATTCGTAGCAAGGCGCGGCGGTTATCGGCGGCGAATGGACACTTCTGCTCATTCTGAGCGAAAGGTCGGGGCCTCGACGCCGAAGCTTGCTATCGCAAACTTCCGAGAATTCGTGTTTTCCACGTCGTTCGTAAATAAAGTCAAGAAGGGCTCGGGTGCGTAGGCGCGAAGGCCTACTCCTCCAGCCCAACCTCGTTGATCCTCTCTGGCAAGATCTTTAGCGTCACGCGTACCTCCGCGGGGTCCCGAAACGGGTAGGAATCCGCATCGAGGCACCTCTTGGCCAACTCGTCGATGAGTCGGTCGGCGCCCTCGGTGGTGACCTGCACCACCCGTCCGCGCACCATGGCCAGGCGCCAAGCATTGTCCGCGTCTACCACGTTCACGGCTACGCGTGGATCGCGGCGGATGTTAATGACCTACTGCCTGCCCTAGGCAGTGTTGTCCAGGATGTGCTCGCCGTCGGTGTCGACCCACACCTGGGTTATCTGCGGGGAGCCATCTGCCATGAGGGTGGCGAGCTGACAGCAGGCGGGTTCTCGCAGCAGCTTCTCAAAACCGGCGGATAGGGTTCGCGCATAGGTTGCGCCTGGTGGCGTGGGGACGAGGACGAAGAATTATAAGGGCGTTCTTTGCGGTGGCACCCCGCGCCCGAGCCGAACTTCGGAGAATTTCTGTTCCACGCACTCCTCGGGTAAGTAGCCGTGCTTGACTAGCGCGGATAGAGTTCCGAAAGAGCCGCCTCGGGGAATAACTGCGCCAGAGCAACACAGAGATACACGGCTTAGTGAGAGCTCTATCGTTCTCCCCTCGCCACGCTGGTCGCCATAGCGGGCCTTGATGCTCTACATGGTGGGCGTTAGGGGTTATGGGAAGCGGTAGGCTCCTTCTTGGTAGACTTCATTGGCTATGGGTTAGTGTTGGTCAAGCCCGTGCTCGCCCCTACGAGCATCACGAGCAACCCCACGCCTACGACGACGCTTACCGCCCCGAGGCTCCTCGCGCCGAGGAAGTATCCCACTACCCCTAGCAGGATCGCCGCGGCCCCTGCGGTTATGTCTGTGCTCTGCACGGCGAGCGCGGCCACGGTGCCGCCAACCCCAGCCAGTATCCCCACAACGGACGCGATCCTGCCGACCAGCAGCTTCACCGCACCTGCGGTCTTTTGGTCTAGTTCGGAGTTCTGATCATTGTCTTGCCCGTCTTCCATCGTGCTCACTCGATCCTTCCCGACTCCATGGTGGTCTGCGCAGCGTGTTTCTTAGATGCATCTTAGCGGGAAGCCCTCCTCAGCGATACATAAGAGGACACGTAGAGCGGTGCAGGCGAAGTTCGCAGAATTCCTGTTCCACGCCCTCGGGTGAAAAGCTCAAATAGGCTTCCGAGAGTGCGCACTGCTCCCGAGGATGGCATGATGCTCTTAGGATGGACAGGACAGACGATCCCCAGAGGAGGCAAACACAGATGCCACAACTCGTTGAGATGGATAGGCACGTGTCG
>DASQVA010000234.1:0-3694 GCA_035641035.1 Rubrobacter sp. | reverse complement strand
CGCATATCCAGCAGGGAGTCGATGGCGACCCCGACCTTGCCTACCTCGCCGAGGGCGAGCTGGTGGTCGGAGTCGCGGCCCATCTGGGTCGGGAGGTCGAAGGCGACCGAGAGGCCGGTCTGGCCATTCTCGGTCAGGTACTTGAAGCGTTCGTTGGTCTCCTTGGCCATGCCGAAGCCGGCGTACTGGCGCATCGTCCAGGGTCTGCCGCGGTACATGTTCGGGTAAGGACCGCGGGTGAAGGGGTACTCGCCGGGGTCCCCGAGTTTCTCCGGGTATTCGAAGCCTTGGAGATCATCGGGCCGATAGAGGGGTTTGACCTCGATCCCGGACTCCGTACGGCGCCCGTCCCGGCGTTTCTCGACGTTCATGCCGTGTCCTTCCCGCTCGTCTTACCCGTCGGGCAATTCTACTAGCTCGGTGAGCACCCCGAAGACGCTTTTCGGGTGGACGAAGGCCATCCGGGTGCCCCCCGCCCCCCTTCTGGGCTCCTCGTCGATAAGTTCCACGCCGTTCTCTTTGAGCTCCGCCAGGGCCCGGCGGAGGTCGTCCACCTGGTAGGCAACGTGGTGGAAGCCCTCGCCGCGCTTGGCGAGGAACTTGCCCACCGGGGAGTCCGGGCGAGTCGGCTGCACGAGCTCGATCGTCGACTCACCTACCCGGAACATGGTGGCGATTATCCCCTGCTCCTCGACGACCTCGGGCTCTCCCGGCTCGACACCGAAGTTGTCTTTGTAGAACCGGTACGCAGCCTCGATGTCCTCCACCGCGTAGCCCAGGTGGTAGATCTTGGTAAGCATTCATCCCCTTTACTGGCGGGAGCCTAGATTGTAGATCAAAGTTGTAGATCAGAGCCGCAACCGACGACTTTTCGATAGAATCCCGGGGGACTGGACTCGAGGAGGCAGGGATGGCAAAGGGCGTAATGCGAAAGATAGAGGAGCTCTCCGAGGAGCGCGAGCGGCTCGTTGCCCGGGAGGGTATGCACCACGCCGACGGCGCCGACCACGCCCGCCTCCGGCAGATAGACCACGACCTGCAGGTCCTCTGGGACCTGAGGCGCCGGGAGCTCGCCGGCGAGAGGGTCAACCTCGATACGGACTTCTACGACCGTTACACGGTCGACCCGGGCTCCGACGCGCCAGGCAGGTAAGCCGCCTGCTCTAGAACCCCAACCGGGTGTTGATGTCGGCCCACTCCGCCGTGGAAGAGGCCCTGCTTATTACCTTTTTGAGCTCCAGCATGTCGTCCTCTGAGAACGCATTCCGGTTGGCGTCGGGCACGAAGTTCATCACGCGACCATCCGAGTAGCGTACGACGATCCGGGTTACCCCGACGTCGCCTTCCACCGGACCCTGCGCCTTGCGGGTTCGTTGTATGCCGTGCAAACTTTCCTCCGTTCCAGATCAGTTCTTCTTGCCTTCTCGAAGGCTGTGGGCGAGGGTGTCCAGGTAGGTCCCCACCTGGTGCAGCTCGTAGGACTGGAACTCCTCGCGGTGCTTGGGACGCAAGACGTCCTCGTCGCCGTTGTCGAACTCGATCACGAACTCCTGGATGCCGTAAGCGTCCATGGTGCCCTCTGAAACGTCCAGCGGGCTGCCGCGCCACTCGCGGTCTCGTCCCTCCACGGTCCTCTCCTCTCGGCTATCTCGACGTTCCGACACAGTTCCGATGAATATTAGAGTATCCGCCGGGCGCGGGGAAGTCATAGCGGCACAGGGATGCGACCGCGACGAGCAGATAGGCGATCAGGAGCGCACGGAGCACGTTCGCGACCCTGACCTCCTTACGTTTGAGCAGCCCAGACTCAGACCAACGATAAGGATGCCGCCGATGACGGTCCTCGCAAAGATCCTGGCCTCGTTGACAACGGCATCCAGAAAGCCCGCCCCGAGTGTCAGGGAACCCTGCACCAGCAGCACCGTCCGGACCGAGAGCGACACGCCCCACCCGAGCACGGAGGCGAACGTGAGCGCCGCGATAAAGTACAGGGTGCTCTTGAGGCGAGCAGGCTGTAGTCGTCCCTCAATCCATCCTCTAGCAACCCGATAATCGTCAGCGTTATTGGCGGGCCGACGCAGACCAGGAGGCTCGTGGTGACGGAGGTCCCGCTGGCTAGGCCAACTCCCTCCAAGTACCACTTCTTGAGGTAGTCGCCCAGCCGTTTGAGCGCGGCCTCTATCCCTAGAATTCGTCCACGACGAGGCCCGCGACCACGCTCACAAGCGACACCAGTAGGTTGTCGAACTCCAAGGAGTTGCTAACGACGTGTACACGCTAGTCTTGGGGTTCCCCGCTCTGGTGCTCGTCGAAGCTGGCGGGCCGAAGCGGTAGGTTATCCGCACGTGGGTCTTACCGTCCTCTGTGCGGCCCACCTCGACCACTTCTACCAGGAGCCTGAGAAGGGCACCGCAAGCGCGCCCACCGGCTCCTGATAGGAGGGGCGCTTCGCCGAAAGGTCCTACCGTCCTTCACGAGTATGTGATCAACAGCAGCGGATGTCGTTAGTGCCTCGAGAGGGCGAGGCGGATCCCGAGGCTGGTCAGCACGCACCCAGCCAGCCATTGCAAGATGTTAGAGAAGCGGGGGTTCGTGCGCAATCTGTGGCCCAAAATACCCGAAAAGAGAGCGATGGTACTGAAGATGATCCCGCTGAGAAGCGCGAAGATTAACCCCAGAACCAGAAGTCGAATGGCTGCGTTGCCCATCGCGAGGCCTGCAAACTGCGGCAGGAACGCTAAAAAGAACACCGCCACTTTGGGATTAAGCAGGTTCATGATCAGGCCCTTAACGTAAAACCCCCTAAGCGTCATCGTAGCCTCTTGCTCTGTCGAAGTAGCGAAGTCCTCCTTACTCAAGAATACCCTGATGCCCAGGTAGATCAGGTAGGCAGCACCAGCGTACTTAAGTACGGAGAAAGCCACTGCCGAGCGCGCTAGGATCGCCGAGAGTCCGAGGGCGGCGAGGGTAGTGTGAAATAACAGCCCACTGCACATGCCCCAAGCCGAGGCGAGGGCCACCTCACGACCCTGTGCGACGCCTCGGGTTATGACGTAGATGTTGTCCGGTCCCGGTGCCGCTATGACTGCCAGTGAGGTTGCAACGAACAGAACGATATTAGCGTCCAACAAATCCATATCTCCACTACGCAAAAGATCGAACTTCATTCTATGCCATCCCGGGAAATTGACACGTTGTGGCCGCTCCCCCCACCGGCAGGTCGCGAAGCGCACCCCGAAATCGCGGGACCACCTCTGTAAGTTCACGTGTGGCATGCGAACCACCGCCTTTTCGCCTCTAATGAAGGGGTAGAGAACGACGCTGTAGTCGGGGAAGCCATCGAGCGGACACCAGAGGTCTGAGGATCGCGTTCGCAGAGGGGCGAGTAGGCTCCGGATCCTCCGGTCCGCCAGCGCCTGCGGCACCAGCAAGCTCCGCGCATTTGGGTGAATAAGGGCAAGAGAAGGCCAGGAGAGCTACTACACCCCGGCCCTGCTGACTACTAGTACGAGTACGGCTTCTTCTTCTCGCAATCGCTGTTTATCCTATCGCGGTCTTTTTCGTAGTAAACCGTGTCAAACCCAGAGCCACACTCTACGGTGTCCACCAGGCCGTCGGGCCCCGCGATACCTCGGCGAGGGATGCGCCCAGTGTAGATTTCGTCGCTGCCGCCGCCACCGCGTATGTGGTCTTG
>DASQVA010000233.1:0-11474 GCA_035641035.1 Rubrobacter sp. | reverse complement strand
GCCGAGTATGAGTCGACGAGCTCCTGATTCTGGGCCCACGCTTCCTCCTGCCGGAGTTGTTCCGTCATGTATTCCAACTGGGAGCGGACGTCCCGAAGCCGGTCCTTGAGCCACCCGAGCGAGGCGCCGAGAAAACCTCGGGCGCTGTCTACGGTCTGATCCTGGACGAGCTGGACCAGGAGCCGGGCCAGGTTCTGCGCGTCTTCGGTCATTCCTCCTCTCGGAGGAGGGTGCTCGTCGCGTGGGTTCCTCCCTCCTACCCGCACCCCTACCCGTTTAGGTGTCGGATGGCAGGAAGGCAGAATTAGCGTCGTCGCAGACGGAATACCAAAGATAATCGCTGGTGTATTGGGTAAGTACGTCGTGGACTAGCGTACGTCGTGGACTAGCGGAAAGTGACGCTATGTGACGGGCCGGGAGCAGGACCCGTATCGCTGGATATCACGGCAAGGATGCCGGAACCGCGATGATCGCCAGGAGAACCCTGCCGGGGGAGAGCCGGGGTGGGCGTAGTGTGCCTGACGGTCGAGTTGAGTTCTCGTGGCTTCGCGCTCCTGCGGGGAGCGGCAAGATTGCGTACCGGTCTTTAGGGTCGGCGAGGGCGACCGGACGGTCGAAAAGAGTAGAATGGAGGGACGCGTGGCTGTAGACTTATCTTTGTTCAACAACTCGGTGACGACGCTGATGGACCACCTCACCCAATACCACGGGGAGGAAGCTGAGCTCGAGACCTACGTGATCTGCGTGAGGGTCAAGAGCTCGGACATACCGGACGGGAGCGGGCTCAACTGGATAGTGAACCCCGGAGGCGAAAAACTGGCCGGCGGACTGCTGCGCGAGGTGCTGAAGGCCATCGAGGGCAACGGCCATGGACCCTCCTCTTGACGCCCGCCGCAGATATAAACAGTGAGCGCCGAAGACCGGCTGTCGTTCCGTCCTCCGCGCGATTGAACGGTCTCGACGGGCGAGGTCCACGGGTGAGTGCCAGGGACCGGCGGTTGATCGCACGCGCTTCCAAGGGTGACGTGGATGCTTTTTCGAGGCTGGTCCGGGCCTATTCGGACCTCGTCTACCGGGGGGCCGCGCGGATGGTGGGAAGCGAAGACGCCCAGGACGCCGCCCAGGAGGTGTGGGTCAGGGTTTGGGCAAACATCAAGAGCTTCAGGGGAGAGAGCGCCTTCAGCACCTGGCTCTACAGGATCACCGTGAACACTTGCCTCAGCGTTCAACGCAAAGAGTCGCGCCGGGAAGATCGCGAGGTCGAGGAAGAGACGACGCACCTCTCGGAGCCGTCCGGTGGCGCCGCCGACCCCGAGGCGGCGGTCCTGAACTCGGAGCGCCGGGAAGAGGTGCGGGTGGCCCTAGGCAGCGTCCGGGAGGACCACCGGGCCGCGCTGGTGCTGCGCCACATGGATGGTCTCTCTTATGCGGAGATAGCCGAGGTCTTAGACGTTCCGGACGGGACGGCCAAGGGCTGGGTCAGCAGGGGACGCGCCGCCATGCTCGTGACGCTTACCCAGGATGGGCGAGACCCGCGGCTCCTCAGACCTTCCCTGAGCGTATAGCTTCTCAAGCCGCCGAGGGGCTAAAACGCCCGGCACCGCTCATCTCGTTCTGTTTTCGCCAGACCGCTCGAAGGCCCTTTCGAAGAAGTCCGCCAGGCGAGGGTAGAGGGTATGCAGGTTCTCGGGACGTGAGATCCCGTGCCCCTCGTCCTCGAAGGTCAGCAGCTCGTAGGAGACGCCCGTGCGCTCCAGGGCCTGCGCGACCACGCGGACGTTCTCCGGGGTGACGTTCGGGTCCTTGAGGCCCTGAACGATTAGGAGCTCGCCCCGGATATCCTGCACGAAGTGTACCGGCGAGCGTTCGTGGTAGCGCTCCGGGATCTCGTCCGGCGAGCCGCCCATCATCTCCTCGCTGTACGGCCTGAGGTCCGGGCGGGTTGCGTGGTAGTCGATCGTGAGGTCGGTCATGCCGCAGATGGGTGCGGCCGCGGCGACGAGGTCGGGAGGGTAGTGCGTGATAGCCCACCACGCCGAGTATCCTCCGTAGGAGGTGCCGGTGACCCCGACCCTGCCGGATCTCGCGACGCCTGCCCCGATGAGCGCCTCTATCCCGGTTCTGATGTCCTCCTGCTCCCTGCCGCCCCAGCCGTCCTCCTTGATGGACTCTTGGAACGCCAGCCCGAACCCGGTACTGCCGCGGTAGTTCGGTGCGAGCACGTCGAAGCCCCGCGAGACGAGGTACTGGATCTGGGCGTTGAACCGGTCCTCGGCGTGGCTCGTCGGGCCGCCGTGTACCAACATCACCGCCCCCACGCTCTCCCGAGAAGCCCGGTACAGCCACCCCTGCACCTCCAACCCGTCCACCGAACGCCACCGGAAGTCCTCAGCCGCCACCAGCCGCTCCGCGCCGACGGGCGTCCGTTGCGGTAGACCGGTGACGCTGACGGGCGCGCCACCATCCTCGTCGTAGCGGACGAGGTCCACGGGATGTTGGGCATCGTAGCTCGTGCAGGTCCAAGTCCCGTCGCCGACCGGGGCCAGCGGCACCAGGTTGCCCCGCTCGTGGCGCAGCGCGGTCTCCGCGCCGCCCTCTACGTCGAGCAACGACGCCTGTATCCGCGCCTGCTCGACTTCGACGACGACCGCCGGGCCGCCGTTCGGTGGGACGAAAGCGTCGGCGATGTCGCGCCCCGGATCGTCCACGAGCCAGCGCACGGCTTTGTCGTCCAGGCTCCACACGCCCAACCGCCGGTAGGATTCGGTCTCGGCGACGAAGAGGACCCGGCGTCCGTCGGGCAGCCACGACGCCGAGACCTTGGACCGCTCCCCGAAGTTCAGGATCTCGCGGGCTTCCACGCCCTCGACGTCGACCAGCCACACCTGCTGGCCCGCCGGGTGTAGGTCGTTGCGTGAGTAGAGCACGTGGGTCCCCTGACGGTTCAACTCGGGCCGGGAGATGCTACCCTTCCGCGGACGGGCCAGCGCCCGGCGCTCGCCGGTGGCTAGGTCGTGACAGTAGAGCCTGTCGGCCTCGATCTCCTCCCCGCTCTCGGCGTCGAGGTTGGCAGCGTAGATCAGGGAGCGACCGTCCGGGTGCAACTGGCCGCCCTTCAGGTAATAGTTCGGGTCCGGCCCGGTGAGCGGCTCCATCACCCCCGGCCCCGCGAGCCCCACCCGAAAGAGCCGCGCCCGCTCGTCCCCGTCGCGGTCCTGCCTCACAAGCAAAGCCTCGCCGTCCGGCGTCCAGGAGACCGGTAACGTGTCCCCTTCGGCGATCTCGGTCAGGCGGAGAGGCGGTCCGGAGCCGTCAGTGGGGGTCGCGAACACGTCCGCGGCGGGTGCGAGCCGGGACCAGCTCCACGCCACCCATCTCCCGTCCGGCGAAACCAACGGCGCAAAGAGAACCGGGATGGAGAGCAAAGCTTCGAGGTGATCTTGGTGGGACAGGAGACCGGTGAGCTAGAACGTGGGTGGGGTGTTGACGTAGACGGCTTCGACGTGCTCCTCTCCGGCCCACCAGCGGTGCGGGGTCGTGGAGGGAAAGTACAGCGTGTCACCCGCCGAGACCCGGAAGATGTCCTGATCCTTAAGCTCCACGAACAGGAGGCCGGAGATTACGTAGATGAACTCTTCGCCGTTGTGGGAGTAGAAACCCTCGCTCCCGGTGCCCGGCGGCACCCGGATAAAGGAGGGGTCCATGACCTTCTCCCCGGAGGCCATCTCCTCGAAGCGCACGCCGTTGTCCCACTGCATCACGGGTCGGTCCCCGCCCCGCACGAGCGGCGATCCCTGCTCCAGGTCGGCCCCGAACACCTCGCGCATGTTTACCCCGTAAGCCCCGGCTAGCAGCCGCAAGGAAGCGACCGAAGCTCCCGAGCCGCCGCGCTCGAGCGCCGAGATAAAGGAGATGGAGAGTCCCGTGATTTCGGAGACCTCCTTGAGCGTCTTGTGTGCCTTGACCCGCAGCCGCCGCAACCGCTCCCCCGGGACCCCGGAAGGTACCGCCCTCACGGAGCCGTTGTGGCCGGCCGCCTCCGGTGCGCTGCCGATCTGCTTGCGGATGGCTGCGAAGTTTAGGCCCTCAACCTTCCTCATCTGTTTGATCTCGCGCAGTCGATCCACGTCGGGCTCCGTGTAGATCCGGTACCCCCGGTCCGTGCGGCGGGGCTTGATCAGGCGCTCCCTCTCCCACAACCTTAAGGTCTGTGGCGCGAGCCCTATCGCCTGCGCCACCTCGCCTATGGAGAACCCCACCGAACCGCTGCCCGTCGCCAATCTGCCTCCCGCCGTGCCTCCCAACGACAACGCCCCGACCCGAAGCCGGTCCTAGTACGCTTGAATCATTATTGTAATTGTTATCGCCGAAAAGCAAGCAACCACCCCCATCTAAAAGCCGTCGGATGCGCCTCTGACAACATCCTTGTATGTTTACAGTAGCCTTGCTATAAGGTACGGAGAGCCCGGGAGACACGAGGGAAAGGAAGGGTCGATGGCGACGGTGGTGGGGGTACCGAAGGAGATCAAGGACATGGAAGGTCGCGTCTCCATGCAGCCTGACGGCGTCGCGGAGCTGGTGCACCACGGCTACGAGGTGGTCGTCCAGGGGGGGGCCGGCGCGGGGGCCGGCTTCACGGACGAGGAGTACGCCGGGGCGGGGGCGCGGTTGGTAGACGGGCCGGACGAAGTCTTCGCGGCTGCGGACCTGATCGTGAAGGTCAAGGAACCCATTCCCGAGGAGTACGACCGCTTCCGGGAGGGTCAGCAGCTCTTCACCTATTTGCACCTGGCGGCGGACAAGGAGCTCACAGAGTTCCTGATGGAGCGCAAGATCGAGTCCATCGCCTACGAGACGGTCGAGGCGCCCGACGGCTCCCTGCCGCTCCTGACGCCGATGAGCGAGGTGGCCGGAAGGATGGCGGTACAGGCCGCGGCGCACCACCTGGAGAGCCCGCAGGGCGGGGCCGGGCTGTTGCTGGGTGGGGTTCCCGGGACCCCGGCGGCTAAGGTCACGATCATCGGCGGCGGTGTCGTGGGTACCGAGGCGGCCAAGATCGCGGTCGGCATGCGGGCCATCGTGAGGGTCCTGGACATCAACTCCAGGCGCCTGGCCTACCTCTCGGACATCTTCGAGGGGAGGGTGGACCTTGTGGTCCCGAACCGAGCGAGGACCGCCTCGTACGTCGCCGAGTCCGACGTGGTTGTAGGTGCTGTGCTGGTACACGGGGCGAAGGCGCCGAAGCTCGTCACGAGGGACATGGTGGCGAGCATGCGTCCGGGAAGCGTCGTCGCCGACGTCGCCATAGACCAGGGCGGGTGCATAGAGACGGCGAGGCCGACCACGCACTCCGAGCCGACGTTCGTGGAGGAGGGCGTGGTGCATTACTGCGTGGCGAACATCCCCGGCGCCGTAGCCCGCACCTCGACGCTCGCGCTCACCAGCGCGACGTTGCCGTACCTGATCAAGATAGCCGACGAGGGAGTAGAGGGCGCCGCGGCGTCGGACCCGTCCCTGGCGAAGGGGTTGTCCACGCTGCGCGGCGATCTGGTCTCTGCGCCTGTAGCCGAGGCTCACGATCTCTCCTACACCGACGCGAGCAAACTTCTTAGCTGAGAGGGTGAGCGGCATGGACACGAAGAACGCGAAGACCCGCGAGCTGGTCGAGAAGGACAACCGTTACGTCTGGCACGCCCTCTCCCGCTACACGCCCTCCGAGGGAGGAGGTACGACCCCGGCCCCCAGGATGATCGTCGCGGAGGGCAAGGGAGCCTGGATCTCCGACACCGAAGGCAACCATTACCTGGACGGCATGTCCGGGCTGTGGTGCGTGAACGTGGGCTACGGCCGCGAGGAGTTGGCCCGCGCCGCCTACGACCAGCTCGCCACGCTCCCGTACTACCCGCTTACCATGGGCCACGAGCCCGCGGTGAGGCTCGGCGAGAAGCTGAACGAATGGCTGGATGATGAGTATATCGTCTACTACTCGAACTCCGGCTCCGAGGCCAACGAGGTCGCTTTCAAGATAGCCCGCCAGTACCACCAGCAGAACGGGGAGCCGGGCAGGCACAAATTCGTCTCCCGCTACCGGGCCTACCACGGCAACACCTTCGGCGCCCTCGCCGCGACCGGGCAGGCCCAGCGCAAGTACCGCTACGAGCCGCTCGCCGGGGGCTTCCTGCACGTCGCCCCGCCGGACCGCTACCGTTGCGCGTACTGTAGTGATCGTCCCGCGTGCAACCTAGAGTGCGCGCGGGCTATAGGACGTACCGTGGAGTGGGAGCTGCCGGAGACCGTGGCCGGGGTCATCATGGAGCCAATTATCACCGGCGGCGGGATTATCATCCCTCCCGACGGCTACGTCGAGGAGGTCGCGGAGATCTGCCGTCGCACGGGGACCCTGCTGATAATCGACGAGGTAATCTGCGGCTTCGGGCGCACGGGCCGACGCTTCGGTCACCAGCACCACGGTATAAAGCCGGACATCGTCACGATGGCCAAGGGCATAACCAGCGGCTACCTGCCGCTCTCGGCCACGGCGGTAAGGCGCGAGGTCTTCGAGGCCTTCAAGGGGACCGAGGAGTACGACCACTTCCGCCACGTCAACACCTTCGGCGGCAACCCGGCGGCCTGCGCGCTCGCGCTGAGGAACCTCGAGATCATGGAAGAGGAGGACCTTCCCGCCCAATCGGCCGCGATGGGCGAGAGGCTGCGCGCGCAGCTGGCTGACCTCGAAGACCACCCGAACGTCGGCCAGATCCGCAACAAGGGCCTCCTCTTCGGTCTGGAGCTCGTCGAGGACAAAGAGAGCCGGACGCCCGCCACCGCGGATAAGGTCGGAGCGGTCATAGCCGGCTGCAAAGAACGGGGTCTCATCGTCGGCAAGAACGGCGACACGGTGGCCGGGTTCAACAACGTCGTTACCCTCGCCCCGCCCCTGATCGTAACCGACGATGACCTGGAGTTTATCTCCGGTACCTTGAAGGAGAGCCTAGCTAGTCTGTGATCCGCTCCGGTGCGGCCGGGCGAATGATACAGCAGGGGGTGGGATGACCCGTCAAGCGAGCACCGTGATCGTGGGGGGTGGCATCTGGGGCTTGAGCACTGCCTACCACCTGGCGCGAGCTGGGAGTACGGACGTTTTGGTTCTGGAGCGCAACGACAGACTGTTCGATGAGACGACCTCTCAGGCCGCCGGGTTGGTCGGCCAGATCCGGGCCACCCCTCTCATGAGGCGGGCCGTCCGGTACGCCATAGACCTGTGTATGGGTTTCGAGGCGGAGACCGGCCACGATCCCGGGTTCCGGCAGGTCGGTAGCTTGCTGCTGGCCCTCACGCCTGACCGGGTGGCCTCCTTCAAGGAGCACGTCGAGCACGCGAACGAGAACGGCGTGGAGGCCCACTTTGTGGACGAGGCGGAGATGTCCCGGCTGGCGCCGCAATTGGACGTCTCGCGAGTCGAGGGCGGGTACTTTGTCCCCAGGGACGGCTACCTCGACCCCAGCCAATTCGCGCGGGCTTTCTGTGCCGCGGCCGAGGACCTAGGCGTGAGGATTCAGACGGGCACCGCCGCGACCGGGCTCTCGATGCGGGAGGGTTGGGTGACGGGGGTGGAGACGGACCGCGGTCTCGTCGAGGCGGAGCGGGTCGTGGTTACGGCCGGCCCCTGGACCGGGGTAATCTCGAAGAAGATGGCAGGCCACGAGCCGGCTATGGTGCCCATACGCCACCAGCGCGTCACCACGGTCCCAGCCCCCGGCATCCCCGGCCATCACCCGGTGGTCCGGGTGACCGACGCGAGCTGTTACCTGAGACCCGAGGGCGGCGGCTACCTCTACGGGTTCTTCGAGCCTGACCCAACGAGCTACGACCTCGAGAGACTGCCCGCCGGGTTCGGGACGGCGGACATCGAGGAACCCGTAGAGGTGATGAGAGAAGCCCGCGGGAGGCTCGTCCCCGTCTTTCCCATCTTGAAGGAGCTGGAGGTCGCCGACTACCAGAGAGGCCTGACGACCTTCGCCCCGGACGGGGCTTACCTAGTCGGACCGGTGTCAGGGGTCGGGGGCCTCTTCGCGGCCACCGGGTGCGCGGCCCTGGGCATCGCGGGCTCCGCGGCTGTGGGCCGCTGGTTGGCGAACTGGGTAGCGCGGGGTGACCCGGGTGAGGATCTGTCCTCGGTCGACCCGGAGCGCTTCGGGGATAGGGCCGCCGACCGGGAGTGGGTCCGAAAGGAGAGCAAAGCGTTCTACGGCGGCTACTACAGCGTCGACTCCATGTCCGTGGCGTAGTCGTCACCGACCCGAACAACGTGTACTCGAGGAGCCGGTAGCCATGCCCACACACTTCGCTGCCGACGAGTTGGCGGCCCGCCGCAAGGCCGCGGCCGAAGGGTTGGCTGACAGCGGACTCGACGGCCTGCTTATGTTCCGCCAGGAGTCGATGTACTACCTCACCGGGTACGATACGTTCGGCTACGTCTTCTTCCAGTGCCTCTACATGGGGGCGGACGGCGAGACCCTCACCCTGTTGACCCGCACCCCCGACGTGCGCCAGGCCGAGCACACGTCGATGATCCCGGACGTCCGGGTCTGGTACGACGCCGAGGGCGTAGATCCCGCCGAGGACCTCAAGGGGATCCTCGAAGAGCACGGGTGTGGGGGCGAACGCTTGGGGATAGAGACCGACGCCTACGGCCTCACCGGCTACAACCTCAAGCGCGTGGAGGCCGCTTTGAGCGGCTTCTGCGAGCTGGTGGAGGCATCGGATCTCGTGACCCGCCTGCGGATGGTCAAGTCTCCGGCGGAGATCGGGTACGTGCGCGAGGCGGCACGGCTGGCCGACCTCGGCCTGGATCGCGCGGTCGGGGTGGCGGCGCCGGGGGTCTTCGAGGGGGAGGTGCTGGCGGCCCTGCAAGGCGCCATCTTCGAGGGAGGTGGAGACTTCCCGGCCAACGAGGTTATCATTGGCTCAGGCCCCCGCGCCCTACTGTTTCGCTATGCCGCGGGCATGCGCCGTATGGACCCGGTCGACCAGCTCTCTTTGGAGTGGGCCGGATCCTACCGCCACTACCACGCCGCCATGATGCGCACCCTGGCGGTGGGCGAAGCATCAAGCTACCAGCGTCACCTCCACTCCGTCGTGCGTGAAGCGCTCGAGGAGATGACCGGGGCCCTGACGCCGGGGCGACCCGTGGGCGAGGTCGACGATGCCCACCGTCGCGTGCTGGACAGCGCCGGGCTCGAAAAGCACCGCTACGCGGCGTGCGGGTACTCTTTGGGCACGACCTTCAGCCCCAACTGGATGGACCGGCCGATGCTGTTCTCGGGTAACACCGTGCCGGCCGAACCGGGGATGGTCTTCTTTCTCCACTGCGTAGTGGCGGACTCCGAACGAGGGGTCGCCATGAGCCTGGGGCGCACCTGCTTGGTGACCGACGCGGGTAGGGAGGTTCTCTCCAGGCGACCCCTGGACCTGATAATCGTTTGACCCTGCCTCGGGCCGACCGCGGTGGTCGTCAGGATAATTGTGAAACAACGTGCATAGGGTGTAAGCTGCGCGCACAGGGATCGACTATAGGGAAGGGGAAGCATGGCCGAAGCGAGCGCGGAGCAGCGGAGCGCAGGTGGTCAGGAAGGCAAACTGCAACCTGGCTTAAAGAGGCGTCACATGACAATGATCTCGCTCGGCGGGATCATTGGGGCCGGTCTCTTCGTTGGGACCGGCCCGATCCTCAATCAGGCGGGTCCGGCGACCATACTGACCTACCTGCTAACCGGAGCCCTCCTCATCCTGATCATGCGGATGCTCGGGGAGATGGCGGTGGCACAGCCTTCGGTGGGCTCCTTCTCGGACTACGGCCGGATGGCCCTGGGCAACTGGGCTGGTTTCTCCATCGGGTGGCTGTATTGGTATTTCTGGGCCATCGTGGTCGGGTTCGAGGCCACGGTGGCGGCCTCCATCCTGGGGCAGTACATACCAAACGTGGCGCCCTGGCTCATAGCCCTGACCCTGGTATTGCTGCTCACCGCCACCAACCTCTACTCCGTCGGCTCCTACGGCGAGTTCGAGTTCTGGTTCGCCGGCATAAAGGTCGTGGCTATCGTCATCTTTATTCTCCTTGGGTTCTTGTTCGTGATCGGGCTGTGGCCTGGAAACTCGCCCGGTCTCTCGAACCTCTACGCGGAGGGCGGCTTCTTCCCCAACGGTCCCTTGGCGATGTTCTCTGGCGTGGCGACCGTGATCTTCGCCTTCGTCGGGGCGGAGATCGTCACCATCGCAGCCGCCGAGTCTAACGAGCCCGGCAGGAACGTCGCCAGGGCTACCAACGCGGTCATCTACAGGGTCCTGCTCTTCTACGTGGTCTCGGTGTTCTTCGTCGCTTGCATCGTGCCGTGGAACACCGGGTTCACCGAGGACATCATCAAGAGCCCGTTCACCCTCGCGTTCCAGAGGATAGGGATACCCGGGTCCGGGACGCTGATGAACTTCGTAGTCCTGACCGCCGTCCTCTCCGTCCTCAACTCCAGCCTCTACACGACCTCCCGCATGCTCTTCGCCCTCACGCGCCACAACGACGCGCCCAGGTTCATGACCAACACGACGAGGCGAGGCGTGCCGATCTGGGCTATCCTCACCGGGACCATCTTCGCCTACGTCTCCGTCGCGATCTTCTACTTCTTCCCCGAAGAGATATTCACGTGGCTGATCAACGCGTCGGGGGCCATCGCGCTGTTCGTCTACCTCTTGATCGCCGTCTCGCAGCTCGTGATGCGCCGGCGCCTAGAGCGCGAGGCTCCCGAGAGGCTGCAGCTGAAGATGTGGTTCTATCCGTGGCTGACGTACCTGTCGATAGTCGGCATCGTGGCGGTGCTCATTGGGATGGCCGTCATCTCCGACCTGCGCCCCCTCCTGATAGCGAGCCTCATAAGCCTCGGCGTGATGCTGGTGGCTTACATGCTGCGCAAGGCGTTCGGACCCCCGCAGAGAGACCCCTCCGAGGTAATTCGGGAGTCCGAGACCAGGAGGGAGGCGGAGGCTGGATAGCGATACGCAAAGAGGAGTGAGAGACCATTGACCCGCTACGAGCCGGCCGACTCGTTCGAGACGCCGCGCTTTTCGGGTGTCCGTACCTTCATGCGCCTGCCGAACACGCAGGACCTCGAGAACGCTGACGTTGCCATCGTCGGCGCGCCTTTCGACACCGGCGCCACCTTCCGCGCCGGGGCCCGCTTCGGCCCAGAGGGCATCCGTAGCGTCTCGCCCCTCCTCCGCCGCTACAACCCGAGCCTGGGAGTGGTGATCTTCGACCACCTCTCCGTCATAGACTACGGCGACGTCCCCGTAGTCCCAGGCTTTATCGAGGCGAGCTACGCGAAGATAAGCGAGGGCCTTGAGCCCATCCACCGCGCCGGCGTCGTCCCGATAGTCCTCGGCGGCGACCACTCTATCGCGCTGCCGGAGCTTCGGGCCGCCGC
>DASQVA010000232.1:0-4317 GCA_035641035.1 Rubrobacter sp. | reverse complement strand
GAGCTCGAGCTCGCGGGCGAACTCCTTGAGGACCTCAGTGCCAAAGTCGCCGAGGGAGGCGAGCGTGCCGGCCGCTCCCCCCAGCTGCGCTGCGAACCCCTTGGCG
Source organism: Rubrobacter sp. (assembly GCA_035641035.1). Classification (GTDB taxonomy): domain Bacteria; phylum Actinomycetota; class Rubrobacteria; order Rubrobacterales; family Rubrobacteraceae; genus Rubrobacter_D. The sequence continues at coordinate 4,211 of DASQVA010000232.1, read as the reverse complement.
CGCATTTCGAGCAGCCGACGCCTCGCCTCCAAGACCGGGACGAGCCAGCCGGCGGCCTTGAGGCCGAAGGTCGTGGGCAGTGCCTGCTGGAGCAGCGTGCGGGCCGCAACCGGGGTGCCGCGGTGAGCCTCTGCGAGCCGGGCTAAAGCCGCGGCGATGGCGTCTGTTTCGGCGAGGGTCAAGCTCAGCGCGCGTTTCGTGAGGAGCATCGCGGCGGTGTCTACGATGTCCTGGCTCGTCGCCCCTTTATGGACGTACCGGGCAGCCTCTTCTGATACCTCGGAGACTGCCTCGGTGAGCATCCTGACGAGCGGCGGGACGGGGTTGCCCTGAGAGCGCCCCACCCGTCCGAGCTCCTCGGGATCGAACAGGCCCGCTCCGCAACCCTTCTTGCAGCAGGAGGCGATGGCCTCCGCGGCATCAGGTGGGATCAGGCCGACCCGCGCCTCCGCGACCGCTAAGGCGCCCTCCGCTTCCAGCATCGCTTGAAGCCACGCCCTCCCGGAGACGGCCTCCCGGAACTTATCCGGGACGAAGATCGGCCTGAATAGCTCCTCGGTCATCTCTGGAGCTCGAAGAAGGCGGTCTGGTTCTCGCCTTGGAGGTAAATGTCGAAGCGCAGCGCGTCTCCTCCGTCGTGGGCCACGAGCGTCCTCCGGAATTCCAGCTCCTCTACGGACGAGAGGACGGGGTCGTTGGTGTTGGCCTCTTCCTCGTCTGGGAAGTAGATGCGGGTCACTACGCGCTTCAAGAGGCCTCGGGCGAAGACGGAGACCATAATGTGCGGCGCCTGTATCCCTCCGTCCGGACCAGGGACGGGGCCGGGCTTGATCGTAACGAAGGAGAACCTGCCGCCGGCATCGGTCCCGGAGCGACCAAAGCCGGAGAAGGTCTTGGGGTCGAGCGGCCAGTCTTCCCGGTCGTCTTTGGGGTCGTTGTATCGTCCGGCCTGGTTGGCCTGCCAGATCTCGATCATCGCGTCGGAGACGGGTTCTCCTGCCCCGTCGTAGACGGTGCCCTCGATCCTTATCGCCCCGGGGTGATCTGGCGAGACCAGCTCCGAGCGGTTTTCATCGAGTAGCGCATCGTGGAAGAAGGGTCCTACGGTCTGGGAGGGTGTGAGCTGTAGCCCGGGGGTCATCTGCGGCCCTCCATCGGGGTAGCGTCTCGTCCTTCGAGCACGATGTCGAACTTATATCCGAGCGCCCATTCCGGCTCGGTCGTTTCGAGGTCGAAGGTAGAGATCATACGCTTCTGGGCCTCTCTGTCGCGCACCGCCTGGAAGATCGGGTCCTGCTCGAAGAGCGGGTCCCCGGGGAAGTACATCTGGGTTATGAGCCTGCTCCTGAAGGACGAACCGAACAGCGAGAAATGAATGTGCGCCGGTCGCCAGGCGTTGTGGTGGTTCTTCCACGGGTACGCCCCCGGCTTGACCGTGACGAACCGGTAGCGGCCCTCGTTGTCGGTGAGGCAGCGGCCCGCGCCGGAGAAGTTGGGGTCCAGCGGGGCGGGGTGGCGGTCTAGGTGGTGGGTGTAGCGCCCGGCAGCGTTGGCCTGCCAGATCTCTATAAGGCTGTTGCGGACCGGGCGGCCGTCACCGTCTACCACTCGTCCCGTGACGATGATCCTCTCCCCCAGTGGTTCGCCCTCGTGCTGGCGGGTCAGGTCGTCATCCAGGTCCCCTATGGGGCCGCGCCCGTAGGCGGGGCCGGTGGTATCCGAGAGGGTCCTAGGGAGGATGATGAGCGGCTTCTTTGGCGCCCTGAGACGAGTCGCCAAGTAGTCCGGGTACAGGTAGGGCGGCTGCCCATTATCCTCCGGGCGCAAACTGGCGGTGCCATCGGTGGGTTGCTGTCTCACCCTCGCTTCTCCCTTCTCGTTTAGGCCGGCTTCTCCACGACCATGGCGATGCCCTGCCCGACCCCTATGCACATCGTTGCCAGCCCGTACCGAACGTCATCGCGACGCCGCATCTCGTGCACCAGCGTCGTCAGGATGCGTGCCCCCGACGCCCCCAAAGGATGCCCCAGGGCTATAGACCCGCCGTTGGGGTTGAGCCTCCCGTCCTCGGAGTCCATCCCCCACTCGTGCAGGCACGCCAAGACCTGCGCAGCGAAGGCCTCGTTGATCTCCACGAGCCCGACGTCGTCCATCGTGATGCCGGCCCTCTCGAGCGCCTTCTTCGTGGCGGGCACCGGCCCTATACCCATCACCCGGGGCGGCACGCCGGCCACGGCCATGCTCCTTACCTTCGCCATCGGCTCGAGGTCGTGCGCCTCAGCGTACTCGCGGGAGACGACCATCACGGCCGCCGCCCCGTCGTTCAAAGAGCTCGAGTTGCCGGCGGTAACGCTGCCTTCCCCCTTGAAGGCGGGCTTGAGCCTGGCTAGCCTCTCGAGGGAGGTGTCGCGCCTGGGGCCCTCGTCGGCCTCCACTACCGTATCGCCCTTGCGCCCCTTCACCGTGACCGGCGTGATCTCCTCACGGAACCTCTTCTCGTCCTGGGCGGCCACCGCCTTCTGGTGACTCCTCAAGGCGAAACGGTCCTGCGCCTCCCTGGAGACGTCGTACTCCTCTGCGAGGCCCTCGGGTTGGTCCTCGTCCGGGGTTATGTTGAAGCGCTCCTGGGCGACGTTTTCGGCGGTCATCCCCAAGGAGTCGGTGTGGCCCATCTCCTCCATTCTCGGGTTGACCATGCGCCAGCCCAGGGTAGTGTCATGCATGGTGGCGTTGCCGGTAGGGAAGGCGCGCTCGGGCTTCAGCACCGTCCAGGGGGCGCGGCTCATGGACTCCACCCCACCGCCCACGTACACGCTGGCCTCCCCGAGCATCACCGCCCTCGCCGCTTGGGAGACCGCCTCGAGCCCCGAGCCGCACAGCCTGTTGACGGTAGCCCCCGCGACCGTCTCGGGGAAGCCGGCCAAAAGCAGGCTCATCCTGGCGACGTCACGGTTGTCCTCACCGGCCTGATTGGCGCAACCGAAAAAGACGTCCTCGACCTCGGATGGGGGCAAGCCGGTGCGCTCCATCAGGGCTTCGAGTGCTACCGCGCCCAGGTCGTCGGGCCTGACGGCGCTCAAGGAGCCGCCGTGCCTGCCCACGGGGGTGCGCATGGCCCCCACGATCCAGGCTTCCTTTAGCTGCATAAATCTCTCCTTGATCTCGTATTACGGTTTTCCGACGCTGCTTCCGCACACGACCCCATCCACCAGTGGCCGTTACCGGGCGACCTTCTTTTCAGGCCTTCTTTCGTGACGCCTCGGTTCTCGCTTTGAGGTCGCGCAGGATGCGCAGCTCTTCTTCGGTAGGCGAATCGGTCTTCTCCGGTTGCTCCGCCACCTTCAGGTCCCAGCCCGTCGCCTCCTTCGCCTCTTCCACCGTAGCATCGGGGTGCAGAGCAACCAGGGTGAGCTCCCTGGTCTCGGGGTCGGGCCTCAAGATGCCCAGGTCCGTGATCACTACCGTCGGACCAGCGCCACTGTAGCCGAGCTCCTTACGGGAGTCGCCGCCAAAGCGATGCCCGATCGAAGTAACGAAATCGAGCTCCTCCACGAAGGCGCGAGGCTTCTGTCTGAGGATTATGACCACCTCCTTGGCGGAAGCCGCTATCTCAGGAGCCCCACCCGCACCCGGAAGCCGCACTTTGGGAGACCCGTAAGGACCTACCACCGTGGTGTTAATGTTCCCGTAGCGATCCATCTGCGCGGCCCCGAGAAATCCTACGTCCACGCGCCCGGCTTGCAGCCAGTAGTTGAAGATCTCCGGTACGGAGACGACCGAGTCGGCGTGGTCGGCCAGCACCCCATCCCCTATCGAGAGCGGCAAGACGTCCGGCTTGGCGCCGATGGTTCCCGACTCGTAGATCAGGACGCAATTGGGGGCGTGGGTAGCCCTGGCCAGGTTCGTCGCCTCGCTCGGCAACCCTATACCCACGAAGCACACTGCGCCGTCGTGTAGTTCGCGTGAGGCGGCAACCGTCATCATCTCGTCGGTCGTATACTCGCGCGCAACGGTGTCGGTCACATCGCCTCCTCTTTCTCGATGCTTCTCGTGTGCTCCGCGAAGTCCTCTACGCTCAGAACATGCTCGTTCATCCACCCCCGGAACAGCTCGCGGTCACGGCTGATTGGGTCCCACGCCTCGTAGAAGGCGTTGTCGCGGTCGTAGTAGCCGGCGGCGTAGGACGGGTGGGCGCCGTTCGGGACCACCGA
>DASQVA010000231.1:0-2624 GCA_035641035.1 Rubrobacter sp. | reverse complement strand
GCACTTTGTGGAGGCCCAGATCCTGGAGGCCCTGGAGGTCGACTACATCGACGAGTCTGAGGTCCTCACCCCCGCCGACGAGGCGTACCATATAGACAAGGCGGTATTCGAGGTACCTTTCGTGTGCGGGGCGACGAACCTCGGGGAGGCCCTGCGGCGCATCGGCGAGGGCGCGGCCATGATACGCTCGAAGGGCGAGGCCGGCACCGGCAATGTGGTCGAGGCTGTCAGGCACATGCGCGCGATCGTCGGCGGCATCCGTCGCCTCTCCGTCCTGAATCACGAGGAGCTGATGACGGAAGCGAAGAACCTCGGGGCGCCCTACGAGCTCGTGCGGTGGGTCGCGGAGAACAAGCGCCTGCCGGTGGTGCTGTTCACGGCCGGCGGCCTTGCCACCCCGGCTGACGCGGCCCTGATGATGCAGCTCGGGGCCGACGGCGTCTTCGTCGGGAGCGGCATATTCAAGAGCGGGGATCCGGCGCAGCGGGCGAAGGCCATCGTCAAGGCGACCACGCACTTCAAGGAGGCGAAGGTAGTGGCTGAGGCCAGCCGCGGTCTCGGGGAGGCGATGGTCGGACGGGAGATGGAGGAGCTTTCGGAGGGGAACCGGCTCGCGACCCGTGGCTGGTAGCGGAGAGAAGAACGGCGCGGCGGGCGTGGAGGACGATCCGAAGAGGATCGGGGTTCTCGCACTGCAGGGTGATTTCCGGGAGCACGCGGAGATCCTGCGGGGGCTCGGCGTCGAGCCCGTCGAGGTGCGAAAAGTCGAGGACTTGGAAAACCTGGCGGGGCTCATCGTACCGGGCGGGGAGTCTACGACCATCGGGAAGATGTTAGTCTCCTCGGGACTTCTGGACGGCATCAGGAGCTTTTTCTACAAGGGCGGGCCTGTGTGGGGCACGTGCGCGGGGATGGTGCTCGCGGCGTCGGCGACGACGGGCCCGCGCCAGCCTTTGCTCGGCCTGATGAACGCGCTGGTCGAGCGCAACGGGTTCGGGCGGCAGGTCCACTCTTTCGAGACCGACCTCGCGGTCGAGGGCTTCGAGGAGCCTTTCACGGGAGTGTTTATTCGGGCGCCGTTCTTCGAGGACGTCGGTCCCGGGGTCGAGGTTTTGTCCAAGGTCGGGGACCGGGTCGTCGCGGCCCGGGGGGAGAATATCCTGGTGACGGCGTTCCACCCCGAGCTCACGGACGACGCGAGGTTTCATGAGTACTTTTTACGGGAGGTCTGTTCTATATGAGCGGTCATAGCAAGTGGTCAACTATCAAGAGGAAAAAGGGAGCTGCCGACGCGAAGCGCGGGGCACTCTTCGGCAAGTTGTCCAAGGCGATAACGGTTGCGGCGCGTGAGGGAGGCGGGGACGCGGAGATGAACCCGGCGCTCGGCCTCGCGGTGCAGAAGGCCAAGGCCGGTAACATGCCCAACGACAACATCCAACGGGCCATAGACAAGGGAACGGGCGCCGGCTCCGACGCGGACACCTACGAGCGCATCACCTACGAGGGCTACGCACCCGGTGGGGTCGCCGTGCTCGTGGACGTGCTCACGGACAACCGAAACCGGGCCGCCTCAGATGTGCGCTACATCTTCTCCAAGAACGGTGGCAAGCTCGGCACGAGCGGCTCGGTAGCATACCTCTTCGAGCGCAAAGGCGTAATCCTGGTGCCGAAGGACTCCGCAGACGAGGACGAGCTCATGGAGGCCGCGCTCGAGGCTGGGGCCGAGGACGTCGAGGAGCAGGAGAACGACTACCGCATCGTGACCGCACCCGAGAACTTCATGACCGTGCGCGATGCGCTCGACAACGCCGGCATTCCTCACGAAAATGCCGAGATCACCATGGAGGCCCAAAACAGCATCGACCTCGATGCCGGGACCGCTAAGCAGACCCTTCGTCTCATCGACGCCTTGGAGGAGAACGACGACGTACAAGAGGTCTACGCAAACTTCGATATCTCGGATGAGGTTATGGCAGTTACGGTTGACGAAGAAGTAAAGTAGCCACAAATCACCCGACTTAGCCCGTTTCTCTGACCGCCAGGGAGGCGGGCTTTGTCGTGGACGCTAATGCAGGGTGTTTTTCGTGAATGCGTCGTGCCGATCCGAGGGTTCAATCACCCTGTCTGTTGTAAGCGCGGGGATCGGCGTCCGGAACCGGGACCTTCCTGTTCTCCAGCGGCGGCGCGGGCGGCAGGCCCGTAACCTCCAGGATCTCCTCTTCGTCGAGGGTCTCCCGTTCCAATAGGGCTTCGGCGAGCGCGTCGAGCTCCTTGCGGTGTTCGGCCAGCAGTCGCCGGGCCTCATCGTGGCACTCGCCTATTATCCTGATCACCTCTTCGTCTATGACGCGGGCGGTCTCCTCGCTGAAGGGCTTCTCTCCACCGTAACCACCCGATCCGCCCAGGTAGGCATTCTGGCGGGGCGCGAGTTGCACCATCCCGACCTTCTCGCTCATCCCCCAGCGCGTAACCATCCCGCGGGCGAGGTTGGTGGCCTGCTCGATGTCGTTCTCGGCCCCGGTGGTTCTGGTGGCGTAGACTATCTCCTCCGCGCTGCGTCCTCCCAGGATGCCTACTATCCTCCCCCTCAAGTACCCTTCGGGGTAGTTGTAGCGGTCCTCCTC
>DASQVA010000230.1:0-44871 GCA_035641035.1 Rubrobacter sp. | reverse complement strand
CGCTCGCCGCTGCGACCGCCGCGCTCTTGGCGTCCGCCTTGGGCAGGCACTCCACCCCAGACCTGAGCGCCAGGTTGCCGTCCGCCAGCCCGCACCCGGCGAGAGGCTCCAGCAACTGTAGAGCCCTAGTCAAGGCCTCGCGGTTCGCCCGGCCCAGGCCGCAACGGTCGATCCACCACGCGGGGAACGCGACAACGGAGACGGCTCGAGCGCTGCTCAGAATCTCGCCGAAGATCCTCTCGCGGACGTGCCTGCCGAGCGCTTTGGAGTCGTTGATGCCCGAGATCTCGTCGTCACCGAGGATGACGGCCGCCGCCACGAGTGGACCGGCGAGCGCGCCCCGGCCGGCCTCGTCCGCCCCTGCCAGCGGCGCTCGCCGCTTCAAGACCCACGCGGCGTCGAAGGCGTAGAGGCCCCGGCTCGCCGCCGGTGGGGCCGCCACCACGCTGCGTCCGGACAATCTCTTCGCGAGCTAGCGGGCCTTCTTGACCCTAGCCTTTTTGCCGACCTTGTCACGGATGTAGTAGAGCTTCGCCCGGCGCACCGCGCCGCGGGAGGCCACCTCTATCTTCGCGATCTTCGGGGAGTGGAGTGGGAAGATCCTTTCTACGTTGACCCCGAAGGAGGTTTTTCGGACCGTGAAGGTCTCGCTGATACCGCCACCCTTGCGGGAGATACACAGACCTTCGAAGACCTGCACCCGCTCGCGGTTGCCCTCTATAACCCTGTAATGCACCCGCACGGTGTCGCCCGGCTTGAACGTGACATCTCGCTGCTGCAAGTTCTCGCTCGTTATCATGGTCTGTGCTCCTCTCGATGGACTTCTGGATGGCTAGGGCGACCTCTTACCGATCGGCCTCGCTCGTGCTCTCTCGCCCGCCTCACGCTGGCGCCAGGCACGGACCTGCGCATGATCGCCCGATAATAGCACGCCGGGGACCGCCACTCCATCCCAAGATGCGGGCCGGGTGTAGGCGGGCGGTCCTACCTTGCCTTCCGTCGAGAACGACTCGCCGACGAGGCTCTCGGCGTTTCCGAGCACGCCGTCCAGGCGTCGAATCACCGCGTCCGAGAGCGCGGCAGCGACGATCTCACCCCCCGAAAGCACGAAGTCGCCCAGCGAGACGGCCTCCGTCGCAAGCTCCGTCCACACCCGCTCGTCCACGCCGCCGTAGCGCCCACAGACGACGGTCAAGTTCGGTCCGGCGGCGACCTCTTCCACGTAAGCCTGCACCAGTCTACGCCCCGCCGGCTCCGTGAGGACAACGCGCCGGTCGCGCTTCACCTCCCGAGCCGGGACGCCGTAGACCTCCTTGAACGCTCGCGCCACCACGTCCACCCGCACGACCATCCCGGCCCCGCCCCCGTACGGCATGTCGTCTATGCGGCCATCTAGAGCGAAATCCCGCAAGTCAAAGCTGCGGTAGCCGACGTAGCCACGCTCTATCGCCCGGCCGACGACGCCGACCCGCACCGCCGAGTCCACCGCGACCGGAAAGACGCAGAAGACGTCAATGCTCCTCACGAGGCCCGGTCCTCTGGCGGCCGGACTACCAACCGGCCCGCCTCGAGGTCAACTTCCGGCACGTGCTCCAACGTGAAGGGGACGAGCAGATCCGGTGCGTCCGGGGCTTCGCGGATTACCAGAACCTCGTGCGCCGGGTTCTCGAACGTCTCCCTCACCGTACCGACGATCTGGCCGGTATCGTCCACGGCGCTCATGCCGACGAGGTCGGCGACGTAGAACTCGCCCTCGTCCGGTGCATCGAGCTCGGTCCGATCCAGGAATAGTTCTTCCCCCCGCAGGGCGCTCGCCCCCGACCGATCATCGACGCCCTCCGCCTCAAGCAGAAAGCCCCTAGGGGTGTTCCTGACGTTCGAGATGCGCCGGCGTCGTCCGGCTAGCACGGGTGCGGCGCCTTCGCGAAGGTGCGAACCGACGCCGAGGGTTCGCACCTTCAGGGTGCCGCGTACCCCGTGCGGCCCGACCACGACCCCAATTGCGACCGGGTCAGAGAGGTCGTCCACAGCCTCTAGTCCAGGACCTCCACGTTGACCCGCTTGCCGAGTTTCGCTGAGGCAGCCTTCACGACCGAGCGGATCGCCCGGATCGTGCGTCCCTGTCGTCCGATGACCCGCCCCATGTCGTCAGGCGCGACCTTGAGCTCCAAGTCCACGCGTGCGTCGGACTCGATGCTGGAGACCTCGACCCTCTCAGGTTCGTCCACGAGCGCGCGGGCCAGGACCAGCAGTAGGTTCTCCAGCTGCGCCACGGCGGCCTAGAGTACCTCGGAGATCTTTAGCAGATTTTTCACCTGATCGGTGGGTTGAGCGCCCTTGCCAAGCCACTCGCGAGCCTTCTCCTCGTCCACCTTTATGTCTGAGGGCTCTTTCTGCGGGTCATAGGTCCCTATGCGGTCTATGAACCGGCCGTCGCGCGGGCTGCGCGAGTCGGCGACTACTATCCGATAGAAGGGATTCCCCTTCGAGCCGTGCCTCGCGAGCCTGATCTTTACCGCCATGCCATCTCCTCTCGAACTCTTACTCTACCTGCGCACGGGCAGACCGGGTCTGCGGGGCATTCCGCCGCTCTTGCCCATCTGCGCCATCATCTTCTGCATCTCCTTGAACTGCTTGACGAGCTTCTGGACGTCCTGCTGGCTCGCCCCGGAGCCCCGCGCAATCCTACGCGCCCGGCTCGGGTTCTGCAACAACTTGGGGTTGCGCCGCTCCTGAAGCGTCATCGAGGTTATCATAGCCTCGACCCGACCGAGCTGTCTGTCGTCTATTTCGACGTCCTTGAGCTGCCTATTTAGCCCCGGGATCATGCCCAGCAGCCCCGAGAGCGGCCCCATCTTTTTGATCATCTGCATCTGCTGCAAAAAGTCCTCGAAGGTTAACTTGCCGCTCATGAGTTTTTTGCCCTGAGCCTCGGCCTCCGTACGGTCCATCTGTTGCTCGGCCTTCTCGATGAGTGTGAGCACGTCGCCCATCCCGAGTATTCGGCCCGCCATCCTGTCCGGGTAGAAGTAGTCGAACTCGCCCATCTTCTCGCCCTCGGAGGCGAATTTAATCGGCCTCCCCGTCACCGAGACCACCGACAGTGCCGCACCACCGCGGGCGTCACCATCCAGCTTGGTCAAGACCATCCCGTCGAAGTCGGCGTACTCCTGGAAAGCCTGCGCGACCTCGACCGCGTTCTGGCCCGTTACAACGTCGAGTACCAGGAGGACCGAATGCGGTTTCGAAACCTTCCGGACCCGGCGGATCTCCTCCATCATGTCCATATCCACGACCTGGCGGCCCGCCGTGTCCACGATGACGAAGTCGTAGCCGCCGTCTTTGGCCTCCCGGATGCCCCTCTCGGCGATCTCCTCCGGCTTCGGTCCGGTGCCCTGCGTGTAGACCGGCACCGAGAGCTCGCGCCCGATCTGTTGCAGTTGTTCTACCGCCGCAGGTCGGTACGTGTCGCAGGCGACTAGATAGGGGTTCTTCCCGAGCTTGCGCGCGAACAGCGCGAGCTTGCCGGCCGTCGTCGTCTTGCCGTGCCCGTTCAAGCCGGCGAGCATCACGACCGTAGGGGGTCTCGAGGCGAAAGAGAGCTTGTGGGCCGTGCCGCCCATCAGGTTCGCCAGCTCTTCGTTGACTATCTTCACGACCTGCTGACCGGGACTGAGCGCCTTCGAGACCTCGGCCCCCGTCGCCCGCTCCCTGACGTTAGAGACAAACGTCTTGACGACGCCGTAGTTTACGTCCGCTTCGAGCAGAGCGAGCCTGATCTCACGGGTAACCTTCTTTACCTGGTCTTCATTAAGGTTGCCGCTGCCGCGGACCCCATCGAGGGCCTTGTTGAGCCTATCTCCTAAGGTATCAAACATCTACAAATCTCCAAACAGGGCTTCGGCGAACTCGCGGGCGTCGAACGGGTGCAGATCCTCGACCTGCTCACCGACCGAGATCAGCTTGATGGGCACCCCGACCTCGTTGGCTATGGCGAGCGCGATACCGCCCTTAGCCGTGCCGTCTAGCTTGGTCAGGACGATACCCGTTAAGCCCGCGACCTTCTTGAAAATCTTGGCCTGTTTGAGCCCGTTCTGGCCCGTGGTCGCGTCCACCGTCATAAGAACCTCGTGCGGCGCACCAGGCGACTGGCGACCAATGACCCGCTGTACCTTCTCCAGCTCCGCCATCAGATTGACCTTCGTGTGCAGCCTTCCGGCCGTATCTATGAGCAGTACGTCCGTGCCCTCGCGCCGGGCCTCCTGTATGGCGTCGTGAGCGACCGCCGCGGCATCGGCACCACGCTCGCGCGCTACGACCGGTGTCCCTGTCCGCTCGCCCCACTGCTGCAACTGCTCGATGGCCGCCGCCCTGAAGGTATCCCCGGCTGCGAACATTGTCGTGCCCGGCAGAAAGCGTGAGAGCTTGCCTATGGTCGTGGTCTTGCCGGTCCCGTTGACTCCTACCATCAGGATGACGGTCGGCTCGTGTGAGACGTCGAGTTCGACCGGCCCCTCCAACATGCGCGTGGCGTGCTCGATCATGAGCTCCCGTAGCTCTTTTCCGCTGGTTATGTTCTTCTCCAATGCCTCCTGCTCGAGTTCTGCGACGAGCTTCGCCGTCGTAGGCACCCCGACGTCGGAGGAGATCAAGATCTCCTCGACCCGCTCCCAAAATTCCTCGTCCTCCGCGTCCCTGAACTCAGCAACCGCCGCGTTGAGCTGCCCCACGAACGACTCCCGGCTCCTCGACATTCCCCGCCGCAACCGACCGAACCACCCGGGTGACTCTTGCTCGTCCGCGACCGCTCGCGTGCGTGTAGCCTCCTCGATCTCGCTCGGCTCCGGAGGCGACGCCTCTACCTCGCCAGGAACTGCCTCCCTAACCTTCGCGACTGAGGTCGCGGCGGGCTCCTTGGGGGTGGCCAGCACTTCTTCGGCCGACGGCAAGTCGGCGTCGGTATCCTCAGCAGCCTGCGGCAGGATCTCGGTGACTACCGCCCGGCCTTTCTCGGGTTCTTCGTCTTTGCTTTTCCTGAAGAAATTACGCCACGAGCGCGCCATAGGCGACTTCTTACTCTCCTTGCAAACGCTTCGACACGACGGTTGTGGCCCCGGAGGCGTCTTGAACCACCCCGTAGAGCACGTCCGCCGCGGCCATCGTTCGTTTTTGGTGGGTGACCAGCAAATACTGGCCGTTTGCCCGGTGAGAGTCTACCACAGAGAGAAAACGTGCCAGGTTGAGGTCGTCAAGCGCCGCCTCCGCCTCGTCAAGCACGCAGACGGTGCCAGAATACCTTCCCGGCCGGCTTAAGAAGATGCTGAAAAGGAACGACAAGGCGAGCAAAGCTCGCTCCCCACCTGAGAGAACGCGTAAAGGCCGCCAACCCTTTCTTCCTAGCCGGAGCCCGATTTCCACCCCTTCCTCCGAAAGCTCTAAGACCCCGGAAGCCCCCTCCAGCATCCTCGGCACCATCTCCCCGAAAGCCCCCCGGACCCGCTCGAAGGTGTCCGTAAATCGACTCTCTAGCGCCACATCCACCGACTGTATTATGCGGTTGAGTTCGGTGGCGGCGGCCTCGGCGTCGGTGCGCTGGATGGCGACGAACTCGTGACGCTCGCGCAAACTCTCTTCTTGGGAGAGGGCAAGGAGGTTAATATCGCCGAAACGCTTGAGTTTGCCACCGAGGTGGTGGCGCTCTTTGTCCGTGTGTTTGGGATGTTTTTCGGACTTCTGGCGGGCAACTTCGAGTGTGGCGCCCCACTCGCCTTCGATTTCCGCGGCCGCGCCGGCGGAGGAGGCTTCCACCCTGGCCACTTCCTCGGCTAGGCGTTCGGTTTCGGCGCGGACGGTGGCTAGTTCGCCGGCGAGCACTACCGCCCTCCTGGAGAGGTTAGTCCGCACCGCGGAGACCTCGCGGTGAGCGTCCGCCGATTCCGTCCTGATGCTCCGCAGCGCGTTCCTGCGCTCGCGCACGGTGGTGATTAATTGCCTGGCGGCCCGCGCCGCACGTCCGACGAGCTCGGGGGTGTCGGCCCCATTCTCGGCAGAGGATGAGACCTCTTCCAGTTTGCGCGAGATGGCAGCACGTCGTCGACGCCCCTCTGCGAGCGTCGTCTGCAGGTTAGACGACCGCCGGTCCGCTTCGGCCGCGGCAGCGCGAGCGGCTTCCGCCTCCGCGGCGGCCGCGACAAGGTCTTTCCTTCTATGGTCCGAAGCAACGCTGGCTCTCGAACGTGCGGCCTTAACCTCTGCAGCCTCGTTGGTCAAGGCATCGGCGCTCTTTTCGCGCTCCAGGAGATCCTTGCGCGAGCTTTCCGCGATAGCGTGGCGGCGGCCGGCTTCGCGCGAGATCGCGACGCGCGCCCGGGCGGTCCGCTCGGCTTGGCTCGAGACCCGTTGTAACGCCGCGACGAGCCAATCCAGTCGCTCGGAAGCGTCTAAAAGTCCGCCTCTGAGTTCGTAGAGCATGCCACCCGGCCCGTCTTTGAGAGTTTTTAGGAGATCCCGCTCCGAGGAGAGTCTAGCTTCGCGCGCGAAGCTCCCGAGAGCGGGACGAAGGCTGAGGCTGGTTCGCGTTAGCCGAAGGCCGTCTCTTGTTACGGCCACGTACCCGTTGACGTCGGCACCATCGCTCGGGTTCTCTACCACGAATATGCCGCCAAGTAGGCGCTCCACTGCCCCCGCGTAGCGAGCGTCGAGGACCTCTACGCATTCGAGGAGTGGTTTGCCCGGTAAGACGCCGTCGGTGTGCAACGCCTGGGCATCCAATCTCACGGCCAACGGAACGGCATCCGAGAGGATCTTCATGCCCTCGTTCAGGTTCTCCGCCAGCACCCCGGCGCCGTAGTCGCCGAGGGCGGCCTCGACCGCGACCTCGTAACCCGGGCGGGCCCTTATCAGCTCGTAGAGCCGGGTCCCCGAGTTCTCGGGGGCCGTCTCCCGCAGCGCACGCACCCGCGATTCGGCTCTCCCGACGGCCGCAGCTAGAGCTCCCCGGCGGTGGCTGGTCTCCTCGGCGAGGTTCTCGGCTCGCGCGAGCTGGTGGCCGACCCGCTCCCGCAACCCGTGGAGCCTCGTACCCGCCTCGTGCTCCGGGGACGCAAGCCTCTCCGCCGCGGCGGCGAGACGCGAGAGCTCTCCCTCCGAGGCCACGCGACGCCCCTCGTCGGGCAGAACCCGCGCGAGGCGGGCCCAGACCTTCTCCAGGTCCCGGTCCAACCCCACACGCTCCTTCTCAGCCGCCGCACCGTGGTCGCGCGCTTGTTGAAAAACCCGCTGCAACCGGGTGAACTCTTCGCGTTTGACGGCGCGCTCGGTCTCGAAACCTTCGGCCCTCTTCTCGAGATTCTTTACGGTCTTGGAGACCCGCCGAAGTTCGTCAACGAGGTGTGCGATGGGGAGATTGAGTTCACCATCCCTACCGCGGCTGGCTTCCAGGCGGAAGAGGAGCTTGTCCGACCGCAAGGTCTCTGCCCGCAGGTCCTCGGCGCCATCCTCGAGCGACTCTAGGCGTTGTTCGGTCTTTCGGAGATCTTCCTCCAAGTCATGCAGCCGCTCCTCGATGGACCGCTCCTCTTCGCGGACACTCCGCTCGCTCGCAGATAGTTGCGCGACCTGGGCCTGGCCGGCTCGCAAGCGTCCCCGTATGCCGTCCAGCTCCTTAGTCGCGACCCGGTAGAGGTGCGCGAGGGAGAGCTCACGGTAGCGGGCTTCGATCTCTCGGTACTCACGGGCGACTGCGGCTTCCCGCTCTATCCTCTGAAGTTGGGTAGCGAGCTCCGCCTCGAGCTGACGACTCCGTTCGAGTTGGGCGTCGGCCCGCTCCAGGCGGCGGCTGGTGGAGAGACGCCTTCTGCGGTAGACGCCGAGCCCGGCGGATTCCTCCAGGGCTAGGCGGCATGCTGCGGCCCCGCCCGCGACTATGGAGTCCACGGCACCCTGGCGCAGGATGCTGTGACGTCCCAGCCCGGCCTCGCCGGCGACCGCCCGCACGTCAGCCAGGCGGGCGCGGGTACCGTTGAGCCTGTACTCCGTCTCGCCGGCGCGCGAGATGCGGCGCGTGACCGAGACCTCGCGGTAGGGCATCGAGATTTCCCCCGCCTCATTGTCCAGCACGAGGGTTACTTCGGCCGCACCAGCGCCGGATAGGGTCTCCGACCCCGCGAATATCAACTCGCTCATGGCGCCGGCGCGCAAGACCCCAGGGCTCTGCTCCCCTAGTGCGAAGAGCACAGCGTCCGTGATGTTACTCTTGCCCGAGCCGTTGGGACCAACGATGGCCGTGACGCCCGCTTCGAACACCATCCTCACCGGCTTGGCGAACGTCTTGAAGCCCTTGATATAGATCGCCGAGAGCACTGATTTGGCATTTTACGCAATTTCCACACCGAAAGCACGCCGAAAAGCGCAGCAAATAGAGTTTCAGGTAGGAGGCTGCAAGTTATAGGGATCAGCTGTCGGCTTTCTGTCGGTAGCCGTGCTTTATCCGTCATTAGACCGTCGCCAAGGATGACACGGCGTGCCGAATACAGCGGCGTTACCTCAGGATACAAGCTCGCCCCTAGCAGCCTGTTGCCGCACGGTGGACGAGAGAATTTACCTGATATCCATTACCTGACGCATAAAACTAGCCTAGCGCAGCTAGGCCCCGACGTGCACCTCGACGGTGGAGCGCGGGACGGGACGGATACCCAAGATCTCAAGGGCCATACGCGCCGCGGTCTGCTCGCTGTCCTTGATGGAGGTTCCCACGCCGGTAGCGACCTCCCGGCCGCTGACGGAGACCCCGGACACGAAGCTGGGGCGGTGGGCTGGTCCCTGTTTAGAGATCACGCGGTACGTCGGCCTGAGCCCGTCGGCCTGCAGCGTCTCCTGCAGGAGCGTCTTCCAGTCGCGCAACTCGCCGGTGTCCACCTCAGAGGGGTTGAAAATCTCATCCACGGTGCGCAAGACCAGCTCGCGGTCTATGAGGTAGGCCGCCCCGAGGATGGCTTCGACGGTGTCCGCGATAACCGAGTCGTTGATGACGGAACTCTCGATGATCTCCTCTATGCCTTCGGACCGGCCGACCGAGGCCAGAAACGACTTCCTAACCAGGTGTGCCCGGATGCGCGTGAGGTCTCCCTCTAGGAGTTCCGGGTAGCCGTGGAAGACCAGCTCGGCCACGCGACTGTTCAGGACCGAGTCGCCCAAAAACTCAAGCCGCCCGTTCGACTCGTACGGGTCGGCGACGCTCGGATGGGTTAGGGAACGCTGCCTCAAAGGTTCCGGTAGGATCGCTATGAGGTCTCTTATAGACATCTCGTTCCTTATTCTACACTTGTGAACGCGACTACGACGTTGTGTCCGCCGAAGCCCATAGAGTTCGAGATGGCGGCTTTGAGGTCCGGGGCCTCGGTGGCCTCGTTCCCGACGTAGTTCAGCGGCTCGCAGTCGTCGGCAAGCGTCTCAAGGTTGATCGTTGGCGGCACGACCTTGTGCTTAATGGCCAGGGCGCACATGATGCCCTCGGTAGCCCCGACCGCCCCGAACGAGTGGCCGGTCATGGACTTGGTGCCGGAGACGAGCGCGTGTGGCACGACCCTCGATATCGCCTTCGTCTCGGGACCGTCACCGGTAGGGGTAGCGGTCGCGTGGGCGTTGACGTGACCGACCTCCTCGGCGGTCAGCCCCGAGTCTTCGAAGGCGAGGCGCATCGCGCGCTCGACGCCCCGGCCCTGTTCGTCAGGGGCGGTCACGTGGTAGGCGTCGGTCGTACGCGCGTAGCCGGCGACGGCGGCGATGGGATCTACTCCCCGCCGCGCCGCGTGCTCCTCGCTCTCAAGAACAACGACTCCGGCGCCCTCGCTCATCACGAACCCGTCGCGGCCTTCGTCGAAGGGTCGGCTCGCGCAGGCCGGCTCGTCGTTGCGGCGGCTGACGGCCCGGATGGCGCAGAAACCGGCCATTGAGAGCGGCGTGATCGGGGCTTCGGCGGACCCGGCGATGACCACGTCGGCCTCGCCGCGCCGGATCAACTCGAGCCCTTCGGCGATGGCCTCTCCACCCGTCGCGCACGCGAGAACCGGGCACTGGCTCGGCCCCGTCGCCCCGAGCATGATGGCGAGTTGCCCGGCCGCCATGTTTGGAACCATCATCGTGATGAGAAACGGGCTGACCCTTCCCGGACCCCGCTCGTGCAGGACGCGGTACTCGCGCTCCCAGGTCGAGAGACCCCCTATGCCACTGCCCATCACGATGGCGACCCGATCCGGGTCGTCGCGGATGATGTCCGCCACGCCGGCGCTCTCCACAGCTTGCACACCGGCCGCGATACCGAACTGGGCGAAGCGGTCCATCCTGCGGGACTGCTTCTTGCTCATAAAGTCTGTCGGGTCGAAGTCCGAGCACTCCCCGGCTATGCGAGAGGGATATGGAGAGGGGTCGAAGAGGGTGATCTCCCCTATCCCGCTCTTTCCGTGCAGCGAAGCGTCCCAGAAGTTCGCTACGCCGATACCCAGGGGCGTCACGGCGCCTGCGCCGGTAATGAGCGCCCTTCCCCTACCGCTTGAGGCGGGTTCGGTCACGCGGCTTGGTGCTCCATCACGTACTCGACGGCCTCGTCGACCGTGGTGATCTTCTCCGCCTCCTCGTCCGGGATCTCCATCCCGAACTGCTCCTCGAGCTCCATGATGAGCTCCACGAGATCCAGGGAGTCGGCCTCCAAATCCTCGCGGAAGGAGGCGTCGGGGGTTACGTCGCCCTCGTCTACCCCCAACCGGTCGGCGGTTATCTCTTGGATTTTACCGAGTACCTCTTCGCGCTCCAAGCCGTCTCTCCTCTCCAAGTTTGTTACAAGTTACAATGACCCCTCTCCGGGATAGCGCGTAGTGTAAACCGAAAACCCGCTACTGCATAGTCATACCGCCATCCACGGCCACCGTCTGTCCCGTAA
This sequence comes from Rubrobacter sp., assembly GCA_035641035.1. Lineage (GTDB taxonomy): Bacteria > Actinomycetota > Rubrobacteria > Rubrobacterales > Rubrobacteraceae > Rubrobacter_D. Next base: position 33,935 of record DASQVA010000230.1, on the reverse strand, counting down.
CGTACCCTGCGCCCTCACCGACCAAGAAAGCGACCACCTCGGCCACCTCTCCAGGCTCCCCAAAACGGCCCGACGGAACCTGCGCCCTGATCTGGTCCTTAACCTTGTCGGGCAGGCTCCCGGTGAGCTCAGTCTCCACGTACCCTGGGGCCACCACGTTGGCCGTTATACCGCGCTGCGCCACCTCCCGGGCTACGCTCTTCGTAAAGCCGATCATTCCGGCCTTGGAGGCCGCGTAGTTGGCCTGTCCTGCGTTCCCGACTAGCCCGACTACGGAGGAGACGTTCACGATCCGGCCCCACCGGGCCCGCACCATCGGCCTCAAAGCCGCCCGCGTGCACAGGTAGGTACCCTTGAGGTTGGTCCTCAAGACCTCGTCGAACTCATCCTCCTTCATGCGCATCATGAGGTTGTCTCGTGTCACGCCGGCGTTGTTGACGAGTATATCTACGCGCCCGAATATCTCGTTAACGCCTTTGAAAAGCGCATCCACGTCCTCGGGTGAGGCCACATCGCCCTTGAAGAGCTCACACCTAATACCCATCTCGCGCACCGCTACCGCCGCCTCCCCGGCCGCCGCATCGTCCCTGCGGTAAAAGATGACGACATCCACGCCCTCCCTGCCGAGGCGCAGGGCGATTTCGCGGCCGATGCCGCGTCCCCCCCCGGTGACGATCGCGACCCTACCGTCCTCGATCACTCGACCTCCGCCCTGTCGGCAAAGGCGAACATCAGTTCCGCCTCGCAGACCCGCTCGCCGTCTACCGTGGCCCGGCCTTTGCCGCGGCCGACCATGCCTTTGAGACGGGTGATCTCGACCTCCATCCTCAGGACGTCCCCGGGCAAGACCTGCCGGCGGAAGCGCACGCCGTCTATGCCCGCGAAGAGCGCGAGCCTATCCCGGTGCTCCCGTCCCGCCATCACGCCGACGGCCCCGACCTGCGCCATCGCCTCGATGATGAGAACGCCGGGCATTACAGGGTAGTCTGGGAAGTGTCCCTGGAAGAAAGGCTCGTTCTGGGTGACGTTCTTCAGGCCGACGGCCCTGACGCCGGGCTCGATCTCCTCGATCCTGTCCACCAACAGGAACGGATAGCGGTGCGGTATGAGCTCGCGGATCTGGGCCGGTCCCAGCGTCGCCTTCACGCGAGCGTCTCCGCAACCGTTTGACTCACGACGTCCTTTCTCTTAAAGTCTCGCAGCATCCTGGTCAGCGTTCCGTCCTCCCCCGCCTCGAAGATCTCTCTCACGCCGAGCTCTAGCAAGCGCTCGATAACGGCCACCCACCGTACCGGGGAGAGCATCTGGTCGCGCAGCGCGCCCCTGATCCCGTCCGCTGTCGTCAACACCGCCCCGTCCGTCGCCCCGACCATCGGTATCTCCGGCTCTTCGAGTGCTACCTCATATAGAAGCGCGTCCATTTCACGCGAGGCCTCCTGCATGAGCGGCGAGTGGAACGCGCCAGCGACGTTCAACTTCACCTTCCGCCCGCGGACCCTCTCACCCACCACCTCCAGCGCGACCCTCTCCCCGGAGATCACAGTCTGGCGTGGTGTGTTGAAGTTGGCCGCCACGACCGTGCCTTCGAATTCTTCGATGACCCGCGCGACCTCTGCCGGGTCGATTCCAATCAGTGCGACCATCCCCCCCGGGTTCTCCCGCGCGGCCTCGCCCATCAGGCGATCCCTCTCTGCCACTAGCCGCACCCCATCTTCGAGCCCGAGCGTCCCGGCGGCGTGCGCAGCGGCGTACTCCCCGAGCGAGTGACCGGCGACCACATCGGGCCTGACGCCCCGCTCGCGTAGCCGGTACAGGAGGTCAACTGATGCCGCGAAGACGGAGAGTTGGTAAGGCGTTTGGGCGTCACCCACGTAACCCCATACCGCTTCCCGTACGCTTCCGGTGATCTCGCCGCCGACGGTGCCCTGTCCCGGGAAGACCACCGCCCGCCTCATCCCAGCCCGCTCCATGGTTAGATTCTGTACAGGTTCGCGGCCCAGGTAAGTCCGAACCCGAAGCCCACCGTGACGACGTACCTGCCTGGCTCAAACGTGTCGTAGATGTCGGGATATGATAGCGGGATGCTCGCCGCCGAGGTGTTCCCGAACTTGTCCAGGTTGATCACCACACGCTCTTCTGGCACCTCCAGCTTCTTCGCGGCGGCCTTGATGATCCTAGCGTTCGCTTGGTGGGGGATGACGTACTGGACCTCGTCGGGCGAGACGTCGTTTCGGGAGAGGAGCTTCTCCACCATCTCGGGGAGGATCCTGACGGCGAACTTGAAGACCTCGCGGCCGTTCTGGTAAAGCTTGTGATCATCGCCCGGATGGCCGGCACGCCCCAGTGCGGCCCCGCGGCCGTCGGCCCCGAGGATGTGGCCCACGAACCCCGATTTTCCATTTCCGGCGTCGAGCACCACGGCCCCAGCACCGTCGCCGAAGAGCACTGCCGTAGAGCGATCGTTCTCGTCGACGATGGTGCTCATCGCGTCGGCGCCGACGAGTAAGACCCTGCCGGCCGCGCCACTCTGCAGCATCGAGGCCGCCACGGTCGCCGCGTAGGAGAAGCCGGCACAGGCCGCAGCCAAGTCCATCGCGCCTACACCAGGAATACCGATCTCCTCCCCGATCAAGCACGCCACCGACGGCATGGATTCCGGTGCCGTCGAAGTGCCGCAGATGACAAGCTCGATGGACTCGGCCCCGACCCCAGCATGCTCGAGTGCCCGCTTGGAGGCTTCGACTGCGAGCGTCGCGCAGCTCTCGCCCTCGCCCACGAAGCGGCGCTCCTTAATGCCGGTGCGGCTCGAGATCCATTCGTCCGTTGTGTCGAGGAGGCCTTCAAGGTCGCCGTTGGTCACGACTCTGCTCCCGAGCGAGCGCCCGACCCCGACGATCTTGCCCACCGGAGGACGGTTGCTCAAGACGCCTCCTCCTCCGAGCGCACGTGGACGGAGGCGAGTGCATGCTCTAAGGCCGCAGTGAGCCCGTTCCCGGAGCGAGAGATGCCTAAGATGGCGTTCTCCACGCCCCTGGCGCGAGAGTTGCCGTGCCCGATCACCACCGGTCCCCGAACGCCGAGCAGATACGAACCCCCGTAGTTCTCAGGATCGACGCGATCCCTTACTTGACCGAGCCGCGGACGAAGGACGCCGGCGGCCAGCTTGCTCACGAGGCCGCCCGTCATCGCAGAGCGGACCATGCGGATTATCTCTCGCGAGACTCCCTCGGCAGTCTTAAGAACGACGTTGCCGGTGAAACCGTCGGTCACTAGCACGTCGGCCACCCCGCACCCCAAGTCACTTCCCTCGACGTTGCCGACGAAGCGTACCCCAGAGCCTGAGATCAGGGCGTGCGCCTTTTTGGCCAGGTCGGACCCCTTCCCCGGCTCCTCGCCGACGTTGATCAAGCCCACCCTCGCCGCGCCATCCAACCCGAAGTAACGCTCCGCGAACACGGCCCCAAGAATAGCGAAATTCAGCAAGTCCTGCGGCCTGCAGGAGACGGTGGCCCCGGCGTCGAGCAGTAGCACCGGCGAGGGAAACGGCAAGACCGTGGCGATGGCCGGCCTGCGGCACCCCTTCAGGCGGCCGATCCGGAGCAGCGCCCCTACCACTGCCGCGCCCGTATTTCCCGCGGTAAAGAGGGCCTCAGCCTCGCCTTCACCCACCATCTCAGCCGCGACGGCAACGCTCGCGTCGTGACGCCGTCTCAAACCCTCGGACGGTTCCTCGTCCATCCCAACCGCGTCACCTGCCGGGCGCAGGCAGACGTTAGAGGGAGCATCGGAACCCAGCTCCGCCTCAACGGCGCTTGGGTCGCCGACGAGGAGGATCTCATCTCGCGGCAGCTTTCTCGCCGCGGAGACGGCCCCGGCGACGACCTGAGCCGGGGCGTTGTCCCCGCCGAGGGCGTCTATCGCGATCCGCATTAGATGGTGTTGTGGGGGCGGGCTACTCGGTGCCCTCTACGGCGACCGCGTTGCGGCCCTTGTAGTATCCACACTCGCGGCAGACCCGGTGCGGGACGTGCGGTTGCCCACAGTTCGGGCAGGTTACGAGTCTCGGGCCAGCGAGCGCGTGGTGCGCCCTACGCTGGTCTCTACGAGCGCTCGACGTCTTCTTCTTCGGTACGGCCATGATGAAACCTCCTGTTTGGTGGGTAAACCTTATAAGCCCGCTGCGAAGAGACCGCCGAGGCCCCGCCAGCGTGGGTCTACCTCGTCGCCTTCGTCCTCGAGTTGCACGGGCTCGGTGCCCGGGCTGAAGACCTGCATAGGGACCTCTGCGGGAAGCGCGCGCCGCGTGTAGCGTGTGAGATCTAGGGTCCAGTCTTCGACGGAGACCTCCGGGTTGTTCGGCCCCGGAAGGAACTCCGAATCTCCAAACTCCAGCCGAACTTCCGTGGGCTCTAGCGTCCTGTCGCACGTTGTCAGCACATCGGTCCAGACCCGTAAATTCAGGTGCAGGCCTTCGGAGAGGTGCGTGACGGCGACATCCGCCTCGGCGTGGGTGACTTCGTGGTGGCGTCCGTAAAGGTCGAACGCTTGGACGGTGAACACGGCGTGCACCGTGTGCCTGTCGCCGATCTCCGCCCCGGGCCGCCTGAGCAGGATGGACTCGTTCATAAACCTAGTTTACTACCCGTTACTGTTCCTGGACGCCCTGCAGCTTCGAGCGGCCCCGCTGGACGGCCTCGAGGAGCTTGCCGAGATTATCCTCCAGGTTCGCGAGCACCTCGTCGGCGTAGTCCTCGGCGCCCAGGCGTATCTCGCGCTCCCGCCGGCGAGCGTCCTCCATGATCTCGGCGCTGCGCTTCTCGGCGCGCTTGAGGACCTCTTCCTCGGAGGTGATCTTCTCCGCCTCGTCCTGGGCGCTGCGGATGATGCGGTCGCTCTCGCTGCGCGCCTCGTCGAGCATCGCCTGGCGCTCCTTAACGATCCAGCGCGCCTGCTTAAGTTCCTCAGGTATCGTCTGGCGCATCTGGTCTATGATGTCGAAGGCAGCGTCGCGGTCGATCATCGCCGTGTTGCCGAAGCCCGGGAAGCTGCGTGCGTCCTCGACCAGCTCTTCCAACCTATCTATAAGTACCAGTACGTCCATTGTTGACAACCTTATCCTTCGCCTACGCTCCCTGTATCTTACCGTCCGCGCCCGAATATATCTGGCGCACGGTCTCAAGTATGCCGTCGGGCACGAGCCCACGCACCTGGCCCCCCAGCGAGGCTATCTCCCGCACCGCACTAGATGAAAGGAAGCTGTGCTCCGCCGAGGCCATTATGAACACCGTCTCAAGCTCGGGGGACAGCGTCCGGTTGAGCTGCGCCTGCTCGAACTCCGACTCGAAGTCAGAGACCGCCCTGAGGCCCTTAACGATCACCTGTGCGCCCTGCTCCCCGGCAAAGGTCACAAGGAGCCCCTCCATCACCTCGACGGAGACATTCTCTATGTCGCCGGTGACCTTCTCTATGAGCCGCGCTCGCTGTACAGCTGGCAATCGCGGCTCCTTGCGCAAGTTGCCTCCGACGGCGACCACAACGTGGTCGAAGACCTTGGAGGCGCGCCGTATGATATCCAGGTGCCCCATGGTCACGGGGTCAAAGCTTCCGGGACAGACGGCCACGATCATTGTTAGCTCCGACTGCTCAAATACGGTTACGAACGTGCCGCCGTAGCGGCGCGTCACCCCTTTCCTGCCTTCGGGGCCCTCCGCCGGAGCCTCGCCGCTCTCGACCACGACCCGACCTCCAGGCCCGAGCATCGTCCCTAACCGGTACAAAATTCCCCTGACCTCCGCCGCCGCGATTCTATATGGTGGGTCCGCGAAGATCAAATTGTATGGTCCGCCGCGTCGCATGAGCCACCCGAGCTGACGCTCGACCTCCCCACCGATTATCTCGGCCCGATCGGCAAAGCCGGTCCGTTCGAGATTGCGCCGGATCGCGGCCCCCGCCCGCCGGTCCCGTTCAACGAAGACGGCGCTCTCGCACCCACGGCTTAGGGCCTCTATCCCCAGGGCCCCGGTACCCGCATACAGATCCAAGACCCGTCCACCGTCGAAGTACTGCCCCAACGAGTTAAACAGACTCTCTCGCACGCGGTCCGAGGTCGGTCGCACGCCCTCCGGCACTGGGGCGAGCCGCGTACCGCGCGCCGTTCCCGCGATGACCCTCACGCGCTCACTCCCTGAAGAGCCACTCGACGTTCGACCCGAGGAGCTCACGGACTTCCCGCCGCAGCGGCCGGTGGTCCGGCCTCTTGAGGGTAGGGTCCTGTGCGACGAGCGCGAACGCCTCGCGACGCGCCTCGACCAAAATGTCTATGTCCCGCAAAAGTTTCGCCACCTTGAGGTCTGGCATCCCACTCTGGCGGCTCCCGAACAGGGTCCCCTCTCCCCGAATGGCCAGGTCCACCTCCGAGAGCTTGAAACCGTCCTGGTATTCCGCCAACGCCTCAAGTCGCCGCGCGGAATCCTCGGTCTTCGGGTCCCCGACGAGAAAGCATTTGGGGGGATGTAGCCCCCGGCACACGCGCCCCCTGAGCTGGTGGAGTTGGGAGAGGCCGAAGCGTTCGGCGCCCTCGATCACTATTGCGCTCGCGTTCGCGACGTCCAGCCCGACCTCGACGACGACGGTCGCGACGAGCACCTCGATCTCTCCCGCCCTAAAGGCGGCCATGACCTCGCGCTTCTGCTGGGCCTTCATCCGCCCGTGTAAGAGCCCGACCCGCCGGTCGGGGAAGACCTCCTCGACGAGCTCTTCCCGCAATTCCTCCGCCGCCCGCACGTCCTCAAGCGCCTCTGACTCCTCGACCAGAGGGCAGATCACGTAGGCCTGCCGTCCCTCCCCTAGCTCCCGCCTGACCTCCTCATAGGCTCCGTCGCGCTCCGCCGGGTCGACCACGCGGGTCTCGACCGGCTTGCGCCCGGGGGGTAACTCGTCGATAACGGAGACCTCGAGGTCCCCGTAGAGCGTGAGCGAGAGCGTCCTCGGAATGGGCGTGGCCGTCATAACGAGCGTGTCGGGGGTCGTCCCCTTCTCCCTGAACACGGTACGCTGGCCAACGCCGAAGCGGTGCTGCTCATCCACGACCACGAGCGAGAGGTCCCGGAACTCCACACCTCTTTGTATGAGCGCGTGCGTTCCGACGACGACGTGCGCCTCTCCACTCTCTATCTTCGCCAGCGCATCCCGCCTCTCCGCGGAGTTCTGCGAGCCGGTGAGGAGCACGACGTCTATCGGCAGTCCCGTCAGCGCAGCAGAGATCGAGAGGTAGTGCTGCTCCGCGAGGACCTCGGTCGGGGCCATGATGGCGCCCTGCCCCCCCGCCTCGGTGGCGGTCAGGAGTGCTGCCACGGCGACTACCGTCTTGCCGCTACCCACGTCCCCCTGTAGGAGACGGCGCATGGGTTTCTCCAGACGCATGTCGTCGAGTACCTCCGCGATTACCCGCTCCTGGGCGGCGGTGAGACTGAAGGGGAGGCTCTTCAGGAAGGGGGTGAGGAGCCTGCCGTCTCCCGAGTGGCGACCGCCGACCTCGGTTCGGTCTAGGCGCGCTTTGCGGGCGGCGAGGGCGGTCTGAATGAGGAAGAGCTCATGGAAGATCAAGCGCCGCATCGCGGTCTTGAGGCGCGGCCGGTCCGTCGGGAAGTGAACCTCGTGTATCGCGTCGTGAAGGTTAGGGAGACCGTATCGTACCAGGAGCTCGGCCGGGAGCGGGTCGAGGACGCGTCCGGCCGCGTCGAGAGCGCGGTGGATGAGAGTGCGCATCCTGCGAGCCTGTATATTCTTGTTTACCGGGTAAACAGGCACGAAGCGTCCGGCGTGCGGTCCCTCGTCCGCTTCCGCGGCTGGGTCATCGACTACCTCGATACTCTTGGTGACGAGCTGGATGCCGTAGCGGCTCTGGACCTCACCGGAGACGACCACCCGGACCTCTGGGAGAAGTTGGTTCAGCAGCCAGGCCCTCCCCCACACCACTACCGGCAGATAACCGGTGCCGTCGTAGAGTTGGGCAGAGAAGCCGGGGGAGCGACCCCGCATGGGCTTGCCCACGGGCCGGGTGCCGACCACCGTACCAACCACGGTAGCTCTCTCCCCGACGCGCAAGTCGGCGATCCTCTTTACGTTCGAGAGGTCCTCGTGGCGGGATGGGTAGTGCGAGATCATGTCGGCCAGAGAAGCCAAGCCGAGATCGCCGAGCCTGGCTTCTATGCGCGGCCCCACGCCGGGAAGTCTCGTCACCGGCTGCGCCCTGAGCTCGGCCAAGGTCGACCGGACCGGGAGCGAGGTTCCTGTCACGGCGCTCCCCCTAGAGGTGGGCCACGCCATAAGCTCCCAACCCGACGTGCGACCCCACGACCCCGCCGATCTCGGCGACGAGTTTCTCCTCCACGCCTAGGTTCTCGGCTAGCTCCGAGAGGAGCTCGGGGGCGGCGATGTGCCCGAAGTACAGCGGGCGCCCGGCCTCCGCGGCGGGTTTGACCTCCTCCACGAGCGCCGCCATCTGCCGCTTGCGTCCGCGGGTCCTCTTGAGCGGCACGACCTCGCCGTCCGCGACCTTCAGGACCGGCCGGACGTCCAGCGCTGTTCCCAAGAGTCGCTGCGCCCGGCCGATGCGCCCGCTCTTCGCGAGGTACTCGAGTGTGCCAACAGCGAAGAGAACGTTGCAACGCCCGGTGGCCGATTCGGCAGCCCGCCGGACCTCCGCGAACTCGCCCCCTTGGTCTATGCAATGGAGGGCTTCCTGCAGGATGAGGCCGGTCCCCATCTCCGCGCTCCTCGTGTCGAGCACCTCGATGCGCCGGTCGACCATCTCGGCGGCCTGAGAGGCCGAGTCGTAGGTGCCGCTGAGCTTTCGCGAGAGGGTGAGAACGAGTAGATCATCGTAGGCGGAGAGGGACTCGTAGGCCTCAACGAAGGTCCCCACCGGGGGCTGGGACGTGGTCGGAAAGTTATCAGAGTCGCGCAGCCGTTCGTAGAACTCCTTGTTGGACATGTCTACTTTATCGGTGTAGCTCTCGTCGAAGCCGAAGTGAAAAGTGAGCGGGACCATCCGGAGGTCCGGGCGCTCGAGGACACCGGGAGCGAGGCTCGTGGTCGAGTCGGTTACGACGGCCGTGGTCACTCCACCACCATCTGCAAGGGGTACAAGGGCTGACCGCCGTCCCTGACTGCGACCTCGACCTCGTCGTAGAGCTCGTGGATGCCCCTTAGGATAGCCTCCAATTCCGATTCCTTGAGGGCCTCGCCGCGCAACAGAGTCAGCAGATCCGCTCCCTCACTCAAGATCTCCCCGGCGAGCGACAGGGCGGCTTCTTCGACGCTCTTGTCCACGGAGACGAGTGCTCCGTCTAGAAAACCGATGTACGACCCCTCGGCCACCTCGCGCCCGTCGACGCGGGCGTCTCTGACGGCGCGGGTGACCTCCGCCAGGCGCAGGGAGCTCGAGATTTCACGCATCTCCTCAACGACGTCCTCTGGCTCGCCTTCGGCGTCGTAGGCAACCATCACCGCGAGCCCCGCGGCTATGCTCGTCGTCGGCACGATGTATATCTCAGCGTTCACAAGCTCCCCGACCCGCTCTGCGGTGGGTACGATGTTCTTGTTGTTCGGCAGCAACACGACGGCGGCTGCCCCCGTCTCCTGCACAGCCCGGGCCATGTCAGCGGCGCTCGGGTTCTCGCCCTGACCACCCTCGATCACGACCGCACCCATCTGCTCGAAGAGCGCGCGGTTACCCTCCCCACGGCTCGCGATGACGACGCCCAAGTTTGCTAGTCTTCCCTCCCGCGGTTGCGGGTCCCGGGCTTTCACCTGGGCCTCCATGTCCTCGACCTTCACCCCGGCGAGGCGGCCGAAGCGGCCTGCGTAGGAGAGGGCGTCGCCGGGGTCCTGAGTGTGCAGGTGGACCTTTACGAGGGTATCGTCACCCACTACGAGCACGCTCCTCCCTGAAGTGTAGATGTGCTCCTCGAACTCGTCCAGATCGCCTCTAAAACCATCCACTAAGAACTCCGTGCAGTATCCCCAGGCCTCCTCGCGGGCGTGGATGGCGTCCAGGTCGGGTGCACTCTGCTGGCCCTCCGGGCCGACCTCGATCTCCTGCCCGGTCACGCAGGCGTAGAGGCCGTCCAAGATCACGGCGACCCCCAATCCCCCCGCATCCACCACGCCGGCCTCGCGCAAGACGCCCAGCAGCTCAGGGGTGCGGCGAACGGAATCGTGAGCCGCCTCGGCCGCGGTCCGCACGACGAAGGGCAGGTTCACAGTCTCGTCTTTCAGCGCATCGAGCGCGGCGTGAGCCGCGTCTTTTACGACTGTAAGCATGGTCCCCTCGACGGGATCGCGCACCGACGAGTAGGCCCTCTCTCTCGCCCCGTCGAGCGCGAGGGCGAACGTCTCGGCATCGAGGGAGCTCCGCTCGGCGAGTACCTCACAGGCGCCCCGGATGATTTGCGAGAGTATGACCCCAGAGTTCCCTCTGGCACCCATCAGCGCGGCCTTGGCCCCGGCCTCGCTAGCCTCCTGGGGGGTACGATAGGTCTTGCCGGAGGTCTCCTCAAGCGTGGACTTCAGGGTGAGTAGCATGTTCGTGCCCGTGTCCCCGTCGGGGACGGGGTAGACGTTGAGTGCGTTGATGCGAGCGACCTGGCCCTTGATCGCCGCGTGGGCCGCAGCCACCACGTGGGCCACTTCTATCGCCATACCTCTGCACCTTTCGCTTCAAGCTTCATAGATTCCCAGCGTACCGCCCCGTCAGGAGGTCGCACTCGCCTCCGCTCTAGGTTGATCCCAGCGATCTGGTACAATCACCGCCCGGCGCCAGGAGACAGCGCAAGGCGCGTTCTTCCGGGGTCCCCAAATTCGATCGGTATCCTAGCACAGGAGAAGTTTCGTGGCGAAGGTCTGTTGTTCGTGCGGAAAGAAACCCGACTTCGGCAATGCGCGCAGCCGCTCCCTGAGGGCGACGCGCCGTCGGCGCAACCCCAACCTGCAGAAGGTCCGCATCCAGGAAGGCGTCGCGTCGCGGCGGGCTTGGGTCTGCACCTCCTGCCTCAAGGGGTTCAAGGTACAGAAGGCTTCTATAGGAGCGCCCTCCCCAGCGCAGAGCCTCTAGTCTCTGCCTGCTCCACTACCGGGTCCGCCGCGACTCCTGCGAATCTCCGTTGGCGGGCTCGCGTCCCTTGATCTTGGGCATCAGGTCCGCCATCTCTATAGCGGAGACTGCGGCCTCAAAGCCTTTGTTGCCCATCTTGGTGCCGGCGCGCTCTATCGCTTGCTCGATGGTCTCTGTGGTTATCACGCCGAAGATTACCGGTAGTCCCGTCTCCAGCGCTACCGAGGAGATGCCGGACGCGACCCCGCCCGCGACGTAGTCGAAGTGGGCCGTCGAGCCCCGGATCACGGCTCCCAGGCAGATCACGGCGTCGTAGCGCCCCGAGAGCGCTAGCGACCTTGCCGCTACAGGTATTTCGTAGGAGCCGGGCACCCACACGACGTCTACCTCTCCCGCATCCCCCCCGTGGCGCCTGACGGCGTCGAGCGCCCCGTTCAGGAGCGCCTTCACTATAAAGTCGTTGAAGCGGGAGGCGACCACCACGAAGGAGCGCCCCGCGGCTGAGAGGTTGCCCTCGATGTGGTTGGCGGCATTCGTGCCCTCCACGCCTGCCCCTAGAACTTCTCGAAGACGTGATTGAGTCTCTCGCGCTTGGTCTTTAGGTAGCGCTCGTTGTGGCCGTTGGGCTCTATCTCGATCGGGACGCGCTGCGTGATCTCCAACCCGAAGCCGCGAAGCCCGACGACCTTCGTAAGGTTGTTGGTTAGGAGCCGGATACGCTTAAGGCCCAGATCTTTCAAGATTTGGGCGCCCACGCCGTAGTCCCTGAGGTCGGGGGCCAGACCGAGCTTCTGGTTGGCCTCAACGGTGTCCATCCCCTCGTCCTGGAGGTGGTAGGCCTTCATCTTGTTCAGGAGGCCGATCCCTCGTCCCTCCTGCTGCATGTAAACGATCACGCCCTCGCCCTCGACCGCGACCCGTTCCATCGCAGCCTCCAGCTGCTCGCCGCAGTCGCAGCGCAACGAGTGTAGGGCGTCACCGGTCAGACAGGCCGAGTGGACGCGCACGAGCACGTCGTCCTTACCCTCAGGCTCGCCCATCACCAGGGCGACGTGGGTGAGGTAATCGATCTCGTTCTCGTAGGCCCGCAGACGGAACTCGCCGAAGGGGGTGGGCAGTTTGGTCTCGACGGCGCACGTCACCTGGGTCTCATAAGCGTGGCGGTACTCGATGATCTGCGCCACCGTCACCAGCTTGACGCCGTGCTCTTTGGAGAACTTCTCCAGGTCGGGCACGCGGGCCATCGTACCGTCCTCTTTCATAATCTCGCAGATCACGCCGGCCGGCTTGAGGCCGGCGAGGCGGGCGAGGTCCACGGCAGCCTCCGTCTGCCCGGCGCGCTGCAGGACGCCGCCAGCCTTCGCCCTCAAGGGGAAGACGTGGCCAGGCATGGCGAGGTCCTCGGGGCCCGTCCCCTCGTCCACGGCGACCCGGCAGGTGTGGGCCCGGTCGGCGGCGGAGATGCCGGTGGTGATGCCGTCCTTCGCCTCGATGGAGGCCGTGAAGGCGGTGCCCATACGGGAGGCGTTGTGGGTGACCATCTCCGGTATGTCAAGGCGATCGATGATCTCGCCGGCCATCGGCAAGCAGATCAGACCCCGCCCGTGAGAGGCCATAAAGTTGATGTCTTCCGCTGTTACCAGCTCGGCGGCCATCGTGAGGTCACCCTCGTTCTCACGGTCCTCGTCGTCGCAAACTATGACCATCTTGCCGGCCTTAATGTCTTCCAGGATCTCCTCTATGGGACTAAACGGCATCTTCGACGCTCCTCTCGGTGGTTGCAAATCTCTCTATCCGCGGCGCCAGCAGCCGCTCCACGTACTTGCCTATTACGTCGGCCTCCAGGTTCACCCTGTCCCCTTCGCCGAGCTCGGCGAGATTCGTGTTCGTGCGGGTCTGGGGCAGGACCGAGACGGTGAAAGATTCCCCCGTCACTGAGACCAGGGTGAGGCTGATCCCGTCGACGCAGACGCTCCCCTTCTCCACGGCGTAGCGGAGCACCGCCTCCGGTGCCCCAAATTCCCAAATCTCCGCCTCTCCCTCGGGCCGCACGCCCAGCACCTCTCCCACACCGTCCACGTGACCCTGCACGATATGGCCCCCGAACCTGCTCCCCGCGGCCATCGCCCGCTCCAGGTTGACCGCGCCACCCTCGACCAGGCCCCCCAGCGCTGTGCGCCTCAGCGTCTCCGGCATAGCGTAGAAGGTCAGGATCTGGCCGTCCCTCTCCTCCACCGTAAGGCACACGCCGTTCACGGAGACGCTGTCGCCTTCGCGCGTGCCCTCGGCAGCCCGGCGGGCGGCAATGCGCAGGCGCAACATCTCACCCTGCTCCAGGCGCGAGACGCGGCCCACTTCCTCAACCAGCCCGGTGAACACGCTCCTCCTTTGCGACCGGCGCCGGGTAGAGCGTCACGGCAACGTCCCCCCCGAACCGCTCCACCTCCGAGACCGAGAACCTCAAAGACTCGACCATCTTCGTCGCCCTGAGCGCTCCGATCATTGGTACCCCCTCTGAACCGATCAGCTTCGGCGCGTAGAATATGGTGAGCTTGTCCGCCAACCCCCGCCTGACAAAGCCTGTGGCCGTCTCCCCACCGCCCTCCACAAGAATTCCCCGTATCCCTCGCCGGGCTAGCGTGTTCAGTACATAGTCTAGATCCAAGCCCTCCTCCCAACGCGGCGTGGCCAAGACCTCGACGCCCAGGGTCTCCAGGTCCTGCTGGTGAGCGTCGAGAGCGTCCTGGCCGGCGAAGATCACGACGGGTTCCTCGGCGGCGCTTAGGGCGAGCCGGCTCTTTGGGCTGATGGTTAGGCAGGGATCTAGGACGACGCGTGTGATCCGCGGCGGCTTCTCGGAAAGATCGCGGGGGGTTAGCAGGGGATCGTCGGCGCGAGCAGTGCCGGCCCCCACGAGCACGGCGCCGGCCTCGGCCCGCAGTTCGTGTGCCCGGCGCCTGGCTTCCTCGCCGGTCACCCACCGGCTGTCGCCGCCGGCGGCGGCGATCTTACCGTCCAGGGTGGCGGCGAGCTTGACGTGGACGAAAGGCCGTCCGGTGCTCATGTAATGGAAAAACTGCTCGTTCTGCGCCTCCAAAATCGGGTCGTCGAGCACCTCGACCTCGACGCCGGCCTCACGCAATAAGCCAACGCTCTTTCCGCGCATCCTCGGATCCCGATCTAACGCGCCGACGACGATGCGGGAGACGCCCGCTCGCAAGATTGCCTCGACGCACGGCGGCGTTCGGCCGTGGTGGTTGCAGGGTTCGAGGGTAACGTAGATCGTCGCCCCACGCGCCGTATCCCCAGCGTCCCTGAGCGCGGCGACTTCGGCGTGGTCTTCGCCGGTCCTGGAGTGCCAACCCTCGCCTACGACGATGCCGCCGCGTGACACGACCGCTCCCACGAGCGGGTTCGGCGCCGCCGTGTAACGCCCGCGCTCGGCAAGGCTGCGGGCGAGATCCATAAGAGAATCTCGTACCACTTCTCCCTTTCTCCCATCCGGACTCTTACCGTCGGCGCCGGATTACAGGCCGTTGTGAGGCCTTTCACCGGCTCAACCGCTGGACTATCCCCAGAGGCTCGCGGGCTCCCCGAAGAGAACGCTCTCTCCGGGCTCACCGCCGGTGCAGGAATTTCACCCGCCCCCGAAAGTTACCAGGTCAAAACTACCACAGAGTTATAGCCCTAACAAGCAAAGCTGCTGCCATCTGTACGACGCTGAAGCGCGTCCGGATGAGTCTGTCAAGTTGCTACGAGGTACCGAGTGCGGCGTCAAGGATCCTGCGCATCTCGGTCGCGGGGTCCCCCTTGAACACGGCGGAGCCGGCGACGAGGATTTGGGCGCCGGCCTCGGCCATGAGCGGCGCGGTCTCGACGGTGATGCCACCGTCCACCTGGACGGGTAGGTCGGTCATCTCCTTCAGGCGTCGGACCTTCTCAGCCATCTCGGGGATGAACGCCTGTCCCCCAAACCCGGGGTTCACGCTCATAACGTTTACGTAGTCTATGTAAGGGAGCGCCCACTCGATAGACTGCGGCGGGGTCGTTGGGTTGAGGGCCACGCCGGCCTCGCAGCCGCCGGCCCGGATCATGCCGAGCGTCCGGTGCAGGTGGGTGACGACCTCAGGCTGCACGGAGATGCTGACCACCCCAGCCTCGATGAACGAGGGGATGAGGTTGTCCGGATTCGTCACCTGGAGGTGGGCGTCTATGGGCAGAACTACGGCCGCTGAGAGTGAGGCCGCCACCGCCGGACCCACAGTCAAATTCGGGACGAAGTGATTGTCCATGACGTCGAAGTGGATCAGCTCGGCTCCGCCCCTCGCCGCCCTACGAACCTCCTCCGCGAGCTCGGCGAAGTTGGCCGCCAATATCGAGGGAGCACCGACCACCCTACCGCCGAGTTGCCCGAAGAACGTCAAGTGCGCTGCCTCCGTGAGTCTGGTCCAGAGGGCCCCATTCTACAGAACAAGGCCGGCCCCGCAGCGTCGGACGAAGGGGACGCCCCCCAGTCTATCCGGGCGCCTGATGACGCTGCGGGCCGCGGGGCTGTCGTCGCACTGCCCGAGCAGCTTGGCAGCTGGCGCCCGTCACGCCAGCGTTGTGGCTTACTGGATCGGGACGGATGTCCCGGGGCCGTCGCCCCCCCTGTGCCATCGGTTTATCGGGGTGGCACCCGCGACTGGCCCGCTGCGGCTTGGAGCCAGCCCAGACTCTGGAGGTCCACGGCATAGAGGTCCTGGTTCGGGCTGGGTTCTCTCACACGTTCGAAGCCAATCCGTTGGTCTAGTGACCTGCCCAGTTGAGAGTCCGCAGGGACCATCACGTAATCCACCTCGTGGCGACGCAGTATGTCGATCCTGGTCCGGAAGTCGGTTCCGTGGAAGAATTTCTGCACGTCGAGTGAGCCTTGCGGCACCTCGATCCGCCCAGGCGCCCGCTGCTTAAGTTTGGGCAAAACCTTTAAAAGCAGGCTGCCTCTGCGGCTCACTACGTTAGCATCGGAGGAGTAGGCAGGGATCCGGGCGCTCAGAAGGTCTGAGGCCAGGACTACTCGGGGCGAGTCTAGCTCGTCTCGGAACCAGGGATAGATTGGATCCACGGGATAAAAGCCCGACAAGCGCACGTCCTCCTTGTATTGCAGCACGGACTCGAGCCCCTCCCGTGTCGGCGGCACAGCGCCTATCGTCAGGGCGGCAACCACCAGGAGCGGCAAGGCCCGGGCGAGGGGACGGGTGAGGGGCTGAGCCGAGCCGAACCTGCCGAGACTGGAGGCGACGCGACCGGTCACCTCCCACGTGAGCCAGCCCAACGCCAGCAAGGCCGCCAGCGGGATCGGCCACGCGAGGCGCCAGATCTGGCCGGGGAGCACGACGTGGTCCCCCAGGAATGTAGTGATCGTGGGCACGTAGACCACGACGGCTGTCAGGTACATCACGCCCAGCAGTAGTTGCGCCGATAGGCTGTCCTTCACGCGCCAGAGCAAGAACGGGATTCCTAGAAGAAAGGCGACGACCACAATCGGGTCGAGGAGCAGCGAGGGGTGCATCATGTAGGAACCGTCAGCCAGCTCGAAGATGCGGTTCCTCTCCGGGCTCACGAAGATCATGTTGCGTAGCACGTCCGGGTCGCCAGAGTTGATGTCCGAGTCAGTCAGCACGGCTGTCAAGGGCTCGCCGGCGATGGCCAGAACAAAGATGGTCGGCACTCCCACGGCGAAGAGTCCCGCGAGGCCCATCGCCGAAATCTTGGTCCACGCCTCGCGACTGCGCGGGTAGGCGGCGAGGTGCAAAATTCCGAACCCAGCCATGGAGACCCCAATTATCGCGAGACCTATCGGGTGTACGGCCATGACGGCCCAACACGAGAAGGCGAAGCACCAGAAGTACCTCCAACCCCCGCCCCTGAGAAAGACGACCGCGAAGGCGAGGGCCAGGGGCATAAAGAGAAACTTGGCGGCCAGCTTGTCCTCGGCCAGGCGCTGGATGAACTCGCCACCTAGGGTAAGGCGCGACTGGCTGACGTGGATCAGCAGGAAAAGCGAGTATAGGCACCCGCAGAACAGTGCCACCTTCTCGCTTTCGAAGAGCACGCGCGCCAGCGCGTAGAAGGCCAGGAGGGAGACGACCGCGAGCGTTGGGTTCAGGTACGAGTACACCAGGTCCACTGGGTCTACCCCCGAGGCCCTCGAGGCGGCAGCCTGTTCTAGGAGCCAGCCGTTTATTCTGACCCGGGAGATCCCGACGTCGCCCCCAAAAAAGGGCTCCTCGAAGGCCAGTTCCCCCCCGCTCAGGTATTCTCGTACCCACGACAAGTAGATCCAGATATCCCCGAAGGAGCTGGGCGCGGTGATCCGGGTGATGTAGGTCAGCGCCGCCACAAGTGTGAGAAATGGGAGCCACAGCACCCCCCCGCGGTCGCCAGCGGCAGGGCCGGTTCCCACGACGTGCGGCCGAGGCCACAGCAATGCCGAAAGGGCAGCGGCCAACACGGAGGCGGCGACCACCGCGCCCGAGATCCGAAGGTAGGCCTCCAAGGTACTCTGCAGCACCAGCATGGGCACGCCCAACAGGGCGAAGCCGCCCGTGCTGATCACGAACGCCGCCGGCAGCAGGGCGACCCCGCAAAAGTGCTCGCGTAAAAACCAGCGCGTCAACAGCGTCCCCGGCGCCAGAAACAGGATCAGAACCGCGAGCAGCATGACGCCCGGCAACGTCGCGAAAGCATCCCGGAGGGGCCCGATCACCGCGAAGGCCACCGCCCCCAAGAGAGCGACGCCGGCTTCGAAAGGCCGGAACCGGTTCCAAGCCTTACCCACTATCCTGCCACTTGGCGTAGCGCCCGACCTGGCGGAGCGCTCGCTCCCTCTTGCTCACCGCACCCGGCCCATAAACCGCCAGAGACGGTCCTCCGACGGCCCGCGGCGCACGCGTCCAGGTCGGGGCCTGCTCTGTCTCATAGGGCATCGCATGACCCTACGGGATGAGCCGCCAGCCGGAGATGCTCACTAAGTACTTATCCAACCTTTCCCGGATCTCTGGGCCGAAAGCCCAGCCTTGGTCAACTTGACCGCCTTGGCGGTACCGAGTGTCGTGCCGGAAGCGTCCTTCGCCCGCACGCCTGCGTACGATTCACCCGTCTTCACCCTAACGGCTGTCTCAAAGCCCTTGCGCGGGGCCGAGCCCACCGGCTCAAGCCCCTCCGGATCTGGCCCCGCCAAAACCTCCCACTCCGCCACCTCCGTCGCCCCGTTCCAGCTGGCGTAGAGCGTAACCTCCTCGTCCGCTCCGGTCTCAACGGCCACGCTGGGCTCGTCTTGCGGCCGTCCGGTCCACGGAAAGCGGAAGGCTCGGTATGACTCGCCCTCAACAGGGAACTTAGCGTCGAAGAGCAGCTCCCCGCCGGGACCGAACTCCGAGAGGACCGGCTCGCTTCCCCAGCCGACGAAGACGTTGCCGTTGGACAGGACCTGCACGTTGCCCTGGGTGGCTGAGGGCACCTTATCGGGGTGAGTGTACTCGCGTACCAGATCGGCGGTCATGGCGTTCTCGTCTAGCTCAACCACGATGCCGCGCGACTGCTCGTCTGTGTTCACGTTGCGGTTGTCGAAGATGGTGATGGTACCTTCAGGTTGGCGGCGGGCGTCGTGCTGGAAGGCTGTACGGGTGGCGGGGCCCATCCCGAAGTCGCTCTTCTTGCCACCCAGGCGCCAGATCACATCGCCGCTTTGCCGATCGATCTTGTAGACGGTAGAAGTCCTGCGGGCGGAGACGAGGAGGTTGTCGTCGGTATCCACATCTATGGAGTTGATGTGGAAATAGTCGTGGGCGTACTCGGGGTTCTCCGGCGGGTCGCTGTAGGACTCGTTGAGGCTCACGTGCTCCAGGCTGTGCCACTCGAAGAGCACCTCTCCCGTCTCTACGTCCACCTCTTGGACGATCCCGTCCAGCACCGTAGCGTCCGTCGCCCCTCCGAAGGAGGAAAGGTCCATGGGCACCTTGTGATAAATCGTAAACAGGGCGGTATCCTGGGGGCTTATGAGGAACTCGTGGTGGTCACCTTGCAAGCCGTTGGCGGCCCGCACTCTGCCCACCTCCCTGTAAGAGTCGTCCATCATTACGTACTGCCCTTGCCCGTATCCGGTGTGCACGCCTTCCCACCAGGTGAGTACCGGCTCGCCCCGGTAGCTTTGGAGCTTGAAGTCCATCACGTCCATGGCCTCGCTGCCCACGGGACGAAACCACACCGGCTGGCCCGTGTTGTCCAGGATCAGGCAGCCGTCCTGACCCGGTCCTGCCTCCCCAGGACCGTTTTTAGGGGCGCAAAAGACGTAGCCGGGGGCCGTGTCGTGGGCCTGGGTGGTCACCCTGATGCCGGGAGGCTTCAGGTCGGGGCGGCTTCGGAAGGCCCAGGCCTGCTCGGGCGGGGTCGTCGAGGCCGAGGCGCGGGTGAGGGTGGACGGTTCGCAGCCCATCGTAGTCCCGAGCGTGCCGCCCAGGGCAACCCAGGCGGCGCCCCCGGCCGCGACCCGGAGAAACCCCCGCCGCGTGGTCCTTGCGGTCCAAGCCTCGTTTCTTACCCGTCCGTCTATGTCAGCCCCCCGTGTGGTCGGCGTTAGTACAGTTTCTACGTCGCGGCGCGCGGCCCCCGGGCGCGGCGTCACCGCCCGACGTTCGCCGCGCCTACCCCGTTGAAGAGGTTCGCGCGGCCCGCAAGCGTCTCCTGAGGGCAACGCCCTACCGCCGCGCCTCCCAGGCCAGAAGATCATCTACGAGAAAGCCAACATTTGCAAGGCGCCCGTGGTGTGTTCTGCGTTTGCAACCGGAGTTGTGTGCGCCGAAAACTCCGCCGAGTGGCGCAAAGCAGCCCACTATTCGACGAGCTTGAAGCTCCGGAACGTCGGCAGGTACAAGGTGATCACCTGGGCATAGGCGCCAAACCCCTCGCGGCAGGCCGTGGGCGAGGTGGTGTTCCGCCCCGAGCCGAGGAACGTTGGGTCTTCAAGATGGATCTGGGACTGGCCTATCTCAAGACTTCAGTGGACTGAGACACGTTTCCGCGCGGCCGTCGACAAGCCCCTAAGATAGATTCGTGGCCGACCGAGAGCCGACATCGCCCCGAGCGCTCCGCCGGGGGAGCATCTACCTAGCAGCCACCTTCTTTGACCGGGGAGGCGCCAAACGGGGAAATCAACCTCGCAGGATTCTACTTAGGAGAGAACCCAGCTCATGGCCTCCACGTCAGGTTCCCTTCCCGTCCAAAGCCTCTGGGCTTGAACCCCCTGGTAGAGCAGCATCCGCTCGCCCGCGACCGCAGGCAGGCCGCGCCCCCTCGCCAGCCGCATTAGCCTGGTCTCGACGCCGCTCCTGTAGACCGCGTCACAGACCGCCATGCCTTCGGCGAGGCAGCCCGGCGGCACCGGCGGGTCGTCGTCCTTCATCCCCAGATACGTCGCATTCACGATCACGTCAGCTCCCTGGGTCGCTTTTTCCACCTCGTCCGGCCTGAATACAGAGATCTTCACCTTCGGGTAGGCCTGCCCCAGCCGCCGCCCCAACCCCTCGGCGCGCCACCCGCTCCGGTTGAGCAGGCTCAGGTGGTCGGCCCCTGCCCCGAGCGCGGCGGTGGCGATCGCCGCCGCGCTCGGGGCAGGGGCCGACCACGAGCACGCTCGCGCCACCGAAGACGATCCCCGACTCCTCACAGGCCTCAAGGAAGCCCGGGCCATCGGTGTTGATCCCTAGCAGCCGATCCCCCTCGACGACCACCGTGTTGACTGCCCCCGAGATCCCGGCCGCCGCGTCCACGTCGTCGAGCAGGGGCAGGATCGCAACTTTATGCGGCATGGTAACGTTGAATCCGCGGAAGCCGAGCGTCGCGAGACCAGCGACGGCGGTGGGCAGCCTATCCGATCGAACCCTCAGCGGGACGTAGACGTAGTCGAGGCCCGTGACAGCGAAGGAAGCATTGTGCATCTGCGGGCTCAGGCTATGGGCGATCGGGTGTCCTATCACCCCGAGCAACCGCGTCTCCCCGGTCAGTCGCATCTTACAGTCCACGACGCCGTCTATCGCCCGGCCCCTGCTTTCTCTCGCAGGAACGCGTCGTAGTCGTTGGTGAAAAAGTGCTCACGGTCGTTGTTCTTTAGCACGTAGTAGAGATAGTCTGTCTGCTTGGGGTTGATCGCGGCTTCGAGTGACTGGTGGCTCGGGCTGCATATGGGACCGGGGGGTAACCCCGGGTTCTCGTAGGTATTGTACGGGGAGTCTATCTTTAGGTCGGCGAGCGAGAGGCTCTCCTTGGATCTCGCGAGTGCATACTGGATGGTGGCGTCTATCTGGAGCGGCATGTCCCGGCGCAGGCGATTGTAGATCACCGACGCTATCACCGGCCTCTCCGCGGCGTTTGCCGACTCCTTCTCGATCAGAGATGCCACGGTCACCAGCTCGTGCTCTGTGAGGCCGTGGCGCTCTTTGGCGCCGGCGATGTCCAGGCTCTCGGTCTCCAACAGGTACTGTCTCAGGAGCCGGTCCACTACCTGCGCGGCGGTGACACCCTTCTCAAAGTCGTACCTCTTCGGGAACAGATACCCTTCCGTGGTCTCTATGGCCGGGTCCTCCAGAAACGCGTAGCCATAGTCGGTCTCCCGCGCGGCCCTGTCGAATCTCGCCACGGTAACGTCGGTGCCGACGGCAACGGTGCGGGCGGTCTCCCCGAGGGTCAGGCCCTCGGGTATGGTGACCGCGACCGTGGGGGTGGCGACTCCCGTGGTCAGCTTCTCGAGGATCTTACCGCTGTCCTGTCCGGATCCGAAGGTGTAGCGCCCGGTCCTTATCTCCGTCCCGTAGCCCTCGATGCGGGCCTGCACCTTGAAGACGAAAGCGTTCTCTATCACCCCGGCCTCCTCGAGCTTGGCCGCCACGTCGGAGAGCGTGTCGCCCTTTACCACTTCCACCGCCGCCGTCCCGTCGGGCGACTGATCTGCTCGCGCGCCGGTGGTGGCGGTGTATACGAGGTATGCGGCCCCAAGGGCGGCCACCAGGACCATCAGGGCGAACACGGTGGGCCCGACGCTCCCACGCCGGCGAGTCTTCTTAGGGTTGGAGCGCTGCAGCGCGGCGAGTCGGGTTTCGAGGTCCTCTGTGTCTCGTCGTTTGCCCTTTTGGTGGCGCCTCAACGGTCCTCCCTCGTCTCCAAGTACTCCCGCAGCAGGTGGGCAGCCGCCAGGTCGTCCACGCGCATTGCCGCCCCCCGCTTTCTCTTGCTGCCCCTTCTGGCGCGGCTGCTAGCGACGGCCATGCGGGTGGTGAGCCGCTCGTCCCACTCTACGAACCTCACGCCGGGGAACTCTTCCCTCAGGCCGTCCAGTGTATCCAAAACCTTGCGGGCCTGGAAACCGACCTGCCCGCCGAGAGTCTTAGGCACCCCTACGACGAACTCCAAGACGCCTTCTTTGTAGATTAGCCGGCGCAGGTGTCGGGAGAGTTCTCCGGTAGGCACGACGGCGTGGGGGCTGGCGAGGACGCGGCTGGGATCAGAGACGGCCACGCCGGTGCGCACCTCGCCAAGGTCGAGCGCGGCGACCCGCCCGGGGACAGGCTCGGAGAGCGGCAGAGTTTACTCTGAGCCGGCGAGCCGGCGGTCGAGGATCTCGCGTACCATAGCCAGGGCCTCGGGGATGGCTTCCAGGTTGCCGCCCCCGGCCTGCGCCATGGTGGCCCCTCCCCCTCCGCCGCCCCCGAGTACGCCAGAGACCTCCCTCACGATATCCCCGGCCGCGATCTTCTGCGAGACCTCGGGGTGGAGGTTGGCCACGAGGACAGCCTTGCCGTCTAGCGCCGCCGCGAGCACGACCGCAGAAGGCCCGCCAAGCCGGTTTTTCACGTCGTCGGAGATCTCCCGGAGCCCGCGAACGTCCGCCGCCACCACCTGACCGGTGACGACCCGCGTGCCGTTTATCCGCTCGGCGCTCTCGAGGAGGGAGCCCACCTCTCTGAGACCCTGCTTGAGCGTACGCTCGCGGGCGGCCTCGCGGGCCTCTCCGACTTCCTGGCGCAGCGTGCCCACGGCCTCCGTAAGTCGGTCGATGTCTACCTTCAAGGACTCCGAGACTTCCTCGGCCTTCTCTGTAGCACCGATCAGGTAGTAAAGTGCCTCGCGACCGGTTATGACCTCGATGCGGAAGAGGTCGGCCCCGTGTTTTCTATTGGAGAGCACTTTGAAGGCCCCGACCTCCGCCGATCCTCGTACGTGCGTGCCGCCGCAGAGCTCGCGCGAGAAGCCGTCGACCTCGACCACCCGCACGAGGTCGCTGTACTTCTCTCCGAAAAGCATGATCGCCCCAAGATTGCGGGCCTCCTCCAGCGTCGTCGTGTACCAGCGCACGGGCTGATTCTCAGTGATCTTGAGCAGGCAGAGCTCCTGGATGCGCCGAAGATCGTCCTCGGTGACCCTACCACCATAGCGGTAGTCGAAGCGGAGCCGGTCGGGACCGACGTAGCTTCCGGCCTGCACAACGTCCTGGCCGAGCACGGCCCTGAGCGCCCAGTGCAAGATGTGCGTGGCGGTGTGGTTGGCCTCTATCTGTTGGCGGCGCACCCGGTTTATGGAGGCCGTCACAGCGTCGCCGGCCTCGAACCCATCACGCTCGACCCGCGCCCGCAGGACCTGATAGTCACCGGCAGGGGTCGAGTCGAAGACCACAAGCTGGCCGCGCTCTGAGCTGATCCAACCCTCATCGGCCACCTGACCGCCACCCGTCGCGTAGAACGGGTTCTCGGCCAGCACCACGAACATCTCCCCCTCGGTGTCCGGCACGGGCTCGACGGCAACCACGGTCGTCTCGACCTGCTCGCGCTCGTAGCCGACGAACCGACTCCTTATCTCCCGGTCCCGAAACGCCGCCACCACCCGCTCGTAGCCCTGCGTCGCAGACCGCGCGCGCTCCCGCTGCAAATTCATCGCGGCCTCAAAGCCAGCCTCATCCAGAGAGATGCCCCTCTCAGCTAGCACCTCCCGCGTTACCTCAACCGGGAAGCCGTGGGTGTCGTGCAGTGCGAAAGCGACGTCTCCCGGGAAGTTGCCGCCCTGCATCCGCCCGATCTCCGTCTCCAATAACAACATCCCGGAGTCGTAGATCTCGACGAACCTGGCAGCCTCCTCCGTGACCACGCGGCTTATCTCCTCCCGCGCCGCCCGCAACTCCCCGTAGAAGTCCCCCATGTAGTCCACCACGACTCCTGCCACACCGGCCAGCTGACCCGGCCTCATGCTGAGCCGGGCGTATGCCTGCAACATCGCCCGGCGTATTATGCGTCGAAGTACGTACTCGCGGCGCTGGTTGCCAGGACGGACGCCGTCGGCTATGAGGAAAGCCATACCGCGAGCGTGGTCCGCGACGATGCGCAGGGCGCGGTCCGTGGGCTGCGCGTCGCCGAGGGAGACACCAGTGTACTCTCTTATCTTCTCGAAGAGTGGAGCGTATAGGTCGGTGTCGTAGACGTAGCGGACGCCCTGGACGACGGCCGTAGTACGCTCCAGGCCGAGGCCTGTGTCGATGCCGGTCTTGCTAAGGGGAACGAACGATTTGTTCTTCAGCTGCTCGTACTGGTTGAAGACCAGGTTCCATATCTCAAGGAAACGCGCGTCGCCCTCGTCGCCGCCGGGACCGTACTTCGGGTCGTCGAGCGGGTCGCCGAGCCCGGCCTCCTCGCCATAGTCGTAGTAGATCTCCGAGCAGGGACCACAGGGACCGGTTTCCCCCGGGGGCCCCCACCAGTTCTCGCTCTTGGGGAGCCCCAAGATCTTGTGCTCCGGCACGCCGACACCGATCCAGAACTGCTTAGCTTCGAGGTCCTCCGGGGCGTCCTCGTCGCCCTCAAAGATCGTGATCCACAGCCGCTCGGGAGGGAGGCCGAGCTCCTCGGTGAGGAAGTCCCAGGCCCACCCGATAGCTTCCTTCTTGAAGTAGTCCCCAAAGGAAAAATTGCCGAGCATCTCGAAAAAGGTGAGGTGATGCCAGTCGCCGACGGCCTCTATGTCCGGGGTACGGAAGCACTTTTGGGCACTCATCGCCCGCGGGGACGGGAGACTATCGTGGCCGAGAAAGTACGGGATGAACTGCTGGACCCCGCCCGTGGTCAAGAGGACGGTCGGGTCGTCGTGGGGTATCAGGGATGCGCTTGGGTAGAGCCGGTGAGCCCTTTCGGCGAAAAAGTCCAGGAACCGGCGTCGTATCTCGCTGCTCTTCATGCGCTCCATACCGGTATTGTACGTTCCTAGTGCTTGTTTTCCATCTCTTCGAGCTCCCCGCGCAGGTCCTCGAGAGCGCGCCTGAGGAGCCGCGAGACGTGCATCTGGCTGACGCCGATGTGGTCGGCGATCTCGGTCTGCGTCTTGCCCTCGTTGAAGCGGAGCTTAAGGATCTGTTGCTGCTGGTCTTTGAGGCCGCCGATGGCCTCCTGCAGCAGGATCTTCTCCTCCAAGCCCTCTATCGGCACGTTGTCGTCGGCCTGAAGGTCCATAATGGTGTCCCCGTCAGGCTCGTCGTGGCTGACGGGCGCGTTAAGGCTCGCGGTGTTATACGCCCTACCCAGGGTCAGGGCCTCGGCTACCCCCTCGACGTCGGCGTCCAGGGTCTGGGCGAGCTCCTGCAGGGAGGGGGAGCGCCCGGTCTTCACGGTCTCGTCCCGGATGACCTCCTTCGCCGACTGCCTGAGCTCCTGCAGCCCGCGCGGGACGCGCATCGCCCAACCCTTGTCGCGAAAGTAACGTTTGATCTCACCGAGGATGTTGGGCGTCGCGTAGGTGGAGAACTCGATCTGGCGGTCCAGGTCGAAGCGGTCGACCGCTTTTATGAGCCCGACGGACGCCACCTGCACTAGGTCGTCCACCGGCTCGCCGCGCCCGGCGAACTTGCGGGCCAGGAACTCGGCGAGGGGAAGCTGCTCCTGTATGACCCGCTCGCGGGCGCCCCGGTCGCCGTACTTGTGGTAACGCACGAGCAGGCGCCGAGTGCGGGCCTTGTCCGGCCGCCGGTAGCGTCGGCTCACGAAACCAGCTCTACCACGGTCCGCCAG
Source organism: Rubrobacter sp. (assembly GCA_035641035.1). Lineage (GTDB taxonomy): Bacteria > Actinomycetota > Rubrobacteria > Rubrobacterales > Rubrobacteraceae > Rubrobacter_D. The sequence goes on along the minus strand of DASQVA010000230.1, from coordinate 7,739 downwards.
CGCAACGCGGCGCCGTCATCTTCGGCGGGCTCCGCCACCTCGGCGACGACGCCGCCGTTCTCGAGCGAGAAGCGAAAATGGGTCAACGCGTCGCTCGACTGGGCGCTCTCCAGGATCTCTATGGCCTCCTCCAGACCGCCAACCCCGATCCTAGCCCGTGCCGCCATCCCGGCCAGCACCAGGCCCACGCAGGATCGCAGCTCATCCGCAGGCGGAACTCTGAGATAGGCGTACTCCCGAGAGTGATGCGTAATCAAGGTCTCCTCCTCGGCTTTATTCAGGGTTCTCCAATGTCGACTCGACGGGTGATACGGGCTCTTGCGGCGCGGGTTCCGCGTCAGGATCGGGCCTGACTCCGCGGGCGGCGTGGTTGGCGCCACTGTGTGATTCGAGGTCCCGCAGAATCTCCTCGCGTCGCCGTTCCGACGCCTCGCGGGCAGCGGAGACGGCGTTCTGGTAGCGGCGGCGGACGTTCTCCGGGAGATCGCGAGCCGCTTTGGGGAGGTTCTTGCGGACCTCCTTGTTCGTCGCGTAGACCGTGCCGGCCACCCCGAGCACGACCCCCGCCACGACCCGTCCCCAACCCGGCACTAGCTCCCCTCCTTCTCCGGGCGCTTCTCGCCACCCAGAAACGTGCTTATACCCCGCGAGAGCCCGGCCGTCGCGGAGGAGACCTTGATCACCCCGCCCCTGACACCCCTAGTGATGACGGTGGTCGTCTGATCGAGCTCGCCCGTCATCCCCGCCACGTCTCCCACCGCCTCGTCGAGCTGCGAGAGCTGACTGTTTATGTTGTCCACCGTCACGTGCGTCTTGCCGAGCAGGGGCACCACCTGCTCAGAGACGTCCTTTATAGTCTTCTCGGTGGTAGAGAAGATCCTCGCCAGCCGGAGGAGCATCCACGCAAGCACGAAAAACGCGACCGCTATCCCCGCGTACAGTACTCCCTTCATCAACTCCACGAAAAAGTCCAAACCTTACCGCACCTCCATACCGCGTAGCCGGGAACCCGCATTATAACTGCGAATGCCCGCGAGGCGCACGGCGCTAGGAGATTCTGTGCGCCACGATACCACCTCCGACGACCCGCTCCCCGTCACCCGCGTAGAAGACAGCCGACTGCCCCGGTGCGACGCCCATCACCGGCTCCGCGAGCCGCGCCACCCACTCGCCGCTCTCACCCTCCTCGACAGCGCACGCCACCGGGGAGCCGTTGTAGCGAACCTGCACAGAGCGGGCCTCGTTGGGCCCCAGGAACCAGTTCATCCCTCGAACCCGCACCTCGCGCACCTCCAGGTCCTTCTTTTTCCCAACGACGACCTGCCCCGTACTGGGGCGCACCTCCGTCACGTAGAGGGGTGTCGGCGCCGAGACGCCTATACCACGCCGCTGGCCGACGGTAAAGTCCACCACACCCGCGTGGCGCCCGAGCACCCCGCCCTCCCGGTCCACGACGGCGCCGGGCTCTGCGGCTACGCTCTTGCGGACGAACCGGCGGTAATCTCCGTCTGGGATAAAGCAGATGTCCTGGCTCTCAGGGGTGTAGGCGACGGCGAGGCCGCGCTCCTCGGCGATGCCGCGCACCTCCGTCTTGCGGTACTCACCTAACGGTAAAACCGTGCGCGCCAGGAGATCCTTCGGCACGGGCCACAGAACGTAAGTCTGGTCCTTGGTCTCGTCCACGGGACGGGCGAGCGTCGGGCCCTCCGCCACCCGGGCGTAGTGGCCGGTCGCGACGTGGCGGAAGCCGAGCTCGTCCGCGAGGGCGGCCGCCGCGTGGAACTTGACGTGGGCGTTGCACGCGACGCATGGGTTGGGCGTTCGACCCTTCTTGTAGGAGCCAACGAAATCCTGCATCACGCGCCGGTGGAAAAGATCCTTGAGGTTGAGAGTGAAGTGCGGCAGACCCATACGGTGGGCGGTATCCCGAGCGAACAGTACCGTGTCTGGCGAGCAGCAAGACCGGCTACCCTTCTCACCGTCGTGGAGGCGGAAGGTCACCGCCGCCACGTCGTGGCCCGCCTCCTTCAAGAGCAACGCCGTAACCGCCGAGTCCACCCCGCCGCTCATCGCCACCACAACGCCGCCGCCACCGTCTTTGCCGGGGCCACCGTAACCCTCGACGAGCACCTCGCCGGTCCCGCGATTCAGGTGGTCCTCAAAGGCTTTGTGCAGCGCGTCGAGGACCAGCGTCAACGCGTGGGTCTTGCCGGCCGGCAGCGATCCGCCAAGGGTGTCTTCGAGGTCCGCCTTTGAGACCCGCGCCGCCTCGAGGAGCTGCTTGCCTTCGACCATCCCGGCCAGCGCGGAGCCCGCGGCCACGCATGCGGCGCAGCCGTAGGCTTGGTAGCGGACCTCCTCGACGAGATTCTCTGAGACGACGACCGTGAAGCAGACAACGTCGCCGCAGGCGGAATCGCCCGACTCGCCCCGGCCGGAAGGGTCGGGGATCTCGCCGGCGTTTCGGGGCCGGACGAGGTGCTCTATCACCCGGGGGTTGTAAGCATCAGGCATAAAGCCTCGGCTTTCAGATCGTTAACGAGAACCAGGCGCGCGTGGATCGCCCGACGATTACTGTGGTGTGACTCGAGTTCACGGTTAGAGTTATCTCCTTCTCTGGTGCCGCCTCTGACTTTGAGCTGATCGTCGAAACCTAAGGGCTGAATCCTGAGAGCTGAATTCTATTTCGCGTACAGCGGGGACAGCTCCCGCAGCCGCGCGACGGCCTCGGAAAATGCTTCCAGAAAGCCCTCTATCTCTCCGCCGGTGTTGTCCTTGCCGATCGTGATCCTGACGACCGAGAACGCCTCCTGCTCGTCCCTGCCCATGGCGAGCAACACGGGCGAAGCCTTGTGCCCCCCTGAAGAACACGCCGAGCCACTTCCAATAGCGTACCCGAGAGCGTCCAAAAACAGCACGAGGCTCTCGGCCTCGACGCCGTCCACCGTGAGGTGCACGTTATTCGACAGGCGCCTCGTGAGGTGCCCGTTCAACCGCACGTCCGGTATCCCGGCGACCCCCGCGATGATAGCGTCGCGCAATCCCCTCTCGTGCGCGACTCGCTCGTCGAGCTCTTCGCGCGCCAGCCGAGCCGCGGCGCCTAAACCGACGATCCCTGCGACGTTCTGAGTGCCACTTCTAAGTCCGCGTTCCTGCCCTCCGCCGTAGGAGGTGGGCTCGATGGGCACGCCCTCGCGCACGTACAGGGCGCCGATGCCCTGCGGCCCGTAGAGCTTGTGCCCTGAGAGGGCGAGCGTCACGATGGGCACCCTCCCAGCGTCCAGCGGTACCCTTCCGGCCGCCTGGACAGCATCCGTATGGAACGGGACCTCCCTCTCCGCGCAGATGTCCGCCAGCTCCCGGACGGGCTCGACGGTTCCGACCTCGTTGTTCGCCCACATCACCGCAGCCAGCGCCGTGTCAGGCCGCAGGGCGGCGGCGAGGGCCGCCGGGTTCACGAGACCGTCTTCGTCTACCTCGACGGGAGTTACCTCGAAACCCTCGGATTCGAGGCGCCGGGCGGCCTCGCGCACCGCGGCGTGCTCCACGCGGGAGACGACCGCGTGGCGTTTCCCGTTGTGGGCGGCGCGGGCGAGCCCGAGGATCGCGAGGTTGTTGGCCTCGGTCCCTCCGCTGGTAAACACGATCTCCCCCGGAGAGGCCCCAACGAGAGCCGCGACCAAATCACGGGCCCCTTCTACCGCTTCGCGGGCGGTGACCCCCAGCGCATGCAGCGAAGATGGGTTGCCGCGGCGTACGCCCATGTGTGGGAGCATGGCCTCGAGCACCCTCGGGTCCAGCGGCGTCGTTGCGGCGTTGTCCAGGTATACGGGGTGTGCCATGGCACATCTAGTTTATCCTACAGGGCCAAAATTTCAGGCGTCTAAGGGGTTCACAGGGATCAGACGGTGATCGTGGACGCGACGGCACCCCCGGGATCCAGGAGGGCGACCTGGTCCCCCGGGGCGAGCTCGAGCGCCGTGCCGCCCTCGAAGGTTCCGGCGACGGCCTCTCCTTCGTCGTCCACGAGGTCCGGCACACGGCCGACGGAGACGCTCTGTCCAGGTTTGACCTCTATGTTGGTGTTAATGGTGACGCCCGGCGCGCCGGGCGTCACCTCCGCAGTCTCGGGGTCGAGGACCCTCAGGGTGAAGCCCTGGAGGTTCACGGAACGCTCACTGCGGTTGCGCACGCCGAAGAACTCGATGCCGCCACCTTCAGTGGTCGCGACCTGCTCCAGCTCAACGGCCAGCTCGCTCGTATTGTCCTCGACTTCCACCGCGGCGAGGTCGAAGAGCGCCTGACTCAGGACCGGCCCGGGCACGTAGCCCTGGAACAAGTTCGTGATCGCATACGCGTCGCCACTCGGCGCCATCATCGCGACGAACGGCGTAATCCCGACCCCCAGCTGCGCAGGGAGCGTGCCGTACTCGTCGGGCTGCAGTTCCCGCCCGGCGTCCACCGGCCCGGGGTCGGAGATATCGTAGCTAAAGAACTCGATCGTCGGGTATTGGGGAGCTAGTCTCTCCACGGAGTCGCGCACCTGCCGGTCCACCGAGATCCCCACCGGGTAAGAAGGGGAATCCTTGTCCAGCTTGTAGAACTGGACCACGATCCTGGCCCCCCGCCCGTACGCCTCCGTGAAGTTGGGCGGGACCGGCTGCTCGGTGTTGAGGGTGAAGGGCACGTCCCCCGTGGTCTCGGCCTGCCCGACCCCGACCGGCACCCCCCCCCGTATATCGTCCGGAGGTTGGACGACGGTCGGCGTCGCGGGGCTCTTGGCGCTCGGGACCCGGGTCTCGTCCTCTGCGCCGCCGCACCCTGCGAAGAGGGCCACACAACAGAGGAGTAGGACCACGAGCAGCCCGAACCTCGCAGGCAATCCTCCCTGACCGTTCCCGCGGATAGACCTCTCCCCTGCAGCTTTCCGAAGCTCCGGCATGGTCGTTCGGGTCTCGGGCCGGATCTGCGCTAACTTAGCACGGTCGTCAAAACACCGCAACGCGCCGCCCGGACGCCCGCCCGGACACCTGCCGGGCCTCATCACGCAATGTTTTCGGCTACCATTCGTGAACTTCGTACCCGCCCAAGAACGGGCTCGCTAGCTCGCAGGAGGAGAACCACGTTGCATCGTCAGGATCAGGGCAACCCGTACAGAACGCACAGCGCCGGCGAGCTTCGCAAGGAGAACGTCGGAGAGAGGGTGAGGCTCGCAGGCTGGGTCCACCGCAGGAGGGATCACGGGGGTCTGACCTTCATCGACCTCCGCGACCGCTGGGGCATCGCCCAGGTCACCTTTCACCCTGAAAGGGCGGAGGCCTTCTCCACCGCCGGACAACTGAGGCCCGAGTGGTCCATCTCCATTGAAGGCGAGGTGGTATGCCGCCCGGAGGGCAACGAGAACCCCGACCTACCGACAGGCGCGGTCGAGGTTGAGGCGACTGACCTCTGGGTTCTGAACCCCTCTGAGACCCCCCCGTTCGAGATCGAACGCGACAGGCCCGTGGACGAAACACTTCGCCTGAAGTACCGTTACCTCGACCTCCGTCGCGAAAGGATAAGCGATACCATCCTCTTCCGCCACAGGGTCGTGAAGCGCATGCGCGACTACCTCGACGAGCGGGGCTTTTTGGAGATAGAGACGCCGCTCCTGACCGCCTCGACCCCCGAGGGGGCCCGCGACTACCTGGTCCCCGCCCGCCTGTATCCGGGCCAGTTCTACGCGCTCCCCCAGTCGCCCCAACAGTTCAAGCAGCTCTTGATGGTCGCCGGCTTCGAGCGCTACTTCCAGATTGCCCGTGCCCTGCGAGACGAAGATCAGCGCGGAGATCGGCAGCCCGAGCACACCCAGCTCGACCTGGAGATGAGCTACACGACCCAGGGCGAGATCCTGGACCTCGTCGAGGGCCTCTACACTAGGATCGTCAAAGATCTGACGGAGAAAAGGCTGCACCAGAGCCCATTCCCTCGGCTTACTTACGCGGAGGCGATGGACCGCTTCGGCACGGACAAGCCGGACATTCGCTTCGGCCTGGAGCTCCAGGACATCACGGGGATTGCGCGTACCAGCGAGTTCAAGGTCTTCCGCGGTGCTGTCGAGGCGGGCGGCTCCGTGCGCGGCATTGCGGTGGGCGGGCTCGGGAGCCTCTCGCGCCGGGAGATCGACGAGCTCGCCGCCGTAGCCGCGACCGGCGGCGCGAGGGGCCTGGCGTGGCTCAAGCTCGAAGGGGGTGCTCTGAACGGCCCCATCGTCAAGTTCTTTTCGAGGGAGGAGCGAGGCGCCCTACACGAGAGGTTCGGACCGGTCGAGGGAGACTACTTGTTCTTCGTCGCGGACAAGGACCCGGTGGTCTTCGAGAGCCTGAGCCGTCTCAGGCTCCACCTCAGCAACCGACTCGGGCTCGCCGACCGGGACGTGCTTGGCCTGTGCTGGGTGACGGACTTCCCGATGTTCGAGTGGAACGAGGATGAGGGGCGCATCGAGCCGATGCACCACATGTTCACCATGCCACGCGAGGAGGACGTGCCGCTGCTGGATATCGAGCCGCTCAAAGTCATCGGTCAGCTCTACGATCTCGTCGCCAACGGCACGGAGCTTGCCTCGGGGAGTATCAGGATCCACCGGCCCGAGCTGCAGCAAAAGATCTTCGACGTCATAGGCATCGGCCCCGAGGAAGCGCAGAGGAGGTTCGGCGCGATCCTCACCGCCTTCCGGTACGGGGCACCGCCCCACGGCGGGATAGCGCCGGGCGTGGATCGCCTGATCATGGTCCTGAGAGACCAGCCGAACATCCGGGAGGTGATGGCTTTCCCGAAGACCCAGGCCGCCCGCGATGAGATGATGGACGCACCGGGACCCGTCACCGAGGAGCAACTGAAGGAGCTGCACATCTCGCTGCGCCGCCGCCCCGAGAGGGAGGCTGGCTCCAACCCCGCGACCATGCCAGGCGAGGCCAACTAGCCTGGCATGGCTCTGGCCGGCGCCCTAGCCCACACCCGCGCTCACCTTCGCCCCAGGGCGTGACCGCACCGGAACCCCGCTCTTGCTGGGCGATGGACTTCATCCTAAAGAACTCCGGGATCGACCATAACGGCTCGTACCGCTTCACATCCTTGGACAACTCTTTGGGCAAGGACACCTCCTCCTCGGCCGGGGTCAAGGCCAGACTGCACCTTCAAAGACCCCACAGGGGATAACATGAAACTCAATGCCTGTAACCGACTGCGCCGCCCGATTACCGATATGGACAATAAAAAGGTCGTGTGAGGTTCGGGGTAAACTACCTTGCATAGTTTGTGGTCATATGTGCGCGAGGAGGATCGATGATTCGCAGGATGCTATTGATCTTTTTGGTCGCGGGCGCAACGGCGATGCTCGCCGGGTGCGGGAAGGGCGCACAGCAGCAGTCCGAAACGGGCGGGAAGGGCGACTCCTTGGAATACACCGCCGAGCAGGGTCAGGACGGCCAGCTGGGCCGAGCCGGCGGTGAGACACCCGGTGGCGCGGAGGACGGCGGGCAGCTTACGATCATCAGGCCTGGCGAATCCGTCTACGGAACCAGCTTCGTAAATCCCCTCGTGGAGCTCTACGGTAACGTGTACCTCGGGCAGCGGTCCTTCGTGGCCGGCAACACCGTATTTCGCGCCGCCCCGGAGCGGACGCTCAAGATCGGTAACGAGACAAATGCCCAGGACAACGTCATCGCTCGTTCGCTGGACGAGTCCTCGTCCATCGGCGA
>DASQVA010000229.1:0-25540 GCA_035641035.1 Rubrobacter sp. | reverse complement strand
GGCCTTCTCCACGACCTTCTGGGACGCCAGGTGCACCGCCACCCCACCGACCGGCAGGCTCCTAGAGCCGTAGGTGTCGCGGCCGTAAGGCGCGATGGCAGTGTCGCCGTGGTGGACCTCGACGTCGTGCACGTCCACGCCTAGAGCGTCGGCGGCGATCTGGGACCAGCTGGTTACGTGACCCTGGCCGTGGGGCGTGGTGCCGGTGACTACCTCGACCTTGCCCGAGGCTAGCATCTGGACCTTGGCCATCTCCCAGCCGGCGCCGCCGGCCCCGAGGGAGGCGAGCACTTGGGAGGGGGCGAGGCCGCAGATCTCGGTGTAGGTGGAGAACCCGATGCCGAGTTGCATCGTATCCCCCGACTCGCGCCGCCGCTGCTGCTCGGCGCGCAGGCCCTCGTAATCGGCGAGCTCTAAGACCCGCTCGAGCGTCTGCTGGTAGTTGCCGGAGTCGTACTGGATGCCCGCCGGCGTCGTGACGGGCTCGTCGAACGGCTCGTAGAAGTTGCGCCGACGCACCTCCGCCGGGTCGAGCCTCATCTCGAGGGCAAGCATGTCCATGATCCGCTCGACGGCGTAGGCGGCCTCGGGGCGGCCCGCGCCGCGGTAGGCGTCGGTCGGGGTCTTGTTGGTGAAGACACCGGTGCACGAGAAGCTGTAGTTCTCGAAGGTGTAGATGCCCGGGTACATAAAGGCGCCGAGCAGCGGGATGCCGGGGGTATTGATCTGGAGGTACGCGCCCATGTCGGCGAGAAGCTTGACCTTCATGCCGAGGATCTTGCCCTGGGAGTCGGCTGCCACCTCGATGTCCTGAACCTGACCGCGGCCGTGGATGGTCGCCAGATAGTTCTCGGAGCGATCCTCGATCCACTTGATCGGGACGCCGAGCTTTCGCGCCAGGATGATGGCGATGACCTCTTCCGAGTAGACGTTGAGCTTGGAGCCAAAGCCCCCGCCTACGTCCGGTGCCACTATCCTGAGGCGCTGCTCGGGTACACCGCAGTACTCGGAGAGCACGGCCTTGGCGATGTGGGGCACCTGCGTCGAGGTGTACACCGTGAACCCACGATGTACGGGATCGGGGTTCGCGACCACGCCCCGCGTCTCTATGGCGTTAGGGATCAGGCGCGGCTGCAAGTACCGGCCCTTTACAGTCACGTCCGCCTCCCTGAAGGCCTCGTCCACGTCCCCGGTGGCGAGATCCCAGGTGTACGCTTCGTTAGTCCCGAATTCTTCGTGGACCAAAGGCGAGCCGCTCGCCACTGCCTCTACGAGGTCCGTCACAACGTCGAGGGGCTCGTAATCCACCTCGATGAATTCCAAGGCGTCTTGGGCCTTGTAGCGGTCGGTCGCGACCACGACAGCGACTATGTCCCCGGCGAAGTTGACCTCGTCGCGCGCGACGGGGTCGTGGTGTGGGACCTTGAGGTCGTCGTGGACGATCCAGGCCACGAAGGTCCGCGTCTTCTCGTCTACTGGCTGCCCGTCCGTGTTGTCGGCGGTGTCGGTGACGCTGGTCTCCCCCTGCGAGCGCTCATGCATGCTCAGGTCGTAGCCGGTGACGGCGGCGGGGTTCGCCTGCGGGTTCTTGTGGTACTCGGCCGCGAGGTCTTCGCCCGTGAAGACCTCGATGACACCAGGCTGTTCTTTGGCCGCTGAGGCGTCTATGCTGGTGATCTTCGCGTGGGCGTAGGGGCTCCTGAGCATGGTCGCGTGGAGCATCCCAGGCAACTTGATGTTGTCGGTCCAGTTGGCCCGCCCCGTTACCAGGGCCGGGTCTTCCTTGCGCGGTACGCCGCCTCCGACGAACTTCTCCGGTGCTTCGGTCACTTGCGCTCCTCCTCTAGGAAGCCGCGGTCGGCTGTGCCGTGGACTGCCCGTTCGAGTGCTGCTGCACGAGCTGGACGGCCTTCACGATGTTCTCGTAGCCCGTGCAGCGACAGAGGTTGCCTTCGAGGCCCTCCCGGATCTCCTCCTCCGATGCGTTTGGCTTCTCTTTGAGGAGGCTTATGGAGGCCATGATCATGCCGGGCGTGCAGTACCCGCACTGGAGCCCGTGCGCCTCGTGAAAAGCCTGCTGCATCGGGTGCCAGAGCCCATTGTCCATGATACCCCGGACCGTTGTGACCTCGTGCCCGTCCGCCTGTACCGCCAGGACCGTACAAGACTTGACCGACTCACCGTCGATGTGGACCGTGCAAGCCCCGCAACTTGTGGTGTTGCACCCCGTATGCACGCCCCCTATCCCTAGGTTTTCCCTGAGGTGATGGAGCAACAGGAGCCTCGGCTCAACCTCCGCGACGTGGGCGCTCCCGTCTACCGTCATCTGGATCCTACGCAACCCTCTCTCCTTTCCCAAAAACAGACTTCGCGTCCGTCCAGCCTACCCTAAGTCAACGTTCCTCCGGCCATCCCCCGGTCGTTGTTAACGAGATTACATGCGCAGCGTTCTACCGCTGTATCCGGCGGTTTTGCTCCCTTTTCCCCTTTCTACTCGGAAGTGCGCGCAGTCTAGCACGGGGGATTTTCTCGTGCACTTGAGCGGTGTTTTCTCACGTTTTGCATGCACCCCTCATAGCGGCAAACCGTAACGTTGTAGTAACAGCTTGACGAGATCGCCGGGATGCGAATCGGACGGGTCTACGGGTAGGGGCCACCCCGGACGAATCAACATGGCGGCGTTATCATTGCCGGAGGACGTTTCGCTACCGAGAAGGAGTCAGCCGATGAGCGAGAAGACCGAGCTTGGGGAGGACCTGAGGGCAGAGGTGGAGACGCTCGTGACCTCGGGCGCTCCGGACGAGGAGGTTCTGTACGGTGTCGTGCGCAGGGTGCACGAGGCGCACCCCTCGTGGGACTGGAGTGGTATCTACCTGCTCGTGGACGACACGCTGGAGCTTGGTCCCGCCACCGCACCGGCGGATCACTCGCGCATCGGGATCGGGGAGGGTGTCTGCGGCACGGCGGTCGCCGAGGACGAGAACCAGCTCATCGAGGACGTGCGCGAGATCGAGAACTACCTGGCGTGCTCGATTCACACCCGCTCTGAGCTGGTCGTCCTGATCCGGGAGGGCGGCAAGATCGTCGGCCAGTTCGACATCGACTCAGACACCGTAGGGGCTTTCTCCGCCGAGGACGAGCGGCTACTCGACGAGCTGGCCGGGCTGGTGGCGCCGCGGGTCGCCAGCCTTGCCGCGTCGCACCAGTAAGGTTAGCCCGCTTCGACCACAAGCCGTTCGAGGGCGGCGCGCATCTCGTTGGGCAGGGCGGTGGCTTTGTGGCTCTCGCGCTCGACGTAGACGTGTACAAAGTGGCCCTGGGCCGAGGCCGAGGCATCATCGTTTTTGAAGAGTCCGATCTCGTAGCGCACGCTGCTGCGTCCCAGGCGTGCGACGCGCAGGCCGGCGTGAACGGCGTCGGGGAAGGTGATAGGGGCGAAGTACCGGCACTGCGTCTCGACCACGAGGCCTATGACCGAACTCTTCTCGATGTCTAAGACACCGGAGCGGATCAGGTACTCGTTCACTACCGTATCGAAGTACGCGTAGTAGACGACGTTGTTGACGTGCCCGTAGACGTCGTTGTCCATCCAGCGCGTCGGTATATCCAGGAAGTGCGGGTAACGCTCCCGGATCTCCGGTACCTCCCTCTCTACAGTCTTCTCTCGCGCTTCTTTCATAGCCCGTCCTCGCTCCGTCGCACCGTGCCAACGGGGTATGTTAACCCAATTGGCCGCCACGGTCGGCCCCTCGAAACCTCGCCTCGAGTGCGGCGCGTACAACCCGCCCGGCTGCGACCGGGAGAGAACCCTCGATGACCGTATACTTGCCGAGATCTCGACTGGCAGCGAGGCGTGCCTTGCGGCACGCTTCCGTCCCCGCGGCCTCGGCGAAACCGTTAGGGCGTAGACGCTTTGCTAGCCCTACGGGCAACTCCGCTTCCATACTACGAGGCTTGGGCTTGAACTTCACCTGTATGGGGTTCTCCGAAATTCGCCGGTGCGGAGGAGCGCGTCGCGGAGATACTCAGTGTGCCGAATGCTGGTCGGGACATGAAGTCGGAGGGGGTCGTCGATGGGCTTGAGCGAGTACAAGGTGGCCGCGGGGCTTGCGGTCACCAACATGGACAGAACCAGGGCGTTCTATAAAGGCAAGCTAGGCCTCTCGGTGGGCATCGGCTCAAACGACAACCTGGCGGTACCGATTCGAAGGGGGAATTCGGAGCGGCCCGTAGTGGACGGCGAGCGCGGGTCAACCCTTCGACTGCCGCCTTGGCCGTGCAATAGGGCAGGACGCCCCGGACCGCCCAGCGCGCTTGGTGGGAGGAGAAGTTGACGATCGCCCAGCCCGTCTTCGCCTCAAGGAAATATCGCATTGCAGTCGTGCACCTGATCACGGCGGGCGTGGCCTCGTCGGGTTCCGGTAGGGGTACCCGGCGGTGTGCCAACCGTATAATGCGCGCTCGGGGCTTCCAGCATGCTGGAGGAGGGGCTTGGCAATGATCGGCTTAGGTGACATCGGCGAGGCGCGGCGGCGGTTGCGCGGGGTGGCGCTCCGCACACCGTTGGTGCCGTGCCCGCACGGTCGGCCGGGCCGGGCGCTGTACTTCAAGCCGGAGAGCTTGCAGCCCACCGGCGCGTTCAAGCTGCGCGGGGCGTACAACAAGATCTTCTCCCTCTCTCCGGAAGAGCGCCGCCGCGGGGTGATCGCCCACTCTAGTGGCAACCACGCCCAGGCCGTAGCCTACGCGGCCCGCGCGCTCGGGACGCGGGCGGTGATCGTCATGCCGCGAAACGCCCCGCGCGTAAAACTAGAAGCCACGGCGGTCCTCGGGGCGGAGGTGGTCCCCGTCGGCGCGGACAGTGGGGAGCGCGTCCGCAGGGCGGGGGAGCTCGCCGCGGAGCACGGTTACGTACCGGTACCCCCGTATGACGATGAGATCCTGATCGCCGGCCAGGGTACGATCGGGCCGGAGATCCTCGAGGACTTGCCTGAGGTGGAGACCGTGCTCGTGCCCGTCAGCGGCGGCGGCCTCATAAGCGGGATAGCGGCGGCGATCAAGTTGAGCAGGCCCGACGTCCGTGTGATCGGGGTCGAGCCCGAGCTCGCGGCCGATGCCAGGGCCAGCATGAAGAGCGGCCGGCTGGTCGAGTTTCCCGCGGAGCAGGTCGGGCGCACGGTGGCCGACGGCCTGCGCGTGCGGAGGCTCGGCGAGACGCCCTTCGAGCACGTCTGCGCCTTCGTGGACGACATCGTCGCCGTTGCGGAGGAGGAGATCATAGAGGCCATGCGACGCCTCGCCCTGCGGGTCCGGCTCGTCGCCGAGCCGAGTGGGGCGGTGACGTTCGCCGCCTACCTCTTCCACAGGGACGAGCTGTCCGCATCCCGCCGCACCGTCGCCGTGATAAGCGGCGGTAACGTCGAGCCGCGCCTCCTGGCCGAAGTGTTGGCCGGTCCGGCGATGAAAGATGCCTGAAAAGCGGCCACCCTGTGAACCACTCGCCGGCTACTGGCTATGGCCCGGCGTGACCTTGACAGGGTCGCCGTCTTTGGCGTAGAGGGAGTCCACCGACCTGATGTCATCGTCGGGTTTGTGGACCAGCCTGCGCCCCGGTGCTCGTCGCCCCAGACGCACACGTCGACGAGGTCTGCGGGCTAAGGTTGAAGCGGCACCTTCAGATCAGGCATGCCTGTCACGCCGACGACTGGGCGTCCCGGGACGAACCTAACGGAGATCAGGGCCATCCGGGGGAGGCTGCGCTGCGAGAGGACCCCGCCCGCCTCTCGTCCACGAGCATCCAGCACCGGTCGTACCGCAGACCGGTCGGGCTCAGGATGGCGCTCTCAAGCGCCTCGCCGCAGGACATAATCGGGTAGACATCCAACTGGCTCGACGTGAAACTACTCGCGCTCAGTTCGGGGATCAGTTTGCGGAACTTTGCTACCCGGCGGTTCGCCGTGTAGCTGCACCGATCGCAGAGGAGGATGGTGCCCTCGCCAATCCCGGAGAGGTGTATGAGCTCGTGGGCCACGCTGCTGCCCATGATACCCACGTCCGCCTCAACGGCGGTGGGCATTCCGCAGCGAGCAAATATACTGAAGTACGGCCGGTAGAGCGCACGGTACTGTCGGTCCAGCCCGGCTTCGTGCCAGTCGAGGCTGTAGGCGTCATTCCTGATGGAGTTGGGGCTGGATCAGGCCTGCCTTTGGACGCGGATCGTCGCGGAACTTCGTTTGGATCTGGTAGACGAGCCGGGGTAGCTGCTGGTAGGAGTAGACTTCGCTCGCGGCCAGGGGGCGACGATCTCCTCGTGAATCATCGCTAGGACCATGCTCCGCCCTGGTGGTCGCGCAACTGGAAGGGCTCAGGCCCGGTCGCGCGGTACCGTCCCAACCTCTCCCACACGTCGGCCGGATGAACGACCGGCACCGACAGCTTCTGACCGCCGCAAGCCTTCATCTCCTCTAGCAAGAGGATCGAGATCTTGTCCGGCGACCTCTTCGCCAGCGGCAGGTAGCTGAAGAGCCCCGCCGCCAGTTGGCGAACAAAGCCAGCCCGGAGCAACAACCCGTGGCTCACTAGATCCGTACCCGAGAATACCGCGCGCAACGTCCTTTCGAAAATGATGCTCTTGCGCATGGTGGCTAGGCTTCAGGTTTTAGCCATCAGGACCACCGGAGAGTCATCCCGTTACACCTGCCGAACCTCATTTCCCTTTATGTGCTTCACGCCGACTCCTCTCTCTACAAGAATCTCTACACGAAATGCACGTAGCCCGGGCGATTCTCCACAGGAACCCGATGACTGAAACCTGAAGCCTAGGTAGCTAAATAGGGCGTGGTGCCATATTGTACGAGTCCGGTCTGGCAGGCGACCGTCCTTTCTCCCAACTCCATCCGGAGCCGGTCCCTACGCCCCACGAAGCCGAATTCTTGAAGCAAGGCGTGCGCTGGGCATCCGGCCGACCCGGTTACCGTGACCTGGACGGCGCCGCCACCGGTCGCGTCGAGCGATCGGGCCAGCAGGAGTCGTGCTACGCCCGGGGCGGCCAGGAAGGGGCCGATGCGGGTCGCGCGGCCGGAAGAGCTCCGGATCAGGTACCCGCAGATCCGTCCCGACGAGTCTCGGGCGACGAGCCCAAGGCCCGGGTGCAGCCTGAGGATCGCGAAGATCAGGGGCGAGCGGTCCGCCCCGTAGCTCCAGCGGTCCACCCCATAGAGTTCGGGTAGGTCTCCGAAAGAGAGCGTCTCTACCCTGTGTCTGTCGGACTCCTCCGGCGCCCGGCGGCGCACCTTTCGCGCCTTCTCCAGCCGGTACACGGTACGTGGCGTATCCTCCCCAAAACCCAAGGACCGGTAGAGCCCCTCGGCCCGCCGCGTGGAGTAGAGTCGGACGGTCTTCACGCTGCGACTTCTCAGGTAGGCGACGGCCCAGGAGGAGAGCCCGGTGCCCAGGCCCGAGCCCCTATGCTCGTCGCGGACGGCGAGGTGGTAGAGGATGCCGATGTCCCCCATCGGCACGGCCCCGACCATGCCGGCCATGGAACCGTTCGGGACCTCGGCCACCGCCCAGCGGGCGTCGCGCACGCCGCGCAGGAGGTCGAACGCCCTGGGGTGCGCCGACCAGCGCACGGCGCTCCTCAACTCCAGGATCCGCTCCAAGTCGGTGTCGCTCATCTGCCGGACGTGGACGTCTGAGTCTGCCTCGGACGCGGAGCGAAAGGTGCCCCGGATGGCGGTTTCGTCTACGTCAACGTCTTCTCTCGCAGTGAAGTCCAGCATTTTCCCTCGATCTCGAATGCCTTATGAAGACTTTGCCGCGCGCAACGCTCCCGAGTAACGGGAGAGACGCGGACGCCCCGAGCGCGACCCCCTAGAGGGACGGTCGGGGCAGGGACGGTCGAGGGAGCTGCGCGGTGAGGAAGCCCGAGTTGGTAAACATCGTGTGGTCTCGTTCCACGAACGCAATGCTACAACACCGCGCGAAGGGATGGAACGGGCGGAGAACCCCAAGCCGTTCCCTAACCGCGCACGATCACGCCGTCCAAGATCCGGTCTATCTCGGAGATCATGTCCGAGGAGAGCTTCGCGCCGGAGGCGCCGGCGTTGTCCTCGACCTGCTCAGGCCGCGAGGCGCCGATAATCGCGCTGCTCACGTTCTCCTGACGCAGGACCCACGCGAGCGCGAGCTGGCTCATGCTGAGGTCCGCGTCTGAGGCGACGGAGCGCAAGGCTTCAACCGCCGAGAGGACCTCTTCGTTCATGAGCTCCCGCATAAACCGGTTAGACTCCGAGTCGGCGGCGCGGGTGCCCTGTTCCGGCGCCTCGCCCGGGCGGTACTTGCCGGTTAGGATGCCCTGGGCTAGCGGTGAGAAGACGACCTGGCCCACGCCCTCGCGCTCGGAGAGCGGGACGACCTCGACCTCTATCTGGCGTTGGATCATGTTGTAGCGCGGCTGGTTGGAGACGATCCTGTCCAGGTTCATCTCCTTCGCGATCGCGAGGGCGTCGGAGATCTGGTCAGCCGTCCATTCAGACACACCGATGTAGAGCACCTTGCCCTGCCTGACCAGGTCGTCGAGCGTCCTGAGCGTCTCTTCTAAGGGCGTGTTCGCGTCGTAGCGGTGGCACTGGTAGAGGTCCACGTAGTCCACCCCTAGCCTCTTTAGTGAAGCGTGGCATTGCTCGGTTATGTGCTTGCGCGAAAGGCCCCTGTCGTTGGGTCCCTCGCCCATCGGGAAGAAGACCTTTGTAGCCAGAAAGTACGAATCCCTATCAAAGCCCCGGAGCGCCCGGCCCACGATCTCCTCGGCCGCTCCTCGCATGTACACGTTGGCGGTGTCGAAGAAGTTTATACCGCTCTCGTAGGCCTTATGGACGCAGGCCGTCGCCTGCTCCTCCGCCACGCTCCCGCCATAGGTCAGCCAGCTGCCTAGAGAGATCTCGCTGATCTTAACCCCGCTCCTGCCCAACCGCCGGTACTCCACCACAACCCCCCGCGTGTAGAACACACAACGAACCTCCACAGGGTACCAGTATTGTACGCGGCGGACGTCCTTCGGCGGAGGGTTCGGACCCTATCTGCCGCCTCCCGTCTCGATCTTGTCGAAGACCAAATCGAATGCCTCCGGTCTCACCTGTACGATGCCACTGAATGGCTTCTCTGGCGCGTATGGTGTAGAGGATTGCGGAGAGGACCACGGTCAGCGCGACGACCGGCTGCACGTGCAGCCGCAGCGTCCTCATCCCGAATAGGTAAGTAAAGCTTATCGTGACCGCCCCTCCCACTATGAGCACCACTCAAAGTATGAGAGGTATGCCCTCGCGGACCTCGGGGAGTCGAAGCGCCTTGAAACTCTTCTAAATCCTAGACGAGTTTCAGGGCCTCGGCGTAGTCTGCCTGCTAGCCGCCCGTGCAGGGCTCGAAACCCATGACGCTCCGCCGGAACTCGTTGCCGATCTTGGCCGCCCGCTTGCTCGGACTGCCCTGCTCTACCGTCGTGGACACCCCTCGTCCACAACGGTTCTTGCGTATAACTCTGCGAGCCCCTGAATCTTCCGCCGGTCGCAGGCGGGGAGCCGCTCGGCCAGACGGTAGATCTCCTCCACGCTGCCGGCCTCTTCTCGACCGTCTTCTGCGCTGCGTCGAGCTGGCCCGCGAGGAGGTAGGCCGAGAAACCGACCTCAGAGCGTACATGACTTAGAGCGCCTCGAACATTGGGGCGGTGTTGGCGTTGTGCGGCTCGCGCTTCGAAAGGCACCACCCGCCGCACCGGGATCATAAACGCGAGCACGACGGCCCCGAAAACGATCACCACCCCCGACCACCGTCGACACGCAGCTCCCGTCCTTTCTCATGGCTTCCGGCGAACTAAAAGTACACGTCCGTCCGGAGGGCAAATGTCACGTTCCGTTCACCGCGCTGTAACCCACCTTGCTTACTGATTTGTTGTCGGTTAAGAGCATCTTTATTGCAAGAACGGCCCATTTTGTTACAATGCGCTCACCATTATTCGATCCACGATAAAGGAGCGGGAGAAAAGGTGCGACCGACGTTACAGCCCGGCCTGACGAATAGGCTGACGAAGTATCTTAGAACCACGCAGCAGCTCATCGAGGAGGGGCGTGACGCGGTCTCCAGCAAGGAGCTTGGCGACTTCACCGGCATAAACCCGGTGCAGGTACGCCGCGATCTTAACGCCATCGGGTTTTCGGGAACGCGCGGGGTGGGCTACCAGGCCTACGACCTCGTCGAGGCGGTGAGGAACATCCTGGGTCTCAGACAGACCTACAACATAGCGCTGGTTGGGGCCGGTAACCTCGGTAGCGCCATCGCCGCGAGCACTATCCTCCCGAAGAGGGGCTTCGTCATCCACGACGTCTTCGACGACAACCCGGAGAAGATCGGGCGCACCGTCGGCAACGTCGTCGTCAAGCACATAGACGAGTTCAAGAAGAGCGTAGCTGAGGCCGAGGAAATTATTGGCATCATCGCCACCCCGGCCGCCGCCGCCCAGAACGTCGCCGACCTGATGGTCGACGCCAACATCCGGGTCATTCTCAACTACACTGACGTCCTCCTCCACGTTCCCTCCCACGTAGACGTCCACCGCATAGACCCCACCGCCCAGCTCATGCACACCCTCTACTACCTAACCCAGGCCGAAGGACAGCAAGCCTCCTAAAACCTTTAGGTAGAGAAGGTGATTCGCGGCTCCTGGCGACCCGCCGGGAGCCTCCTTCTTATTCGGACACGGTGATTGGCGATCACGATTTCGGCTGATACTTGAAGGAATAGTGAAGGCCAACTGACCGACAAGCTGGAGAGAGGTAGAGCCCGGGGCGCTATAGGGGTGATAGGTGGGGAAAGGGAAAGGAGGAGTAGCGCCCCGGACTCTTTAATTGTGCCGGTTTAGTATTCGCACCAACCGACTGACCGGATGATACATCGCTCGTCACACTTTGTAAAGGTCTTGGAACAGCATTTTTAGAAACTTTTCGCAAATATCTGCGAAGTGCACATATATATGTAGCGCGCTCCGCCAGGTTGTGTACGGAATCGGCCCTTAGTGAGTTGCTCTCGCGATGGCTAGACAGAACTCCAGCATCATCAAGACGGTCCCGGTGACGCGTTGTACCCAGTGGGCGACGACGTTGAAGCGGCACTTTGCGGGGGCCGTCGAGAAGAAAGCGGTGACAAACCCTACTAGCCGAGCTCGATGTCGACGACGGTGAGTCCGTAGAGACTCTTGACCAGAAGTGGCTTTTCCGGGCGGCTAATCTGGGTAAAGAGCGTTAGTAAGGGCAGGAGCGTCATTTTGAGATCGAGGAGGCTCGTCAGAAAGCCCGAGCGAACCGCCGCGAGCGTGCCTGTGGGCGCGGTAGTTCTCTATACAACGTCTGTCTCTTCCGAGGTGAGTCTCCTGGCGGAGAGATGCTTTGTGCCGATGAAGCTCAGGTAACTGCGCCGGTCCACTTTAGGAAGTTGGCGAGCAGAATTGACTGCGAGATTACCACCGCTATCCGCATCGGGCAGTACGCTACGTGGATGGCGTCCCCGAGGGTCAGGCTGACAGCCAGGTTTAACCTGGCACCTCTGGTACGGACGAGGCTGTTGCGCAGGGTCGTCGCCACGTTCGGCCCCCGGCTCATTATCACGCGCAGCGCGGCTCCGGCGACCGTGAGCTAGCCCGCGAAGAGAACGGGTGGGTCGTCCATTAGGCCTCTTCTTGCAGGACCTTCTCGTACCCTTCGGCGGAGAGCAACTCTGCCTCACCGGAAGTGCGAAGCTTCACGATCCACCCTTCCCCGTAGGGGTCCTCGTTGATCTTCTCCGGCGCGTCGTTGAGGGCCGAGTTGACCTCGACGATCTCGCCGCCGACCGGGGTGTACAGGTCCGAGACGGCCTTAACGCTCTCGACGGTGCCGAAGGACTCGCCGGCGTCCAAGGTAGTCCCCTCGTCGGGCAGCTCGACAAAGACTACGTCGCCGAGCTCGTCTTGGGCGTGATCTGTAATGCCAATGGTGGCGGTGTCGCCCTCGGTGCGGACCCACTCGTGGCTCTTTGTGTACTGAAGATCTCCCGGTACGCTCATAGCTACTCTTCCCCTATCCTCTGTCGCGCTTGTAAAAAGGCAGCGGCACGGTCTTCGCCGGCACCCGATTGCCCCGGATCACCACCTCAAACCTATCTTCCACTCCCGGATCGACCAGCGCAAGCCCTATCGCCCGGTTTAGCGTCGGTGACTGGGTGCCGCTCGTTACCGTTCCGACGATCTCCGCCCCGCTCGTGACCGGATGGCCGTGGCGCGCGATCCCACGTTCCTCCATCTCAAACCCAACGAGCTTTTTGCGGAGTCCTTCGGTCTCCTCCGTCAACAGCGCCCTCTGCCCGATAAACCGCGGGTCCTTCTCCAGATGGACCGCGAAGGAGATGCCTGCCTCGAGCGGCGTCGTCTCCGCGTCGAGCTCGTTCCCGTACAGGCACATCCCCGCTTCCAGACGCAGCGTGTCACGGGCGCCGAGCCCCACCGGAGCGGCGCCGGCCTCGATGAGCTTGCGCCAGATGCGGAGCGCGTCGTCGGGCCTAACGTACAGCTCGAAGCCGTCTTCTCCCGTGTATCCGGTGCGGGAGATGATGGCGTAAACCCCGTCTACCTCCCCTTCCACGAAACGATAGTACTTTATCGGCGAGAGATCCGTCTGCGTGAAGGTCTGAGCCAGCCCGAGGGCCTCAGGTCCCTGGAGAGCCAGCAGCGCCCAGTCGTCCGACTCGTCCACGACCTCTACGTCGAGGTCTTCGGTGTTCTCCCTGAAGTGTTCGAGGTCCTTCTCGCGGTTGGAGGCGTTCACCACGACGAGGAAATCGTCCGGTCTCTTGTAGACGAGCACGTCGTCCACGGTGCCCCCGCTCTCGTAGCAGACCGCAGCGTAGCCGGCCTGGCCGGCCTGCAGGCGCGAGACGTCGCGGGTGACGAGGCGCTGGACAGCGGCGTTGGCGTCGGGGCCCCAGAAGATGATCTCGCCCATGTGCGAGACGTCGAAGAGACCAGCGCCCTCTCTGACGGCTGCGTGCTCGGCCTTTATGCCCGAGTACTGTACGGGCATCTCCCAGCCAGCGAAGTCCACTAGCCGCGCCCCTAGGTTCTTGTGCTCGTCGTAGAGCGGCGTGCGCCTGAGCGTTCCTTCGGACACCCTTACCACCTGGCCTTTAGTTGGCGGGCCGCGCGGGCCTCGTCCAAGCGGCGGGTGGGGGCCCCCTTCGGGGCCTCTTCGAGATCTTCGGGTTTCATCTCGGCGATCTCAAGCATCGCGCCTATAAAGTCGTCAAGGGTCTCCTTGGACTCAGTCTCGGTCGGCTCTATAAGCATGGCCTCCTTGACGACGAGGGGGAAGTAGATGGTGGGTGGATGGTACCCGTGGTCTATGAGGCCCTTGGCGATGTCCAGAGCCTTTTTGCCAGCAGGTGGCTGCACGACGACCTCGTGCTTGCACAGCTCGTCGTAAGGGACGCGGTAGGTGCCCCCTAGCTGCGCCCGCACGTAGTTGGCGTTGAGGACGGCCATGTCCGTCACGTCCTTGAGCTCAGGCCCGTGCATCCTGATGTAGTTCCACGCCCTGAGCATCTGCCCGAAGTTGCCGTGGAAGCCGGCCACCCGCCCGATGCTCTTCTCGGGGCAGACGAAGCGGTACTCCTCGCCCTCCTTCTCAACCGCTGGGTCGGGCAGGAAGGGGGCGAGGGCGTCGGAGCAGGCGATGGCACCGCAGCCGGGTCCGCCGCCACCGTGGGGGGTGGAGAAGGTCTTGTGGAGGTTGAAGTGCATGACGTCCACGCCGGCGTCGGCGGGGCGCATCCGGCCGAGGTTGGCGTTCATGTTCGCGCCGTCCATGTACAGGAAGGCACCGGCCTCGTGCAGAATCTCGGAGATCTCGGCGATGTTGCGCTCGAAGACGCCGCAGGTGTTGGGGTTGGTGATCATGAGGGCCGCCGTCGTCTCGTCCGCCAGCGACCGCAGCTCGTCCACGTCCACGCAGCCGTGCTCGTCCAGCCCGATCTCCCTGGACTTGAAACCGGCCATCGAGGCCGTCGCCGGGTTCGTTCCGTGCGCCGTCGAGGGCACGAGCACGGTGGTCCTACCGTCGTCTCCGGCGTCCTCGAAGATGTGCTTTACCATCAGGATGCTCGTGAGCTCGCCCTGCGCCCCGGCGAGTGGCTGCAACGAGACCGCCGGAAGCCCAGAGATCTCGGCGAGGAAACCCTGCAGCTCGTGCATGACCCGCAAAGCGCCCTGCGCCTGCTCGGCGGGCTGGAGCGGGTGCAGCCCGGCGAAGCCCGCAACGACCGCCGCCGCCTCGTTGGCGCGGGGGTTGTGCTTCATCGTGCAGGAGCCCAAAGGGTAGAAGGTAGTATCGATGCCCTCGTTCTGACGCGAGAGGTTGGTGTAGTGGCGAACGACGGTCGGCTCGTCCACCTCCGCGAGACGCGGCTTCTCCCGGCGGAGCGCCGCTTTCGGCAGGACGTTCTCCAGCTTTTTCATCTCCACGTCGAGCCTGGGGAGCTTGTAGCCCCTGCGGCCCTCGCGACCCTTGTCCCGGATCAGGTTAAAGACCATTGGACACCACCTCTACGAAGGCATCGAGTTCGTCTCTAGTCCTCTTCTCAGTCACCGCGAGGAGCATCGCCCCGTCCCCTAGATCGAGCCCGCCGACGATGCCGGCCGCCAACAGCGCCCGGTTCGCGCGCTCCACGCTCGCGGCTTCTCCTAACTCGACGGCGAATTCCCAGAGGAAAGGCGCGTCCGGGTACCGGAGCTGGAGGCCGGCGCCTTGCAGGTTTTCGGCAAGGTAGTGGGCTTTGGAGATCGAGAGCTCCGCTACTTCGCGCAGGCCCTCGGGTCCCATAAGGGCGGTGTAGATGGTCGCGGCGAGGGCGGTGAGGGCCTGGTTGGTGCAGATGTTGGAGTTGGCCTTCGCGCGCCGAATGTCCTGCTCGCGGCCCCGCAGGGTGAGGACGTAGGCTAGCTTGCCGTTCTTGTCTACCGTCTCGCCACAGATGCGTCCAGGGAGCTGGCGAACGAACTCCTCCTTCGTGGCCATGTAGCCAGCGTAAGGTCCGCCGAAGAGGAGCGGCATCCCGAGCGGCTGCGCCTCCCCCACCGCAACGTCCGCGCCGAGGTTGCTGGGAGCTTCGAGGATCGAGAGCGAGACCGGGTCGCAGACCGCCACGGAGAGCGCCCCGACGCCGTGCGCTGCCTCCGACGCCGCCCCTATATCTTCCACGATCCCGAAAAAGTTGGGGCTCTGCACGAAGACGCCCGAGACATCATCAGGAAGGTCGGAGAAGCCCGTGGTCCCGTTCTTGAACGGTAGTTCCACTACCTCGACAAGGTAGGTCTCTATGACCTCGCGGTAGCGGGAGTTGAGGCCGGCGGAGACGGCGACTTTGGGATCTCTTTTCGTCAGACGGGCGGTCATGAGGGCGGCTTCGGCGACGGCGTTGGCGCCGTCGTAGACGGAGGCGTTCGAGACTTCGAGGCCGGTGAGTTCGGAGATTATGGACTGGAATTCGAAGATGGACTGGAGGGTACCCTGGCTGATCTCTGGCTGGTAGGGTGTGTAAGAGGTCAGAAACTCGCCGCGGGAGATGATCGCGCCGACGGCTGAAGGCACGATCCTGTCATAGGCACCGGCCCCTAGAAAAACCGGGAGCCCCGCGACGTTCTCCTTCGCCATCGCGTCAACCTCCCTGAGCGTCTCGTACTCGGAGGCGGCGGGCGGAAGGTTTAGCTCTTCACTCTGTTTAGGTGCGACGTCGGCGAAGAGGTCGTCCAGGGTCTCGACCCCGATGACGCCGAGCATCTCCTGTATATCTGCCTCGGTGTGCGGTGTGAATCGCGCCACGTGGCTATACCCCCTTGTCGGGTGAGCGTTGTCGTTTTCCGCCCTGTCCCAAACCTGAGAGTGTTACCCCGTCGGCGCCGATCCAGCGGAGCCAGATCGAACTCTCCAGGACGCCCTCGGGTCCGCGGTCCTTCTGCCTGAGAGATTCAGATTGCTTTCGCAACCCTTTCACCTTCGGCGGCCGCTGTGAGGGTCTCCCCCATCCCCCGGCGACTCTCTCCCACGGCCCTCATCGGGCAAGCTCGGACTATAGCATAAGGAGGGGCGCGCCTCCGTCAATCCCCCGCTACACACTGCACCGCGCAGACCATTAGCTCGTCGCCACGTCGCGAAATCGAGCGCGTGGCCTACGGCGGCGAGAGCAACCCGTGCTGCCCGCCGAGCGTTCCCCAGCCGGCGGAGAGAACGCTTCGCATCCGCTCCCAACACTCGAAGAACCGAGGTTCGTCGAGAGCATCTCGCCGGTGGGCTTCAAGAAGTACTTCAAGGAACTGACCGAGCTCGTCCACGACGAGGACGGTGATCCAGACGGCGAAAGTAGCATAGCAAACTTGGGGCCAGGTACGGCCTTACGTTCTACATAGAGCTGGTGCCGGATCTGCTGAAGAGGCACGGCCTAACGTTAGAGTAGCGTTGCCCTCCTGGCTCAGGTGTAGTTCTCGGAGGTGAGCCTGACCCCATCTTTCGCCGCGAAGTGTTCAGAGATGTACTTCTCGCCCTCGTCGCAGAACAAGGTGATAATCGTTTCGAGTTCAGGGAAGGATTCGCGTACTTTTCTGGCGGCGATGAGGTTGGCCCCGCTGCTCGGACCGACAAAGAGGCCGTACTGCTTGGCGAGGCGGCGCATCTCCTCGACGGCCTCTTCGGAATCCACGGTCAGGGCGGTGTCAACCAGGTTCTGGTGACGCTCGAAGATGCTAGGGATGAAGCCATCCGAGATGCCTTCGATGAGGTGGTCCCCGATCTCGCCGCACAGTATTGTCGAGGACTCGGAGGGTTCCATCGCGAAGAGCTTGACGACGGGGTTGATCTCACGGAAGGCTTGGCCCACCCCGATCAGGGTTCCCCCCGTCCCCACGCCCATCACCACCGCGTCCGGCACGGCCCCTGCGGGAAGCTGTGCAAGGATCTCCGGCCCGAGCCAGGTGCGGTTCTCCTCGACGTTCCACTCGGATTCGAACTGCGAGGGACAGAAGTAGCCAGGCTCGTGGCCCAGCTCCTTCGCCTTGGCGAGGGCCTCGTTTACGTGGAAGTGCCCTATCTCCATCACCTCGGCCCCGAAGGCGCGGCTGATGGCGACCCGCTCGCCGCTCATCCCCTCGGGCATCACGACGAGCATCCGGTAGCCCTTGACGGCGGCGACCATGGAGAGGGCGTTGCCGGTGTTGCCGCTCGTCGCCTCGACGATGGTGTCGCCGTGTCTCAAGAGACCCTCGTCCTCGGCCCGTTCGATCATGTACTTCGCTATCCGGGCCTTGATGGACCCGGAGGGGTTCAGGTACTCCAGCTTGCAGTAGATCCCCTCGACCTCTACCAGCGGCGTGCCGCCGATGGCGTCGAGGATGCTGTCGGATAGACCGTTCTTCATGTGAACCTCCTACTCCGGGGTAACGTATGCCCCTGAGAGACCGCCGTCAACCAGAAACGTCGAGGCGTTGACGTAGGATGACTCGTCGGAGGCGAGGAAGAGGACGGCGTTAGCGATCTCCGTCGCCTCCGCGAACCTCCCCATCGGTAGGTGCACCAATCTTCGCGCCGCCTTCTCCGGGTCCTTGGCGAACAGCTCCTGCAGGAGCGGCGTGTTCACGGGGCCGGGACACAGAGCGTTTACACGGACCCCTTGGCGGGCGAACTGCACACCGAGCTCGCGGCTGAGGGCGAGCACACCTCCCTTGGAGGCGGTGTAGGATATTTGGGAGGTGGCCGCGCCCATCACCGCGACGAAGGAGGCGGTGTTTATGACCGACCCGCCGCCACGCTCCAGCAGGTGCGGTATGCCGTACTTGCAGCACAGAAAGACACTCTTGAGGTTCACGTTCTGGACCCGCTCCCAGGCGTCAAGCTCTGTATCCAGGATGGAGTCGTCGTCGGGCGGCGAGATGCCGGCGTTGTTGAAGAGCGCATCTATGCCGCCGAAGCGTTCCGCCGTCTCCCGGTACATCCTCTGAACGTCGTCTGGGTCTGTGACGTCGGCGTGGACGTAGAGGCCGTCGAGCTCGCGAGCGACCTCGTTGCCCGGCTCGTCGGTGAGGTCCACTATAGAGACGCGGGCGTCCTCCTCGGCGAAGCGCCTGGCAGTCTCTCGGCCGATGCCGCTGGCGCCGCCGGTGATGACCGCGACCTTGCCTTCGAGCCTTCCCGGCACCACTAACCTTGCTCCGTCGCCAGGTATACGTTCTTTACCTCGGTGTAGTAGTCGAGGGCGTGCGGGCCGAGCTCACGCCCGACGCCTGACTGCTTCATCCCGCCGAAAGGCGTGCCGACGCGGACGGAGGTGTTGGAGTTGATGGAGAGGACGCCGGTCTCGATGCGGCGGGCTACGCGTAGGGCGCGGGCGCCGTTCTGGGTCCAGATCGAACCGGAGAGGCCGTAGATGGTCTCGTTCGCGAGGCGCACGGCCTCCTCTTCGCCCTCGAACGGGATCACCGCGACGACGGGGCCGAAGATCTCCTCTGCCGCGGCCCGGTCGTCATTGGAGACCGGCGCCAAGACCGTCGGGGGAAACCAGAAGCCGGAGCCCTCGGGTGTCTCGCCCCGGATAGCCACCGGCGCGTCCTTGGGAACGTAGGAGGCGACGTTCTCGCGGTGGTCTGCGGAGATGAGTGGTCCCATGTCGGTGGTCTCATCGAGCGGGTCCCCGACCCGCATTCCCGTGACGGCGGGCTCCATGAGCGAGAGGAACTCGTCGAAGACGCTCTTTTCGACGAGTATGCGCGAGCGGGCGCAGCAGTCCTGCCCGGCGTTACCGAAGACGGCGACGGGCGCGGAGGCGGCGGCCTTCTCGAGGTCGGCGTCGGCGAAGACCACATTGGCGGACTTGCCTCCGAGTTCCAGGGTGACGCGCTTTATGGTGCCGGCAGCGCCGGCCATAATGCCCTTTCCTACCTCCGTCGAGCCTGTGAACGCGACCTTCGCCACGTCAGGGTGCTCGACGAGCCGATTCCCGACCTTGCTACCCGGCCCGACGACGACGTTGACTACTCCCTCGGGGACGCCGACCTCGCGGGCGATCCGCTCGAACTCCAGCGCCGTCAGCGGCGTGAGCTCGGCGGGCTTAAGGACGAGCGTGTTGCCCGCGGCGAGAGCAGGGGCCATCTTCCAGCTCGCTATGGTGAGTGGGAAGTTCCACGGTACGATCAGGCCGACGACCCCCAAGGGTTCACGGAAGGTCACGTTCACACCACCCGAAACCGGGATGGTGTCGCCGAGCAGACGCTCCGGCGCCCCGGCGTAGTAGTGGAAGGTCTCGGCGACCATCCCCATCTCGCCCCGCGCGTCGCCGATGGGCTTGCCGGTGTTCTTCGACTCCAGCCGCGCCAGGTTCTCTATCTCCGATGCCAGGGCCTCGGCGAGGCGGCGCAGCAGACGCGAGCGGTCCGAGGGCCCGACGTCCCTCCAGGCCGGGAAGGCCTTCTTCGCGCGGGCTACGGCCGCGTCGGCGTCCACTTCGGTGGCTGGTTCCAACCTCTCGACCACCTCTTCGGTAGCGGGGTTAAGGACTTCGAGCAATTACGTTACCTCCGAGACTAGTGCTCTAATGAGCTGGCTCTTCTCATCCTCCTCGGGGTGCCAGAGCACGCCGAGCATGAACGGGCACGACGGGTCTTCGAGGGCCTCGACGGTCTCGTCGTCGGCCCTGGCCGTCACAGCGAGACCGACCCCGATCTCCTTGACGCCCTGGTGGTGGTGCGACTTGACCGGCGCCCGCTCGGCTCCGACAGCGCGGGCGGCCAGCGAGCCTGGTTCGAGCTCGACGTCGTGATCGGCGAAGGTGCCCAGGGTGTGGCGGTGGTCCTCGTGGCCGACCACGTCGGGGATGTGCTGCTCGATGCTGCCGCCGTAGGCGACGTTGAGGACCTGCATCCCGCGGCAGATGCCCAAGGTGGGCATCTGCCGGTCTATGGCGGCGCGCACCAGGGCGAGTTCGTAGGCGTCGCGTTCCTCCTGCACCGGCCCGGTCTCGGGGTGAGGCTCCTCCCCGTAGAGTACGGGGTTCACGTCGCCGGCGCCGCCGGTCACGATCAGGGCATCTATGATGTCTAGCACCCCGTCCGGGTCCTCGCTGTCTTCCGGGTCAGGGAGCAACACCACGGGCCTCCCACCCGCCCGCTGCACGGCGCGCGCGTAGCTCGTGGGGCTTATAAAGGCTGGCACCTCGTTCCAGGCGCCGTAGCTGACCTTCTCGGTCGCGGCGGTCACACCGATGGTCGGCCTCCTGCCGGATCTCCTCATTGACGCTCAAAGTTCCGGTAGCGCTCCCAGTCGGTGACGGCGGCCTCGAAGGCCTCGATCTCTACCCGCGCCATGTTCAGGTAGTGACCAACGACCTCCTCCCCGAACGCCACCTGGGCCGCCTCGCTGCCCGCGAAGAGTTCGTGCGCCTCGCGCAGGTTAGTCGGGACGTGGGGCTTGTCCGTCTCGTAGGCGTTGCCGGCGAACTCGCCTTCGAGGGGTAGCTCGTTGTCTATTCCGTGCAGGCCGGCGGCGATCATGGCCGCGATGGCGAGGTAAGGGTTGACGTCCCCGCCCGGGATGCGGTTCTCGACACGCAGGGAGTTGCCGTGGCCCACGACGCGTAAGCTACAGGTACGGTTGTCCTTGCCCCACGCGACCGCGGTCGGGGCGAAGGAGCCCACCGCGTAACGCTTGTACGAGTTTATGTTCGGGGCGAAGAAGAGCATGAACTCGCGCAGGCAGGCGATCTGGCCGGCAAGGAAGTTCTCGAAGGTGTCGGAGAACCCGTGGCCGTTGGCGAAGACCGGAGCACCGTCCTCGCCGCGCAAGGACAGGTGGACGTGGCAGGAGTTGCCCTCGCGCTCATTGAACTTCGGCATAAAGGAGAGCGCGCAGCCTTCCTGCGCGGCGATCTCCTTGGCACCGTTCTTGTAGATGGAGTGGCCGTCGGCGGTGGCGAGCGCCCGGTCGAACTTGAAGTTGATCTCGTGCTGCCCGAAGTTGCACTCGCCCTTCGCATCCTCTACCGCCAGCCCCGCCGCGTTCATCGTGTTCCTTATGCGCCGCAGGAGCGGCTCTATACGCGCAGTCCCCAAGAGCGAGTAGTCCACGTTGTAGTAGTTGGCGGGCTCGAGGTCCCTGTACCCCTTTCGCCAAGCCTCCTCGTAGGTGTCCATAAAGACGAGGAACTCCAGCTCCGTCCCTACGAAGGCTTCGAGGCCGCGCTCGGAGAGCCGCTCCAGCTGGCGCTTGAGGACCTGCCGGGGCGAGGCGACGACCGGAGAACCGTCCTCCCAGACGAGGTCGCACGTGACGAGCGCCGTCCCCTCTTGCCAGGGCACGCGGCGCAGGGTATCCATATCCGGCTTGAAGACGAAGTCACCGTAGCCGCGCTCCCACGAGGACATGGTGTAGCCCTCGACGGTGTTCATCTCCACGTCTACCGCGAGCAGGTAGTTGCAGCCTTCGGCGTCGTGCTCTACCACCTCGTCGAGGAAGTGGCTGGCCGTGAGGCGCTTGCCCTGCAACCTGCCCTGCATGTCCGTCATCGCGATGAGGACGGTGTCTATGTTTCCGGCCTGGACCTCGGCGCGCAGGGTGTCGAGGTCCAGGCGTCCCGCCGCCTGCGTCGTGTCCAATTCTTGCTCCTCTCTAGCGAGCGCTCTAGCCTGAACGCTCTAGCTTCCGGCCAGCTCGGATTCGGCCTTCTCTATAGTAGCGAACTCCTCCTCGGGCGCTTGGGCGACGAGGTGGTGGCGGCTGTAGAGGCCGAAGTAAGCGAGGAAGAGCACGTAGACCCCGAGCGTGATGAGCGCAGCCCTGACATCCACGATAAACGTCGCTAACACCGCGAGAACCGCCAGCACGACAGCCACGCCAGAGGTCGCGACGCCACCAGGCGTGCGGTATGGCCGCTCCAGGTCAGGCTCACGCCTGCGGAGAACGATGTGCGAGAGCATCATCAAGGCGTAGGAGATCGTTGCTCCGAAGACGGCGCAGTTGAGAAGCGTGACACCGCCGGCACTGCCGCCCGCGGTCGAAAGGACCAGGCCGATGACGCCTGGTACTATCAGCGCCATCCACGGGGTCCTCCGACCACTGGTAATAGAGAGGAGCCTCGGGAGGTAGCCGGCTCTGGACAGGGCGAATGTCTGTCGCGAGTAGGCGAAGATAAGTGAGAAGAAGCTCGCGATCAGCCCCGCTAGCCCCGCGATGTTGACAAAGGTGACGAGCGCGTTTCCGCCGCCGTAGGCCTCCTCTAGCGCCAGAGGCAGCACGGATGGGGCGGCAAGCATTTCGTCGCTCGTGAATGTCGCCGAACCTGCCCCCCCAGGGCCGAAAACGAGGACGAGCACCGCGAACAGGAGCAGCGCCGCCATGCCGGCGATGAGCCCCCTGGGCATGTCACGCGTGGGATTGCGGCTCTCCTCGGCCGCAAGCGGTACGCCTTCTATTGCGAGAAAGAACCAGATCGCGAACGGAAACGCCGACCAGATGCCCACTACCCCGAACGGCAGGAACGAACTTGCCCCGGCAGCGTTCGTCGGGTCTATGTTAAACAAATTGGCCGGGTCGAACTGCGGGATCATCCCGATGATGAAGGCCGCAAGCGCCACGACGGCGATGGCCGTTATGGCGAACATCAGCCTGAGTGCCTCGCCGACGCCGTAGAGGTGGATGCCGACAAAGATCAGGTAGCACAGGAGGTAGACAACCCACCCGCCGATCCCGGTGAGGGTCTCTACGTAACCCCCTATGAACGTGGCGATCGCCGCCGGGGCCAAAGCGTACTCGATTAGGATCGCAGTTCCCGTCATGAACCCGCCCAACGGCCCCAGTGCCCGCCGGGCGAACCCGTAGCCGCCGCCGGCGGTCGGTATCGTGGTCGACAACTCGGCCAGGGCGAACACCATCGCCGTGTACATCGTGGCCATGAGCACCGTGGCGATGAGCAGCCCGCCCCATCCGCCCGCGCCAATTCCGAAGTGCCAGCCCGCGAAGTCGCCGGAGATCACGTAGGCGACACCCAGCCCTGCCAGGAGCACCCAGCCGGCAGCACCCGACTGCAGCTGGCGCTGATCCAAGTAGTTAGTGTCTACACTTTCGTACTCGGTCCCTTGGCTAGTTCTTCTCTCGGATTCGCTCACCCAGGACTCCCTTCCCCGAAAATCCGCTCCCCGTCACGGCCGTGCGCGACACCCGGCACAGACTACCAGCCAGGCCCCTATCCCCGCGTCAGCCCTCTGGCTACAATGGCATCATAGTTAATACCAATTTGTCATACAAGAGGGCAAACAAATAAAGTTCCTTGCAGACGGTGGTCGGTCGGGTAGGATTTT
The DNA here is from genome assembly GCA_035641035.1 of Rubrobacter sp. Classification (GTDB taxonomy): domain Bacteria; phylum Actinomycetota; class Rubrobacteria; order Rubrobacterales; family Rubrobacteraceae; genus Rubrobacter_D. The sequence goes on along the minus strand of DASQVA010000229.1, from coordinate 2,127 downwards.
GTTGTGAGGGGGTAATCCAGGATCGAGGGGAGGGGTAGGAGATCAGGCTCGACCCTCTGAACTCGGGGCCGCAGGGCGGGGAACCCCTGTACCTCCAGGTCGAGCGGCGGATGGAGGATCTCCTCCTGCGGGGACGCTACAAGGCCGGGGATCGGGTGCCGCCCGAGGCCGATCTGGTCGACTCCTTGGGGGTCTCGCGGGTAACGGTGCGGGCCGGGCTGGCGCGGCTCGTGGAGCGTGGCGTGCTGGAGCGGCGCCAGGGGAGCGGCACCTTCCTGGTGCGTCCCCCCGAGGGGTTCCGGTTAGAGTCGGGCCTCGAGCGGCTGGAGACGTACACGGTACACGCCGGTAGGCGCGGGCTCGAGCTTGGCAGCAGTGGGGTCGAGATCGATGCCGCTGGCGCAGCGGCGGACGAGGCGGCGGCCCTCGAGGTCGCCGAGGGTGCCCCGCTCGTCAGGGTCTCGCGCGTCCTGCTCATCGAGGGCGAGCCCGCGGCGTGGATGGTTGACGCCGTGCCCGAGGGCGTGGTCGGCGTCGAGAAGGTCAGGGAGCGGTTCCGCCCCGACGCCATGGTCCTGGACCTGCTGGTCTCTGAAGGCGTGCCCGTGGGTTACAGCCAGATGTCCATCGGGGCCGTCACGATCGGGCCGAGCGACCACATCGGGGAGAGGCTCGGCCTCGGATTCCCCTCCGCCGCGCTCTCCCTGATCCAAACGATGTACCTCACCGACGGGCGGCCCGCGCAGTGGTCGCGCGACACCTTCCTGCCCGGCAAGCTCGACCTCCACGTCGTGCGGGAGCTTTTCGAGGTGAGAAACCTCCTTTGAAAAAGCTCCGCGCTGGGTCTAGCGACGGAGGGCGTACCGTTTCTCTATCGAGGCCACCAGGGAGTACGTGGTATCGACCATGTTACCCACATAGAGCCCCCCAGCCTGGGTCAGGAGTTGGTAGGCGTCGGGTTGCGAGAACCCGTGCTCCTCGGCGAGCCAGCCGATCAACTCCGCGTAAGCTATGCGGGCAGCGTCCTCCATCGGCCGCGCACTCCCGACAGTCATCAGCCTCTCTTCGGATTCGATGCGGGGCCACTCTATCCCGCCGCCCTTGATCACCTCGAACAAGACCGTGACCTCGGCCGTTATCTCCAGCGCGACGCCGCAGAGCTCTCCCTGGCCCTGTCGCGCGTGGCAGTCGCCCGTGTAGAAGAGTGCGCCCTCGTTCCAGACCGGCAGGTACACCGTGTTCCCCGGCTTGACGTCGGGCACGTCCATGTTGCCCCCGAAAGGTCCCGGCGAGAGCGCCGAGATGGCCTCGAGGTCGGGGGCGACTGCGATGGTGCCGACGAAGGGCTCCCACGGGAGACGGACCCCGATCTCGTCGTTGACGAGGTACCGACCCCCGCCGTCCTCGCGGAGGTTCCACACGTAGACCTTCTCGGGTAAGGGCTCCTGCAGGGTGCGCGTGAGGGGGGTGGTGGTCAGACCACCAAAGTATGGGACGAAGCAGCTCACGGCAAAGTCCCGCTTGGGCTCGATGCCCTCCATCCGCACCATCAAGGTGTCCCCCGGCTCGGCGCCCTCAATGTAGATCGGACCCGTCTGAGGGTTGAGGAACTTTGCGGTAGCGAGCGCCTGGCTCGGCAGGTCGTCAGGGGTGTTGATCCGGCTCTCGAACGCGTCCTCAGTGTGGATCGTAATGCTTTGGCCGGGCTCGACGCGGGCTACCGGCTCCCGGTAGGGATTGAAGACGTAGCTATAGTCCTCCGGCACAACCTCCACCGCCCCCCTCCTCGCCGCTCCCACAGTCGGACCTCCCTTCCCTACCGGTTCGGTCTCTACTGGAACATGTCTCCCACCTTCATGGTGCCACGCTCCACCAGTTCGATCTTGTAGCCGTCCGGATCCTCGATGAACGCGATCCTGTAGTCATTCCCGTCTGCGCTCAGGTCCTTCGGCTCTAGCGTGACCTTCACGCCCTCTCCCTTGAGAGTCTCCACCGTCTCTTCCAAGCCGTCCACCACGAAAGCCACGTGCGCGTAGCCCTCACCCTTGTCGTAGGGCTCGGTGCGGTCGTGGTTGTGCGTGAGCTCCAGCATGGGCTGGGAGGGGTCGGCCTCCAGCGCGAAGAAGT
>DASQVA010000228.1:0-3193 GCA_035641035.1 Rubrobacter sp. | reverse complement strand
GCCACCCCCCTGACGCGCGCCAGACACCGCCCGGCTCTCTCCTGGCGCCTGGACTGCCCGGTCTGCAGCGCTAGCCTCCTGAATAACACCTGCGGACACACCTCTTCGGTGGTCGCCAGCATTCCGACCAAAGAGGTGACGAACTACGCCCTGGAACTTCTCGGGGAGACGGTACCCTAGTCCGGCGAAGCCATCAACCTTGCAGATCGGACCGGCGCTGGCGGGAGATCGGACTTTCACATAGAATGCCGGTGCGTAGGGAAATAGTAGGGTAGAGGGACGAGTCGGCGCCGGCATAATCATCTATCGCTGACACGCGAACGAGGGGAGTCACATGGGGATAATGCGCACCAAGTCGATCGAGCAGTCCATCCAGGACACGGAGGAGCCAGAGTTCCAACTGAGAAAGGCTCTGGGACCCATAGACCTCATAGTCTTTGGCATCGGGGTCATTATAGGAACCGGTATCTTCGTTCTGACAGGCGTGGCGGCAGCGAACTTCGCGGGGCCAGCCATATCGCTCTCGTTCGTGGCCTCAGGGGTAGCCTGTGCTTTGGCGGCGCTATGCTACGCTGAGTTCGCGAGCACCGTGCCGGTAGCTGGGAGCGCGTACACGTTCTCCTACGCCTCTATCGGCGAGTTCTTCGCCTGGATCATCGGGTGGGACCTGATCCTGGAGTTCACTGTAGGCGCGGCGACCGTCTCCGTCGGGTGGTCGCAGTATTTCAACCGGATCCTGCAGAACTTTTTCGGGGTAAGCCTCCCACCGGCCGTCACCGGTGAGGTGGTGAACCTGCCGGCCGCGGTGATAGCGTTGCTCCTCATGGTGATCCTGGTCCTCGGCATTCGCCTGAGCTCCGGGTTCAACGCTACGGTCACCGTGATCAAGCTCGCCGTCGTGCTGTTCTTTATAGGGCTCGGGATCTTCTTCGTAAACGCGGCCAACTGGTCGCCGTTCGTCCCGCCGTCGGGAGGAACAGCACCGGCGAACGCCGCGGGGACGCCCGAGCCCCCCCTACTGTCGGTTCTCACGGGTATTGATCTGCAGGCGTTCGGGGTCGCCGGCATCTTCACGGCGGCGGCCATCGTCTTCTTCGCCTACATAGGCTTCGACGTCGTGGCGACGACCGCGGAGGAGTCGCGCAACCCGCAGCGAGACCTGCCCATCGGGATCCTGGGGTCTCTGGCCATCTGCACGATACTGTACATCCTGGTCTCGCAGATCATGACCGGGATCGTACCCTACAACGAGCTCGACCCCGAGGCCCCGATGGCGTCGGTGTTTCAGGATATAGGCCTGGGCTGGGCGGCGGGCTTGGTCTCGGTCGGTGCGATCTGCGGGCTCACCTCGGTCATCATGATCCTGATGCTCGGCCAGAGCCGGGTCGCCTTCGCGATGAGCCGGGACAACCTTTTGCCGCGCTACTTTGCCCGGGCCCACCCGCGCTTCCGCACCCCCTACCGCATCACCATCCTTACCGGGGTGGTCGTGGCTATTATGGCGGCCTTTGTGGACCTGGAGCAGCTTGCGGCGCTGGTTAACATCGGTACGCTGTTCGCCTTCTGCCTGGTCTCCATAGGCGTCATAATCCTCAGGCGGACACAGCCGAACCTACATCGAGCCTTCCGGACGCCCCTCGTTCCTGTGATCCCCATCCTGGCCGTCCTGGCCTGCCTGGTGCTCATGATCATGCTGCCCATGGCGACGTGGTGGCGGTTCCTGGTGTGGATGGGCCTCGGGCTCGCGGTCTACTTCCTCTACAGCATGCGCAAGAGCCGCCTCGGCCGCACGGAGGCCACCGAGTAAACCACCTGGAGGTTTAGGAAGATGGCTATCTTTCCAACGCGAGTACTACTCACCACCGACGGCTCTCCCAATGCCACGCTCGCCGCCCAATCGGCGGTGGAGCTCTGCGAGAGGACGGGCTCAGAGCTGCACGTCGTGCACGTCGGCGAATACCTGCCGACCTTCTACGCTCAAACCGAGGAGGAGCCCGCCGAGCTCCGGCACACAGCCCAACGGGTGCTAGACGAGCAGATGGAGAGGTTACGGGCCGCAGGGGGACAGGTGGCCCAGGCTCACCTACTGCTGGGCCGTCCCGCCGAGCAGATCGTTAACCTCAGCGAGGAGCTTGGCGTAGGAGTCATAGTAATCGGCAGTCGGGGTCATAGTGCCCTGAGACGGGTTCTCCTGGGGAGCGTCTCTGAGAGCGTCGTCCGACACGCGCACTGTCCCGTCTTCGTGGTGCGCGCGGACGGAGGTAGATAACCCTCCGCCCGGCAGGGCTCGTCGTACTATTTCTAGGCACCGGCATCCGGTACCTCCTCTGGAGAGAACTCGTCGACGTTCGAGTCGGGGCGGACATCGGGGACGCGCAGGAGGAGAAAGAGGCCCAAGGCTATGACCAAGGTCAAGGAGCCTATGGCGATCCGGTAGTTCAGGGTTCCGTACCCCTGCAACGCGGTGAGGAGAACGCCGACGATCGCCGGGCCCAGAACGGCCGAGAGCTTGTCGGTCAGGACGTAGACGCCGAAGAACTCGCCTACCTTCTCGGGAGGAGAGAGGGCGAGGAGCATGATCCGACTGACGGTCCAGGTCCCACCCAAAGCGCACCCGACGAGTGGGCCGGCCAGGAAAAGGAAGGGGACGGAGGGCGCCAGAGAGGTGAGGACGATGGAGACGAACCAGACCACGAGCACCGCTATAAGAGTCTTTTTCGGGCCGAAGCGGTCGGATGCGAAGCCGAAGGCTATCGATCCTACCCCCGCGAAGATGGTCGAGAAGAGCAAAAGGTTCCGGATGCTGGCCTGCTCCATCTCGAAGACCTCTCGCCCATAGAGCGCCATGTTGTTGATAGCGGCGTTGGCCGCGTCGGTGTAGAGCAGGGTCGACAGCATAAAGACACCGAGCCCTGCGTAGGCTCGCATGTTCTTGACGGTCGAGAAGACGCCCTTGTAGACCTCCCTCAGGCGCACCGGTCGTGGCTCCCTTACGGCTCTATCCGGGACAAAGAAGAAGGCGGGAAGACTGAAGAGCAAGAAGAGGGCGGCGGTCGGGAGGAAGGCGTTCTGATTAGGCTCTTCGGAGACGCTGATCCAGCCGCCGAAAGGCCCCAAGAGTGAACGCATCGCCTCCGGGCCGCCGAAGGTCACGCCGAAGAGTGTTTGCTCGGAGACGAAGAACGTGACGACG
>DASQVA010000227.1:0-2689 GCA_035641035.1 Rubrobacter sp. | reverse complement strand
ACGGAAGATGGCTCCCGAACTAGTCCTCGGCCCGCTGCTCCGCTACGCCGGAGAGACGGAGTCGACCGTCTGGGTTGAGACGGACGCCGCCTGCGAGGTCGCGGTCTTGGGCCACCGGGCCCACACCTTCGAGATCGAGGGCCACCTTTACGCCCTAGTGAGGATCACGGGCCTCGAGCCGGGCAAGACCTACGAGTACGAGGTAATGCTGGACGGCGAGCGGGTCTGGCCGGAGACGGGCAGCGACTTCCCACCGCCGGTGATTCGGACGATAGAGCCGGACGGGGAGCTGAACCTCTCCTTCGGCTCTTGCCGCATCTCGGTCCCGCACGAATCGCCCGCCACGCTCGACACGGACGCAAAAAGCGCCGGCTACGAGCGCGACGCCCTCTACGCCCTGGCGCTGCGCATGATGCGCGAGCCGCACGAGAGCTGGCCGGACGCGCTGCTCCTGCTCGGGGACCAGGTCTACGCCGACGAGGTCTCCCGGGGCACCCTTGAGTTTATACGCTCGCGGCGCGGCACGGAGGAGCCCCCGGGCGAGACGGTTGCGGACTTTGAGGAGTACACGCGCCTGTACTGGGATGCCTGGAAGAACCCGGTGATCAGGTGGCTCCTCTCGACCGTGCCCTCGGCCATGATCTTCGACGATCACGACGTCCACGACGACTGGAACACCTCCCAGGCCTGGGTTGAGGAGATGCGCGGCAAGCCGTGGTGGGAGGAGCGCATCGTCGGGGCGTTTATGTCTTACTGGATCTACCAGCACTTCGGCAACCTCTCCCCGGAGGAACTGGAGTGCAATGGGCTGTTCGAACGGGTGCAGAGCGCGCAGGACCCCACGCGGGTCCTGCGCGAGTTCGCCTACAAGGCGGACCGGGAGATCGCGGGAACCCGCTGGAGCTACCACCGCGACTTCGGCAGGGTCCGCCTGGTCGTCATGGACTCGCGGGCCGGAAGGGTGCTGAAGGAGGGCCACCGCTCCATACTCGACGACAAGGAGTGGGCCTGGATCGAGGACAAAACGACCGGGGACTTCGACCACCTCCTCCTCGGCACCTCGCTCCCCTTCCTTCTCGCCCCGGGCCTCCACCACCTTGAGGCGTGGAACGAGGCCATCTGCGCGGGCGCCTGGGGGCGCCAAGCGGCGAAGTTCGGGGAGGGGATGCGCCAACTCGTCGACTTGGAGCACTGGGCCGCATTTCACGACTCCTTTACCGGCCTCGCAAAGCTGCTGCGCTCCGTCGCCTCCGGCGAGCGCTCCGAGGCCGACCCACCCGCCTCGGTAGCCGTCCTCTCCGGCGACGTTCACCACGGCTACCTGGCCGAGATGGAGTTCGGTGACGGCGTGAAGAGTCCTGTCTACCAGGTGGCCAGCTCCCCGTTGCGAAATCCCCTCGGTCCGCCCGAACGCCTCGCGATGCGTTTCGGCTGGTCGGGAGCGGGAGAACGCATCGGCAAAACGCTCTCCCGGCTGGCCGGTATCGAGGGACCGTCCCTAAGCTGGCGCCTGGTGCACCAGAAGCCCTGGTTCGACAACCACGTCTCCTCGCTGGCCATCCGCGGCCGGGAAGCCTCGCTCAAGGTCGAAAAGACCATCCGGGAGGACGCCGAAAAACCCTACCTGTACCCGATCCTCGAGCGCCGACTCGCATGAAGAGCCATCAGCTTGTTAGCATTCAGCGGTCAGCAAGAAGGACAGGTGAGACGTCGCGCGGTCTGCACGACGGGGTCGGAGGTCGGAAGCTGAGCGCTGACAAGCTGATGGCTGAGGGCTGAATGCTGTTCCACGTCGTGGCGGATTACGGTCCTGGAGACCTCGCCTTCGCCGAGGTGGCCCAGCGCATAAAGCTCCACCTGCCGGACGCCGAGCCACTTTACACCCCGGTGGCGCCCTTCGCGACGCTCGCGGCCGGTTTCTGCGTGGCGCAGCTCGGCCTGAACCCGGCTCCCCCGGGCACCGTCGTCTACCACAACGTCGCGCCGCGCGAGGATGAGGAGGAGGCCCGCGTGGGCAACGAGGGTGAGGGTCTGGCGTACGCGCTCTTGCCGAACGGGGTGCGCGTGATCGGGGTCAACGCCGGTTACGCCTTCTCCTTCGTTCGCGACGCCGCCGAGGAGCTGCGGTGGGCCTCCGTTCCGGCCGAGGGTTCCCAGTTTCGCTCCCGCGATCTCTTCCCCGAGGCGGCGGCAGACATCGCCCTGGGCCACCCCGGCGCCCTGGGCGAGGAGATAGACCCTACCGCCACACCGGGCGTCCCCGAGAACCGCGTCGCCTACGTCGACGGCTACGGCAACCTGAAGACGACCATAGAGCACGGCGCTCTGGACATCGAGCCCGGCGCGAGCGTTCGGGTCCGTGTCGGGACGGAGGAGCTTACCGCTGCGGCGAGCGCCGGCAGCTTCGGGGTGGAAGAGGGAGAGTTGGCCTTCGCGCCCGGGAGCAGCGGATGGGCGAAACGGGGCAGCGAAAAGGTGCGCTGGATGGAGCTGTTCTTGCGCGGGGGCAACGCGTGGGAGGCCTTCGGGCGACCCGATGTCGGCGCCGGGGTAGAGATCACAGCCGATTAGACAGGAGAGGAAAACCATGAGGGTCATCACCGCGCAAGACATGCAGACCGCCCGCGGTCCGGAGGATTGGTTCACGGGGACGGTCTGGCGGGACGCGGCGCCCGCTGGCCCTCAGCCC
>DASQVA010000226.1:0-20377 GCA_035641035.1 Rubrobacter sp. | reverse complement strand
CGCTTTGAAGAGCTCAAGGACGCCTACGTCCTCGGCGCCCTCCCGGAGGAGGATCGCCGGGAGTTCGAGCACTACCTCGCGGCGTACCCGGAGCGGCAGGCCGAGATAGAGAAGCTTAGCGCGGTCGCGGGGCTGCTGGCGTTCTCACCCCAGCAACAGGAACCGCCACCGGAGCTTCGCCGCAACGTGATGGCGGTGATCGAGGCGGAGGCTGCCCCACACCGCGTCAGGCGCCGGGCCATGTTCGCCGGCATCAGAGAGTATCTAGACGCGGGGAGTATCGTGTTGGGCGCGGCGGCCATGCTCGTGATCGGCCTCCTCTCCCGGAACGTCCTACTGCAAGACCAGGTCCGGGACCTGACGGGCCAGGTCGAGGAGGTCCAGGCCGAGCGCCCCGCTCGGCAGGTCCAGCAGAGCCGGACGATCCCGCTAGAGGGAGCGTGGACCCAGCAGGGCGCCAGCGCGGAGGTGGCCACCATCGACGAGAACCGGGTGATAATAGTGGCCGAGAACATGCCCTCAGTGCCGAAGGATCGGGCGTGCCAGATCTGGGTGATACACGATGACGTTCCGAAGCCCGGCGGCCTCTTCGTCCCCGACGGCAACATGACCGCGACGGCGGTCACAAGATCCATAAAGAAGGCCGACGCCATAGCGGTCACCGTCGAACCCGCCAAGGGCTCGAAGGAGCCCACCAGCGACCCGGTACTGCTCACCGAGCTCTAGCAACCTTCCGTTTGTCGCCCAGCGCCCCCTACGGTCTCACCAGGGCGCGTTTATTTTCCGCCCCAGAGGGTAGAGAACACTGCGGGAAAGGCAGTAGGAAAATAGACGGAAGGAGAGCGTATGTCGGTAGCCAGAGTAACCGAGTTGAGCGCCGTATCGGAGACCAGCTTCGAGGACGCCATTCAGCAAGGCGTGTCCCGTGCTACCTCCACGCTGCGCGGCGTCGAGGGGGCCTGGATCAAGGACATGAACGTCCTGATCGAGGACGGTAACATAACCGGCTACAAGGTGAATATGGAAGTAACCTTCGTGCTCGAAGGCTAGCAACGGTAGCCACAAGGGTTCGATCGGGCCCCGGCTCACGAGCCGGGGTCTTTTCTTGCCCCCGAATGATGGACGCGGCGTTCTGCGCGTGCGACGGGCGTACGCCTAGTGCTCCGATTGCGGGGCGCAATCCTACTCGGAGGGCGGGTGGCCCAGGAAACTGAACCAGTGGGCCGTAACGGTAGTAGTCCCTGTTCTCGGGCTTTTCGGTGCGTTTCTCGGCCATCGGCTTCGGGTCCCGGCAGGGGCGTTCATGGGCGCACTCTTCGGGGTGGGCCTCGCGCTTGGCCTACTCGGCTTCCCGGAGGTCTCGCCCCCACCGCTCGCGGGCCAGGCCCTACAGGTCATGGTCGGGGTGATCGTCGGGCTCAGGGTCACCCGCGACTCGATGCGCTCTGGGGCGCAGACCCTGCTCCCGGCAGCGGTACTGGCGGGTATCTTTCTGGCATCCGGCTTCACGGCGGCCGTGGCGGCGGTCTCATTGACGGAGATGACCCCTGTCACGGCCCTGTTCGCGGCGGCCCCGGGTGGCCTCACTGAGATGGCCTCAGTGGGGGCGAGCCTGGGCGCCGACGGGCCTGCCGTGGCGGCGGTCCACCTGGTGCGACTGCTGCTGGTGATCCTGGTCGCAAATCTTCTCTTCGCCCGCGTGCGAGACGAGCACCCACAGGGGGACCCCGAAACTGATGCGGGGCGTGAAGCGTCTGATGGATACCCGCGCCGCGGCGGCCTAGAGAGGCTCGGCGCGATAGCCGCCGCGGGCCTCGTCGGCGGGCTGATCGGGCTGGCGATGCCACTACCAGCCGCGGGCGTGATCGGGGCCCTGATCGGCGCGGGCGTCACGCGTCTGTCGGTGCCGGGACCGGTGCCGGAGCGCAGCTTCTTCCTGCTGGTGCAGGGCCTGAGCGGCGGCATCATCGGCCTGGATCTCTCCCCCCGCTTCTTCGAGACGCTCGTCCAACTCGCGGGCGCGACTGCGGTGGTCAACTTCGTTCAGATGCTCGTCTGGCTCGTGGCCGGCTACCTACTTGTGCGGGTCTTCGGCTTCGATCCCCGGACGGCGTCCTTCGCCTCAGCCCCCGGCGGCATGGGGACCCTGCTCTCTATCACGGGAGAGACCGACGCGGACCTAGTAAAGGTGGCCTTTATACACCTGCTCCGCCTGAGCGCCACCATCCTCGTCGTCCCCCTGTTGGTCGCGGCCTTGATCGCTCGCTGACGAGTCACGTTGAAACGGGTAGGAGCCGGCCGAAGGGTAGCGAGGTCTCGATGAAAAGGCGGACACAGCGAGGGCCGGTCCGTTGTTGTATATCTAGGCCATGATCCGTTTCGGATACCCGGCACAGAACCTGACGATACCGGCGACCACCAACCGCACTCTGAGGCTCGCGAGCTTGAAGGACGTGGAGAAGCTGCGGGGGATCGTCCGGGAGAACATCTCAGGGCTAGAGACCATCCTGCGATGGAATGCCGAGCGCGGCATAGGGCTCTTCCGGATCGGACAGGGCCTCATCCCCTTCGCCTCACACCCGGCTTTCCCGTACGATTGGGAGGTGGAGCACGGGGATGAGCTGCGCAGTATTGGGGAGCTGGCGCGGGTGCTCGACATCCGACTCTCGATGCACCCGGGTCAGTACATCAACCCCGGGAGCCTGAAGCCGGGGGTTGTCGAGCGGAGCGTGATGGAGCTTCGCTACGTGACGCGCGTCTTCGACTTCGTCGGCCGCCCCGATTCCGTGCTGGTGCTCCACCTGGGCGGGGCCTACGAGGATAGGGGAGCCGCAGCGCGGCGCTTTGTCGAGGTCCTCCGGCCGGAAGAGGGGGTGCTGCGCTACCTGGCAATCGAGAACGACGAGCGAATCTGGACTGTCGCCGAGGCCGTCGAGGCCGCCCGATCTCTCGGCGTGTCGGCGATCGCCGACACCTTGCACCACGCCCTCAATTCCGGCGGCCTCACGCTAGAGCAGGCCCTGAACCTCGCGCTGCCCACCTGGGAGACGCGGGGCGTGCGGCCCAAGCTCCACCTCTCCAGCCAGGACCCCGAGAAGCGGCCCGGGGCGCACGCCTACTCCGTAGATTCCCTGGACTGGCACGCGCTCCTCTCCGCGCTCGACGGGCGGGAGACGGACGTCATGGTCGAGGCGAAGGGCAAGGAGCACGCGCTCGCCCCGATGGGCGTCGAGATCGGTTAACATCCGGGGGCCAGGGCCATCGAGAGTGAGGCACGATGCACGCAAACCCGGACATGGGACAGATAAAGGACTTGCTGGAGGGCACGCGCACCGTGGCCGTCGTGGGCCTCTCGGACAAGGCCTACAGGACCAGCCACGCGATCGCGCGCGCCCTGCAACGATTCGGCTTCAAGATTCTCCCGGTCAACCCCAACCTGACCGGTCCGGTACTCGGGGAAGAGCCGTACGCGACAGTCGAGGAGATTCCCGGACCGGTCGACATAGTAGACGTGTTCCGCAGCAGCGAGAAGGTCATGCCCGTGGCCCAAGACGCCGTCGCCGCCGGCGCGAAGACGCTCTGGATGCAGTCAGGCGTCGTAAACGAGGAAGCCGCAGCCTACGCGAAGGAGCACGGTCTCATCGTCGTCATGGACCGCTGCATAAAGGTCGACTACGCCGCGCTCGCAGGCCGGTAGCGGGCGAACTATCAGGTGAGGCCCGGCGCGAGATCAGCCCGGTCATGCTCTTCAGCCAACGAAGAGGGAACGCGTCCGTCGGGGGCGTCCGTGAGGGAGGAACCGGCGCTCCTCATGTTCTTCTACGGCACCCTTAAGCGGGGCCACGCCAACCACGACCCGTTCTGCCGGGGCGCCCTCTTTATGAGAGAGGCGACGGTACGGGGCCAACTCTACGACCTGCCCTTCGGCTATCCGGCGCTCGTCGTTCCCGAAGGAGACGTCCTGGCCATCGGTACCGCCGCCCCTCTCCGGGACGCCGCCAAGCAGAGACGGCTCGGACGCGAACATGGGGAGAGGCTTCCGGGGAGCGGCCCGCGGGTCTTCGGCGAGCTGTTCGCCTTCCACGACCCGGCAGTGCGGCTCCCGGCCCTCGACCGCCTCGAAGGTTTCGACCCCGAGGACGGGTCGAGCTCCTACCGGCGCGCGCTTCTGCCGGTCGAGACCACGAGCAACGACAACATCCTGGCCTGGGCCTACGTGGTCGAGGCGGCCTCCGGCGTTCACCTGCCGGGAGGGAGATGGCCGACCTAGCCGAGACACGCTCGGTGGGCCGGCGACGCGGCACGTGAGAGGGGAGGGACCGCTCGGGCCCTCCCCTCTTCGCTTGCACCTCGCGGATCGGAGGGCTACGGTCTGGCGCTGGGATCCTCGTCTGCGTCGATGATCTCCTCGCGTACGATGCGGTGGCGAACCTTGGTACGCCCTCCCTCCTGGAAGGTCTCCGTCTGCTCGGTCTGGCGCGAAGTTGGGACCTCCCGGGTCTCCCCCTCCGAGGAGCCAGCCCCGGTGGATCCCGTGTCGAAAGCCCCGGTGCCGCCCAGGCTCTCGCTGACACCCGTCGACCCCTCGTCGGGGCCGCGATACTCGGGAACGCTTTGCGAGCCGCCTCCTACGACGGTCGAGCCCGTCCGTTCGTCCGTGTGCCCCGTGTCCACGGAGGGGCTTTCCGAAGGGGGCTCGCCGACCGCCGTGCCGGCCTGGCCCGAGTTGTCTTGGGCGTCGTCGCGGTCCTGATCCCCGGTCTCTCCGCCGGCGTAAGAGCGGTAGCCGCCGCTCGCGGAAAAGGACTCCGTAGCCCCCAGGCCGAAATGCTCCCGGATGCGCCTCTCGTAATCACCGGTGATGTCCTCGTCGTCGTCGAAGCTCGGCGCGTCCTTGACGTGGTCCTTTGACTCGGAGACCTTTATAGTCTTGTCGGCCTCGTTGACCCGTACGATTTCCATCGGGATCAGGGTGGATTTTCTACCCAGCAGGCCCAACTTGACGCCGATGTACTCCTCGTGATCGGTCTCGTCCACGAACAGGTCATCGACCTTACCGATTTTGTCTCCCCGGTTGTCGTAGACCTTGTAATCCTCGTACTTCTCCTCGAGTTCCCGCAGTCTCTCTTCGCTCGCCACGCTTTCCTCCTCGATACGCCACGGCTATCTATAGGGTGGGTACCCGTGCCGCGCCCGACCGTAAACATGCCGCGCGCCGGAACAGACGATGGGCGCTGCCTTGCTAAACTACCCTGGGGATGGTCCAAGCTGGAGGTGGATAGAGGCGTGGGAACCACAGGGGACGAAGGTACCAGAATCCTGTCCGTAGACGTCGGCTCATCCTCGGTAAGGGCCGAGCTCTACGACGGCTCGGGCAACGGCCTTAAGGGAACCGAGACCAAGCTAGACTACGACTTCGATTACACACCCGACGGCGGCGCTACCACAGACGCCGACGGGTTGCTCGGCCTCGTGGCGCGCGCTATAGACGGCGCGCTCTCGAGGTCCAAAGACGTGGGCATCTCCGGCGTCGCCATGAGTACCTTCTGGCACTCGGTCCTCGGGCTTAGCCGGGACGGGAACCCCACCACCCCTATCCTTACCTGGGCCGACCGCCGGGCCGCGGACGCAGCCCGCGAGTTACGGGACGTTCTGGACGAGTCGGTGGTCCACCGGCGCACGGGCTGCGTTCTGCACTCGAGCTACTGGCCCGCCAAGCTACTGTGGCTGAGTGAGACGCTAACGAGGGCCTTCGAGAGCACCCAGTATTGGGTCTCCCCCGGCGACTACTTCTACGCCCGCTTTTTCGGGGGGACCTACGCCGTCGGGACCTCGATGGCCTCGGCCACCGGCCTCTTCGACCAGAACAGGCGGCGCTGGGACCGGCAGACGTTGGACGCCCTGCCCGCTGACACCCCGCATCTCTCCACCGTCTCAGACGAGCCGCGGCGGGGGCTGGCCGGCGAGTGGGCGAACCGGTGGCCCATCTTGCGAGAGGTGCCCTGGTTTCCCGCGGTGGGCGACGGGGCTTGCTCGAACGTGGGGAGCGGGTGCACGGGGAGCGACCGGCTGGCGATCATGGTCGGCACGAGCGGGGCCATGCGGGTGCTGTGGAAGGCGGAGTCCGTCGAGATACCGGACGGTCCCTGGTGCTACCGGGCGGACGGCGAACGTTTCGTCATGGGCGGGGCGCTCTCCGACGGGGGGAACCTGATCGAGTGGCTGCACAACACGATGCGCCTCCCCGGGCCAAAAGAGACGGAGAAGCGTTTGGCAGGCATGGAACCGGACTCGCACGGCCTCACCTTTCTGCCGCTCCTCGCCGGAGAACGCGGGCCTGGTTGGGCCGACCGGGCCAACGGTACCGTAGCCGGGCTCTCGATGAACAGCAACCCTGAGGGTATCTTGCGTGCCGCCATGGAGGCCGTCGCCTACAGGTTCGCGCTTATCGCGGGGATGATCGAGGTCGCCTCGCCCGGCCGGAAGGAGATCGTCGCCACCGGCGGGGGTCTGCTCCACTCCCCGACGTGGACCGGGATCATAGCCGACGTCCTCGGCAGACCCGTCACCCTCTCAGGTGTCAAAGAAGCATCGAGCCGCGGGGCCGCCCTGATCGCCCTCGAAGCGCTCGGCGGGCCGGAGGTCGAGGAGGCCGGGGCACCGCTCGGCGAGACCTTCGAGCCTGATCCCGGACGGCACGAGACCTACAGAGAGGCCATCGAACGCCAGCGGCGGCTCTACGACGCGGTGCTGGGCACGCCATAGAGCCGCCGCTGGCCCCACTCTTATCAATCAGCAGTTAGGACCGGGGACATCGGGAGAGCAGGCCGCCGATAGGCTGGTGGCCTACCGCTGATTGCACGGACGCTCTAGCGCTCGCTTATCGGCACGTAGTCCGTGTCGCGCGGGCCGGTGTAGATCTGGCGCGGACGCGCGATCTTGAACTCAGGGTCGTCCATCATCTCCATCCACTGGGCCATCCAGCCCGAGGTACGCGGTATGGCGAACATGACGGTGAAGGCGTCGGTGGGTATGCCGAGGGCCTCGTAGATCAAACCCGAGTAGAAGTCTACGTTCGGGTAGAGCTTGCGGCTGGTGAAGTACTCGTCGTCGAGCGCCCGCTTTTCGAGCTCGATGGCGATATCCAGGAGCGGGCTCTCCTTGCTGGTAGCTTCGAGCACCTCGTCGACGTGGCTGCGGATGATCCTGGCGCGAGGGTCGTAGTTTTTATAGACCCGGTGGCCGAAGCCCATCAGACGCTCGTTGCCATCCTTGACGCCCTGCAAAAAGTCCAGGATGTTCTCGATGTTGCCTATCCGCCGGAGCATCCGCAGGACGGCGACGTTGGCCCCGCCGTGCAGCGGCCCGTAGAGGCCGGCGACACCGGCGGCGATGGCGGAGAAGGGGTCCACCCTGGAAGAGCCAACCACCCTCACCGCCGCCGCGGAGCAATTCTGCTCATGGTCGGCGTGCAGGATGAAGAGCACGTCGAGCGCCTTCTCGAGGCGCGGGTCGGGCTCGTACTTGGGCTCGGCCATCTTGAAGAGCATGCTGAGAAAGTTGCCTGCGTAGGAGAGGTCGTTGTCCGGGTAGACGTATGGCAGTCCGAGGCTGTGACGGTAAGCGAAGGCGGCGAGGGTCGGCATCTTGGCGATCAGGCGCACCGCCGCCACGTGCCGCTGATACTCGTCGTCTATGTCCTGCGCCTCTGGGTAGAACGTCGAGAGGGCGCCCACCGAAGCCTGCAACATACCCATCGGGTTGGCGTCGTGGCGAAAGCCGTTCATAAAGTTCTTTATGTTCTCGTGGACGTAGGTGTGGTGGGTGATCTCGTAGATCCACTGGTTCAACTCGTCCTCGGTGGGGAGTTGCCCGTAGTTCAGGAGGTACGCCACCTCGAGGTAGGTGGAATGCTCGCACAACTGCTCGATGGGAATGCCCCGATGCTCGAGGACGCCCTTCTCCCCATCAATGTAGGTGATGGCGCTGCGGCAACTCGCCGTGTTCGAGTATCCGGGGTCGTAGGTCATTAGGCCGAAGTCGTCCTCGTCGACCTTGATCTGCCTGAAATCCATAGCCCGGACCGTGCCGTCCTTGATCTCGACGTCGTAGTTTTTGCCTGTCCGGTTGTCCTTGACCGAGAGGCTCTCGACGCCCGTGGCAGTCGAACCCTGGCCGTTACCCGTGCTCTGCGACTCTACGCCCAACTGTGCCCCTTTCTTTTGCACGCACGTTAATTATATATGCTCGTGCCACATATATGTATGTGCCGCGCCCGCCCTGAAGGACCCCCATTATGGCCCACCAGGGCGAAAACGGAAAGTGAGGGCGACAACCGGTCCCATCCGCCCCCGAAACCTTCGGCGGGGCGCGGGCGTATATGGGAGCGCGAACGAGAGTAAGGAGCGCGCGTGAAGCCAGAGGCGGCGAATTATGGGATTCAGCGAGAGCACGAGGCGTGGCCCGCCCCCCACCCCCGGTAGTCGGCGCGATGAGCGCCTGGAACGAGCGGGCCTGGTCCGCGCTGGCCCACCTGAGCACGTTCTTAAACGTGTTCACGGGTTTCCTCGGTCCGGTGGCAGCCTTCGTAATCTGGCTGGTCCACAGGGACCGCTCGCCCGCGGTGGCCTCCCACGCGCTGAGGGCCGTGTTCTACCAGCTGGCCTGGCTCAGCGCCATCTTCGTCGGCTGGACCGTGACGTTCGCCTTGATGGTCGTCCTGATCGGGTTCTTGCTCGTGCCGGTGATGATTTTGGTGACCCTGGCCCCGTTCGCCCAGGCCTCCTACGAAGCGTACAGAGTCTACTGCGGTGGCGCACGCCGCTACTACCTTTAGAGTTTTAGAGCCGGCATGTCCGGCCAAGACCCGATGGCGGGCGGACCTCCCCTCCACACCCAACCGTAGCCGCTACAGATATTAGTCGTCTTGATGGTAGGGAGCGACGAGCCGATGCCGCTCATCGAATGCTCGCCGCGGCGCGGGCCCCCTCTATCGCACGCTCGCCCAGCGCCCACCACATCGCCGCCACCCACGCGGCGACAGAGATCGCGGCTAACCAGGAGGGCGCCGGGAGACCGAGGCCGCCGGCGATCAAGCCGTCCACAACGTCGCGCCGTTCGACGCGGGGGGCGCGTCGAGCAGCAAGTAGATGCTGTTGACCCAACTCATGAGATCTTCGGACACGAGCTCCTAGCGCAGCGACGCGCTGAGGGTTCCCCACACGATGGCGTGGAAGCCGAAGACTGCGAGGGGCGTGCCGGCTACTAGCGGGCGGGTGGTCGAGGCGAGGACCATGTGCGTGGCGACCTCGACGAGCAGGCCAGCGAGGAGGGAGGTGCCTGCACCCAGCAGGCCCGCCACGTACTCGGCGACGAACCCTCCCAGGACGAGGCCGACGGGGATAGCGGCAGCCAGAGCACCGTAACCCAACGAAATGGGGCCGAACCTTTCCTCGACATTGAGTACCCACACGGCTACCGCCGCACCGAAGGTAAGGCTTATGACCCTTAAAGTCACGGCAGGTTCTGGGCGAAGGCGAGCCCTACTATCTATAGCGTTGTGCAATGATATTGAGCCTATATTCCCCCCAGCTTAGCGGGGCATGTCGGACGCTCCGAAGCCTACAGCGCTATGCTTAAAAGCAGACATCGCAGGGGTGGTCCAATTTTATTGACCTCCGCTGTAGGGTGGTCAAAGTAACCGGCACCGGCTTGGATGGTTCGGCGCCGGGCGGCCCGGATGAAGAGGGCGTGGGAGTAGGTTCTCACGAGCCGGATTTTATCGCGGGCGCCGGTGTGGAGGGGGCGTAGGGAAGTTCTCGGGTTCCGGCGTATAACGCGGCCATGATCGTGGAGAGCGCCGTCTACGTGGACGGTCGGCGGACCGAGGACGGTTCTCTCCGGGGGTCCCTGCAGGAGACGCGCGAGGCGAGGCGCCGGGGAAGAGGTTTCGCCTGGATCGGCCTGCAGGAGCCGAGCCGCGAGGAGTTCGACTCGGTGGCTGGGGAGTTTGGGCTGCCCAAGCCGGCGGTGCGGGAGGCGATAAGGGCTCACATACGCCCGAAGGTCGAACATTACGGTGAGATCTTTCTGATGGTGCTCATGGTCGTGCGCTACGTTGAGTTGTCCGAGTCGGTGGAGTTCGGTGAGGTGCAAGCCTTCACTGGCCCTGACTTTGTCGTAACGGTGCGCCACGGCGAGGCCTCGGAGCTCAGGGAAGTGCGCCGGCGGTTGGAGGGCGAGCCGGAGTAACTTCGGCAGGGGCCCATGGCTGTGCTCCACGCCATCCTGGAGCGGGTTATGGACGACTACGGGTCCGTCGTGGAGCGGCTGGAGAACGACATATACGAGATCGAGGGCGAGGTCTTCGCCACGGGCAACCCGGGCGTCTCGCGCCGCATCTACGAGCTCTCGCGCGAGGTCATCCGCTTCCACCGCGCCACGAAGTCCCTGGCCGGGTCGCTGGAGCGCCTGCGGGGGACGAGGCGCCCGGTATCGACCAGGAGGTGCGGCGTTACTTGAGGGGGATGGAGGATAGGGTGCTCAAGGTGACAGAGCAGATCGAAGGTTTTCGCGAGTTGCTCTCGAACATCCTCGGGGTGAACCTGATGATGGTGAGCATCCAGCAGAACAACCAGGTACAGAAAGTCTCTGCCTGGGCCGTCATCCTCGTCGTCCCGACCATCATCACCGGTATCTACGGGATGAACTTCAGGCACGTGCCGGAGACCCACTGGATGCTTGGGTACCCGCTCACGCTCGTTGTGATGGTCCTGGTCTCGGGTCTGATCTACCTAGGTTTCCGCCGCTCGGGCTGGCTGTAGCGATGCTGTAGCGGCCCGCACAGCCTCGCTAGCGGGGAGGCGCTACCATGGCAAGCGCTGGCGGCGAGCGCGGGAGGTCCGGGTGTGAACGTACTCATCAGTGGGGCGACGGGGCTTATAGGGGCTGCCCTAATCCCCGAACTGGAGGCCGGCGGCCACCGCGTGACCCGCCTCACGCGCTCGCCGAGGTCCGCAGGCGACATCGGCTGGGACCCGGAGGCCGGCATGATAGAAGGCGACCTGAATGGGACAGACGCCGTCGTTCACCTCGCGGGAGAGAGCATCGCCGAGGGCCGCTGGACCCCGGAGAAAAAGCGGCGCATCCTCGAGAGCCGGCAGAAGGGAACCCGCCTGCTGGCCGAAAGGAGCGCCGCGCTCCCGACACCACCCTCCGTGATGGTCTCCGCTTCGGCGACCGGGTACTACGGGGATAGGGGCAACGAGTTGCTCACCGAGGAGAGCGAGCCGGGTGAGGTCTTCCTCTCGCGGGTCTGCCAGGAATGGGAAGAGGCGGCGAGCCCGGCGCGGGAGGCGGGGGTGCGCGTTGTGCATCCGAGGTTCGGGATCGTGCTGAGTACGAAGGGCGGGGCGCTGGGGACGACGCTTCCCATCTTTAAGCTCGGTGCTGGGGGCAAGATCGGGAGCGGTAGACAATACTGGTCGTGGGTCTCGATGGACGACGTGGTCGCCTCCATCGTCCACGCTGTAGAGACCGACTCCCTGGTCGGACCCGTCAACGTCGTCACCCCCGACGCGCCGACCAACGCGGAGTACACCGGGGTGCTGGGTCGCGTACTGAACCGTCCGACCTTCTTCGCGGTGCCCGCCCCGGCGGCCAGGATCGCCCTCGGAGAGGTCGCCGACGAGTTGCTCCTCGCCAGCGCCCGCGTCGAGCCAGCAAAACTGAAGGCCTCCGGCTACAAATACCGCCATCCGGAGCTCGAAGGCGCTTTGCGGCACCTCTTGGGGAGGTAGAAGTAGGCCCCGAACGCCACATGCGCGGTGCCATCGCGGTCGCGCGGCGCAATCCCGACGCCCCGTTCGGGGCGGTGATCGTGGGCGATTCCGGGCAGAGGTCCTCACGGAGGGTCTCAACGAGGGTGAGAGAGATCTCGGTCTGACACGACGACCTCGCCGCGATCATGGGGTGCACCGAGACCAGCCAGTGGCGTGGACTGGTCGCAGATGACCCTATACACTACCGTCGAGCCTTGCCCCGCCCCATGTGCTCGCCCGCTATCCTCTGTGTCGGCATCCCGCACGTCGCCTACGGCACGTACGTGGAGATCCTGAACGGGTTGGGCTTTCCGAAGCTGGATCTATCTAGACCGAAGATCTCGCATCGCAACTCCCCGGATGAACCCGAAGTCCCGGAATCGGTGGGGTCTAAAGAACGAGTGCGACACCCACTTCGAGGCGATCGTCCGGCGGACGGGTGGGGCTAATCCTGGATCTCGGCCCCGAAGCCCGCTTCGCGCAACAGAAAGCGGGCGTGGGTCACGTCCCCGGCGTCGAGGGTGAGGACGAGGGCCGCGCGTTCGGTGTTTGAGTGGCGAACGTAAAGATCGAGGATGTTTATACCGTTCGAGCCCATGAGGGTCGTTACCTCGGCGAAGACGCCTGGGCGGTTCTCGACCGGGATGGCGACCTCGGCGTTCTCGCCGCTCTTCTCGACGAGGATGCCGCCGAGGGCGTCGTAGGCTTCGCGGGCCTCCTTGAAGCGGTTCTCGATGGCCTGGCGGTCCTTGATCTCGCTCCCAAGCTGCGCCATCGCCCCAGCGAACGCCCCCAGGGCTTCACCCAGAGCCGGCGCGTTCTCCGCCAGAATATCCGACCATAGGCCTGGGCTCGAAGCTCCGACCCTGGTCAGGTCCCTGAAAGACGGACCAGCGAACGAGAGTGCCTCGGGCGAGATGTCCGAGGCGACCTTGAGTAGCGCGGCAGCCATAAGGTGGGGAAGGTGAGAGAGCGCTGCCATGAGCAGGTCGTGCTTCTCCGGGTCTACGGCGGTCGGGACGGCGCCGAGCTCCCGAACGAACCCGGCGACCCCGCGGTAGTCGTCTGGGTTCGTGTGGTCGGTCGGGGTGAGGAAGTAGCGGGCACCTTTGAAGAGATCGGCACTAGCGTTGGCAACGCCGGAGAGCTGGCTACCGGACATCGGGTGCCCGCCGACGAAGCGCAGGTTTCGCCTCTCGGCTTCGCCGACTATGGCGCTCTTGGCGCTGGCGACGTCGGTGACGAGGGCGTGCGTCGGGGGAAGCTGGGCTACCAGGTCCGTCACCTTCGAGATGGGGGCGGCGAGCACGACGAGGTCTGCGCCTCTTACCTCCTTCAAGGTCGAGGCGCGGTCTATAGCGCCGAGCTCTACAGCTTTTTCGAGGGTGTCAGGCCGGTCCACGCCGACGACCTGCCAGCCGGCGTCGCGGGCAGCGAGGCCGACAGAGCCCCCGATCAGGCCCACGCCAATGATGCCGAGCGTGCGGCTCACGTGCCCCGCTCCGCGTTCTGCTCCGCGCCTTGATCCACGGCTCTGTACGGTGATTCCACAGCCAGGATCACGCGCTCGTTCTCCTCGGAGTTGCCGATGGTGACCCGGCTCCATCCGCGGTACCCCAGGGCCGCGCCTTCCCTCACAAGGATGCCTGCCCTCTCAAAAGCGTCAGCCTCGAAGCGGACCATGATGAAGTTGCCCTGTGACGGGATGTAGTCGAGGTTCGCGCTGTGGAATGCCTGTTGCAGCCGCTTTCGCTCCCGGATTACGAACTCCGCGCGCGCCCGGACCTTGTCTCCGGCGAGCATCGAGGCCGTGGCCGCGACCTGAGCGGCCAGGTTGACGGAGACCGGGAAGCGAACCCTTTCAGCGTAGTCGGCTATCCTCTCCGAGGCGATCCCGTAGCCGGCCCTGAAACCCGCCAGCCCGTGCGCCTTTGAGAACGTGCGGGCCACGACGACGTTCTCTCTCTCGAGGGCCAGGGTGTGGGAGCCCCTGTAAGACGTATCTTCGACGAACTCAACGTAGGCCTCGTCCAGGATCAGGAGCACGTCGTCGGGCAGCTCCGCGGCCAGGTCTCGTACCTCACCCAGGCTCAGGTAAGTCCCGGTGGGGTTGTTGGGATTGCAGAGGATCACGGCTCGCGTCTCACCCGTCACGGCAGAGACGAGAGCTTCGGCCGAGATTTCGTGACCTCCCGTCAGAGCTACTGGGCGTGCCGTCATGCCGAGGACGGCGCAGAGCATCGGGTAGAGGCTAAAAGAAGGCCAGGGAAAGATGACCTCGCCGCCTCTCGGGAGCAGCTGGAGCGCGTTCATCAGGACCTCGCTCGAACCATTGCCAACTAGGACGTTGCGCGGCTCGCTGCCGACGTTCGCGTCCGCTATCGCGCGCCGGAGCCGGGAGACGTGGCTGTCGGGGTAGCGGTTGGCGCGCGGCAGCACCTCGGCGAGGGCCGCCTCGGCCTCCGGGAGCGGGCCGAAGGCGAGCTCGTTCGAGGTCAGCTTCGCATAAGCGTTGTTGTCTTTGTCCTCCGCCGCCATCCTCCAGGACTTCGGGGGGACGTAGGGCCGCAAGGGGTCGAGCTCGAGTCTGAAGGTTACAGGCATCAGGTATCAGGCTTCAGCTTTCGGTCGTCGTGGGTGAATCTCAGCCGCTAAAGAGTAAGGCTCTGCATGGAGCCTTGCAATGGGAGCGCTGTTTGCCTTACGTGCCGCGTGCAGATAGAATCCAACGTCTTATGACGGATGCTGAGATGCAAGAAAAGGTACAGGAACTCCGGGAGCGGGTGGACGAGGTCGACCGGGAGCTCATCCGGGCCCTGAACGAGCGGGCGCGCGTCGTGCAGGAGATAGCCACGCTAAAGGCAGAGGCGGGGATACCCATCTTTGACCCCAAACGCGAGGAGGAGATCCTGCGGAGGGCTGTCGAATTCAACGAGGGTCCGATCTATGATTCCTCCATGCGCGACATCTTCGAGCTTATATTGCACCGGATCCGCGACCTTGAGATACAACGCGGGGAGTTTCAGAGATAGCGATGGACGTTTCGGCGAACGTAAAGACCGATGTAAAGACCCACAATGGCATGATCCGACCCGACACCTTCAGGGTGATCGCCGGTCCCTGCACAGTCGAGAACTACGAGCAGTTCGTCGCCTCCGCGAAGGCGGTCAAGCAGGCCGGCTTCGAATACGTGCGCGGCGGCGCCTTCAAGCCCCGCACCTCCCCCTACTCCTTCCAAGGTCTCGGAGAAGAAGGGCTGAAGATCCTCTCCGAGGTCGCCGGCGTCTTGGGCCTGAAGGTCGTCACTGAGGTGATGGACCCCTACGAGATCGAGATGGTTATGGAGCATGCGGAGATCCTGCAGATCGGCGCCCGCAACATGGCGAACTTCTCCCTCCTCCGGCGCATCGGTGCCGCCATCGCCGGCACCGACCACGGGGTCGTCCTCAAGAGGGGTCTCTCCGCGACGGTAGAGGAGTGGCTTCTGGCGTCGGAGTACGTGACCGCGGCGGGCGGGGATAACGTGGTCCTCTGCGAGCGCGGAATCCGCACGTTCGAGCCGAGCACGCGCTTCACGCTGGACCTCTCCGCGGTCATCGTGGCGAAGCGCCTGACGGACCTGCCCGTGATCGTGGACCCGTCCCACGCCGCCGGACGGCGCGACCTGGTCGTGCCTTTGAGTAAGGCGGCCGTGGCGGCCGAGGCGGACGGGCTCATGGTCGAGAGCCACCACGAGCCGCACGAGGCGCTCTGCGACGGGGAGCAGGCGCTCCCGGTCGAGGTGCTCATGGGCTTGAAGGACGGGCTGCAGCCTTTCGCGAACGCCATGGGCCGGGAGGTCATTTAACCTCTAGGAGGGGCTTCGGGAGCGCCGTGAGCCGGCTCGGAGACTCGTGTGGGAGCTCTGCTCCGGCGGCGGCATGGCCCGCGTCTTCCTCGGCCGCGACGAAGTCCTGGACCGGCCCGTCGCCGTGAAAGTCCTTGAAGCCGAGTTTAAAGACCCGGAGATTGCCTCTCTTCCAGCTTGAGGCCGCACCGCCACCCGGCTCTCCTGCCCGAACGTAGTGCGGGTCTACCACGTGGGCGAGGCTGAGCTCAACGGCCGCGCAGTCTCCTACATCGTCGTGGAGTACGTGCCGGGCGGGAAACCTAAGGGGCGCTTTGACGACTAGGGGCCGCTCCTGGAGACAACGCTCTCGCGGGTCGGGGCAGACGTCGTCTCGGGCCTCGCCCACGCCCACGAGCGGGACATCATCCACCACGACCTCAAGCCCCGGCACGTACTCCTTACGGATACGGGACCTCAAGCTGGCGGACTTCGGCATAGCCCGGGCCTTCGATACGACCCACGAGACGCACCTGGGCTCCTACCTGGGGGAGACGACGTACTCCTCCCCGCAGCTGCTGCTGCGGGGAGAGAGGATCACACCGAAGAGCGACGTCTACTCGCTCAGCGCCACCCTTTACCAAGTGGCGGTGGGCCGTCGCCGTTCTCCGACAACCCCAAGAGATCGTTAACCAGCACATACACAAGCTGCCGGTCCCTCCCCAGGAGCGCGGCGCGCGGATCGGCAAGGGGTTCGAAATCCTGACCCTCAACTGCCTCGCCAAGACCCTTCCGAGCGACCGGACACTGCCCACGTACAAGAGAAGATCCTGAAGCGAAGCGCCGCCCTCAGTGTCCTCTCTGCAGCGCGCAAGGCTCCGGCAGGCCCGGTCGGGTCCAACGCGTGGGCAGGTGCTGCCGGGTCCGCCGGGGCCGCGAAAGCGGTGGGGGTCTCAGGCTTCGCGACCCTCAAGGATAGGCTGGGGTGTGAGGGAATCTTGCCTCTCCGGGCCGTCCGAGAGGACCATAAGCCTCCCAAGGTGCACCTTGAGGCCGGGCTCGCGGAAAAGGATGATGCTGGCCGTCCTGGCGGCCGCGCTCCTCCTGCTCCTGCTCGCCGACGCGGAGATCAGGTTTGAGGTCCGGTCGGATCGCACCTGGAAATCGGAGTCCCCCTCGGGAACGTGGGTGTGCGTCAACGAGATCGGGGAGTGGAAGCTGGACCGTCTGGAAAACGAAAAGACCGTACCCTGTAAACGCGTGCACCAAAGACTTCGGGCGCCGGAGCGGTCGGCATTGTCGCCGCCTTACCCTATAATCACGCGCGTGAGCAAGCTGGCAGACAGGTTCGTGTTGGAGAGCCAGCTCGGGGCGGGCGGAATGGCCCGGGTGTTCCTTGGGCGCGACCAGGTCCTCGACCGGCCCGTCGCCGTAAAGGTGCTAAACGCCTTGCACGGTGGTACGGACATCGGCGAGCGTTTCCAGCGCGAGGGCCGCACCGCCGCCAGGTTGGCGCACCCGAACATTGTGCAGGTCTACGACGCGGGCGAGGCCGAGCTCGACGGCCGCGAAAGCCCTTACATTGTGATGGAGTACGTTCCCGGCGGGGACCTCAAAGAGCTCATAGACAAGCGGGGAAGGTTGTCCGGCGCGGAGCTCTCCAGGCTCGGCGGGGAGGTCTGCTCGGGGTTGGCCCATGCGCACGAGCGAGGCGTGATCCACCGCGACATAAAACCGCACAACATCCTCCTTGACGAGAACGGCCACGCCAAGCTTACCGACTTCGGCATCGCCCGCGCCCTCGACGCGTCGCAGGCAACTCTCACGGGGGCCTACCTTGGAACCGCGCTGTACTCCTCCCCAGAGCAGCTCCAGGGCCAGAAGGTGACGCCCAAGAGTGACGTCTACTCGCTCGGGGCGACGCTCTACCAGGCGGCGACCGGCGAGGTGCCGTTCTCCGGAGGCACCCCGATAGAAGTCGCCAGCCAACACGTTTCAAAGGCCCCGACGCCACCGCGGGAGCGGGGCGCCGACGTTGGTGAGGAACTGGAGTCTCTGATCTTGGCCTGCCTCGCCAAGCAAGCGGACGACCGCCCGACGGCCGAGGAGGCACGCACCCGGCTCGAAGCCGGCATCCCGGCGGCCGCCACCACCCAAGCACAAACGGAGGCCCCGGTCGCCGCCCCTACCCGGACTGGTCGGACCCGGATCGAACAAACCCGGTCCACGCCGGCGGCGTCCCCACCCAGAGGCAGGCCCGCCGCTCGTTCGACAGGCGGAGGCCGCCGGGGACAAAGGAGGGGTGCTCTGGCCGTTCTGGCGCTGCTGGCCGTGCTGGCGGTCATCGGGGCCCTCGCCGCACCCAGCATCCTGGGAGGGAGTGGGGGGCAGCAAGCCGGACAGGGCGGTGCCGGACAGGGCGGTGCCGCGCAGAACAACGCCCAGCAGGGCGGCGCCGGCGCGGAGCCAAACGGTGAGGGTAATAGTGGAGGCTCTGGTGACCAGAGCGCCCGAGGGTCCGGTGGTGGGGATCAGCAAGCGGCCTCCGGCGAGGCAAGCGCGTCGGCCTCCGCCAGTTCACAGCCTTCCTCGGAGGAACCTTCCTTGGATGAGCCGGCCCCTTCGCAGGGTTCGCTGGGGGATGGTGGTCAGCAGGCGCAGGGCTCGTTTACGGCTGAGGCCGCGGAGCAGACGGTGGAAGAGTTTTACACGACGTCTTCTGAGGGGGATTACGACAGATCCGCCGAGCTTCTCAGCGGGAGTTGGCGGCAGAGCAAGTTCCCGAACCGGGCCACCTTCGAAAGCACCTTCGCCCCCGTGGAGAGCGTAGAGTTCGTCGTGGGGCCGACAGCCGAAATCTCAGGCAGCACGGCGACAGTCACCGGCGAGACCCAGGCTACACTTACCGACGAGATCCAGCGAAACGCGGGCGTATGGAGGCTCGTGAAGGAAGGCGGCGAGTGGAGGATAGACGGATGGACCGTCACCCAACTCAGTGTCAGGCCCGCGTGACCGTGGTGCGAGAACCGGGGAGGGACAGGTTCTGAGAACCGCACTCACGGCGCTGGTGTCCGCGATCATCGGCGGTCTCCTCACGGCTATCTTCCTTCTCGCCGGGATGTCCGGCCTAGAAGACGAAAGCGGGGCCGTGACCATCAAGGAAGTCGCGCCCCCACGGGGACCTTCGGGGACAACGTCGGTCGCCGACAATGGCGCATCTGTAAGAGGTTGGGAACAGGTGGTGTACACGCGAGACGCCGCGGGGGTGGTGAGCGTGGACGTGGCGGCCACTTCGGATCTCGGGCCGGGCGGCGGCTCGGGGTTCGTGGTTGACGACGCGGGCCACATAGTCACCAACCAGCACGTCGTGGAGGAGGCTGAGGACATCTCGGTGAGATTCGCCAATGGCGACCGGAGGGAGGCGGAGGTGGTCGGGGAGGACCCCTCGACGGACGTGGCAATCATCCAGGTAGACGCGCCGAAGGGATCGCTGCAGCCGCTGACGCTCGGTGACTCGGACTCGGTTGGGGTGGGGGAGCCGGTCATAGCCATCGGCAACCCGTTGAACGTCGGGATCAGCGCGACGACGGGAATCGTGAGCGGCCTCGAGCGTCCCATAAAGGCCCCGAATAACTACACCATAAACGATGCCGTCCAGACCGATGCGGCCATAAACCCCGGCAACTCGGGTGGGCCGCTGCTCGACTCACGCGGCACGGTGATAGGGGTGAACGCCCAGATCGCCTCCGAGTCCGGCGGGTTCGAGGGCGTGGGCTTCGCCGTCCCGATCAACACCGTGAAGAGCGTGGTCAAGCAGCTCATAGCGGAAGGGAAGGTGGTGCATGGCTACATCGGGATCGGGATGTTCCCCGAGGGCGTGGACGCTCTGGCCGCCTACACCGGCCTCTCAGACAGGGAGCTTCGGGAAGAGCACGGCTTGCCGGGCAACGGGGCAATAGTCAGCGAGGTCACGCCCGACGGGCCGGCGGAGAGGGCCGGCATCCGGAGCGGGGAGGAAGCGGAGATCGAGGGTATACCCGTACCTCGCGGGGACGTAATTACCGAGATCGAGGGCGAAACCGTCTCCTCCGCCGACGACGTGATAGAGGTGGTAAACCGCCGCGAGCCCGGCGACCGGCTGACGCTGACCGTCGTTACCCCCGGCGAAGAGGCGCGCAGCGTCGAGGTTACGATCGGCGCCCGCCCCCAAGGCCCGTAAGCGGTGTCGGGCGACACGGAGAGGGCGAAGCGCGACGCGGCCTACGCGGCGGCGGAGCGCTACGTGGAGAGCGGGATGGTGATTGGCCTCGGGACGGGATCGACGGCGTCCTTCGCGGTGCGCAGGATCGGGGAGCTCATAGCCGCGGGGGAGCTTCGGGGGGTCCGAGGTGTCCCGACCTCGGCCCGCACGGTGGCCCTGGCCAACGAGGTCGGCCTCCCGCTGGCGACGCTCTCGGATACGCGCCCTCGCTTCGTCATCGACGGGGCGGACGAGATCTCCCCCGACCTCGCGCTTATCAAGGGCCGGGGCGGGGCGCTACTCCGGGAGAAGATTGTCGCCTCTGCGAGCGAGGAGGGCCTGATCGTGGTCGCCGATTCGGGCAAGCTGGTGGGCTCTTTGGGCGCCGGCCCCCTGCCGGTGGAGATCGACACCTTCGGTTGGGAGGCTACCCTCGAAGCCCTTGCCGCTTTGGGCTGCGAGCCGGAACTCAGGATGGACGGGGCCGACTCC
>DASQVA010000225.1:0-35508 GCA_035641035.1 Rubrobacter sp. | reverse complement strand
CACCCACGTAGACGTAAAGGAACTCTGCGTACGTGCGACCCACATCATGGCCGACGGTAAGTTCGAGGACTTCGAGGCCGTCGTGCATCCCGACGCCCGCAACCGCGAGGATGTAGACGAGCCGCCCGCCAGCCGTGGCCGCGGACCCGCGGCCTACTACGCCACCGCGCTGTGGCTGCGTGACGCCTACGCCGAACTGCGCTGGGACATCCACGACGTCGTCGCCGAGGGTGACCTGGTCGTGCTGCACGCCACGATGTCGGGCAGGCACACCGGAACTTTCGTCGGCTACGATGCCGACGCGCGTCCCGCGCAGGCGTTTCCGCCCACCGGCAGGCGGTTCGCCACCACCCAGACGCACTGGTTCCGCATAGCCGATGGGAAAGTCATCGAGCACTGGGCCAACCGGGACGACCTCGGAACTGCGGTGCAGCTCGGGTGGACCCCGCCTTCGCCGCTGTACATGATCAGGATGTTCCTGGCGACCCACCAAGTCCGCCGGGAGGCCGCACGATGAACACCTCGATAAGAACGAAGGCCGATCGAGAGGAGCGTCGTATGGACAGCCGGCGGGTGCCCAACTTGGAGGAGATGGACGCGCAGCAGGCTCGCAGCCTCCTCGAGAAGCTGGCCGCCGACCTTAGCCCGGAAGAGGAGTACGCCATCCGCCCCGAGGACTACGTGATGGAGATGCCCCAGTCCGGCGAGCGCTTCGTGAGCAGGGAGAACGTGCGAGCGCTCCAAGACTCCTTCCACGACAACGCCGACAAGCCGACCATCCGGATAAGGAGGGTGCTGGTCGGGGCCGGACTATGGGTCGTCGAGAGCATCGTCGACTACGGGGGCGGGCGCGTCCTCCACGGCGCGGCCATTTTGGAGGTCAAAGACGGCAAGGTCTGGCGCGACACCCGCTACTTCGCCGAGCCCTTCGAGGCGCCGGAGTGGAGGGCGGACCTGGTCGAGCGCATGGAACTCTAGGGCACGCCCACAGCCGAACTTCCGAGAACCCTACCCTTCTAGAAGTTTGGGTAAATAGGGCCGGGAACACCAGCTTCGTGCAGTACATCTGGTTCTCCTTCGCTTTATCCCGCGGGGCCTCTGGGTTCCGGCCACGCGGCGCGGCTGGCCGAGGCGTCAGACCAACCAGCGGCCGTCGCGCATCAGCTCGCGGTCGGGCATCTCGTTCACCTCGCGCCAGGCCTGGATGCGGCGCGGGGAGATGCGGAACCAGCGGTACGGCGTGCGGTCTCGTTACGACGATGGCGGTGACATTCTGGTACGCATGGCTGTTCAACCACACGGCGGGTAGCGTACTCATTGTAGTCGTGACGCACTCCGTCGAAGGGAGCAGCCAGGCCGGGGGTTGGATCTACATGTGCGTGTGGTTGGCAGTGGCGATTGGGTTGGTCGTCTTCGACCCGAAGGCCTGGCGCGCACCCGCTCCTGCCCCGGCGAGTACGGAGCCGTCGATACCGCGCAGAGAAGCCGCACCGACCGCGCCAGCCTAGATCCAGAGCTCGAGAAGCCCGCTCCGGGTGAGCCGGGGCAAAAAGCGCCAGGCTCATCCGGTCGACGGGCTTGGCCAGGCAATCCGCACGGCTAAGGTCAGAGTAGAAAGGTCAAGAAGATGCTCATCACGGGACGCAACAAGAAGTGGAGCGACCTTACGGCCTGTCAGAAAGGACCCTTCATACTAGGAGTAATCGTCCAGTTCGCTCCGTGGGCAGTGGCGCTATTGCACAATAGCCGTCGTTCGGCAGAGGAGATCGAGGGCCGTGGGTGGCAGCGGGCTGCGGCCGCGAACTCCATGAGCACAGGGCCCATCGCCTGCTTAGGGTATGGACGGAGGCGATGATGGCGTTCGTCAAGGGCCACCCGCTGATTACGTTCTTCGTCCTGGCGTACGCCCTGACCTGGCCCGTGATTCCGCTCGTGTCGGTATCGCCGCTCCTGGGGCTTCCGGGTCTCTTTGGGCCGGCCCTTGCGGCGATCGTCGTGGCCTCCCTCGCGGGTGGCAAGAGCGCTCTAAAGGACCTGGCGGGCCGATTGTTACGGTGGCGCGTGGGGGCGCGCTGGTACGCGGTAGCCCTAGGCCTGCCCGCGGTCCTCGCGCTTACGGCCGCCGGGCTGCACCTTCTGCTCGGCGCGCCCGCACCGCTCCGGCTCGGCGGGTTGTCGGCCCTCAACTTCGTCGTCGGCGAGGAGGTGGGGTGGCGCGGTTACGCTCTCCCCAGGCTGCTTGCCAGCAGATCTGCGCTGATGGCTAGCCTGGCGAGTACAAACAGTGCTTTGTGTTCGTCGCCGCGTGCGGCCTTCAGGAAGCGTCTAACCTCGGCGGGGGAGAGCGGGCGCATCTCTTTACGGGATGGTCGCGGAGGCTTCACAGCCTCCTTGGCGTTGCGGAGAAGCAGGCCGTCACTCACGGCCTGCTTTAGCGCCTTGTGCAGGGAAACATAGATGTACTGGACCGTCCGAGGTGAGAGCCCGGAGTCGGGCTTCTGGCGGTAGAGTTCGCGGACGTGCGCGGCCGTGACGTTCTTGAGCTTGAGGTTTGCTAGAACTGGACGGATGTGTACCCGCGAGATCTGCTCGTAGCGCACGAACGTAGAGCGCTGGACCGTATTCTCAGAACCCCGGAGCCAGCTCGTAACCTCCTAACCAAGCGCACCTGGCTCGAAGCTGGTTGCCACACACCAACGTCTAGCAACGCGCGAAAGCGAAGCCTAGAATCGTTGGTAAACTCAGCCCGGCATGAGCATACCTCGCTACTACTGCGTCGGGGCGGTCGCCCCTGACTTACGGGCGCTAAAGGCTCTTGACGAGCGGCTGGAGGACCTGGGCGTCCCAGAGGACTCGCTCCTCGTACTCGCGCGGCGGGGCGACGAGCGCCTCTTGCGGGTTGCCCTCCCTGGCGTCCGCGTACAGAGGCTCGAGTCAGGTCTCTCGCGGCGGCAATGGTTCGAGTTCGCCAGCACCTACCTCGGGGTGACGGCAGTGAGCGTCCTAATGAGCGCGGTCCACCCACCGACCGGGATCGTCGTTCAAGCCGTGATGACTCTCGCTGCCATCCTCGGCCTTGTCCTCTACCACCGGCGGCCGCACCTGCAGAAGAAGCTGCTAGGCATGGGCCTCCCTGAGAGGTTCGCGGAAGAGTGGGAGGGAGCTTTCTCCGAGGGTTTCGTCCTCGCGCTCGCCACCGTGCCCGCCGACCTCTCCGACGAGGCGCAAGACGCCTTTACCGAAGATCCAGGGCTCCAGGCCCCGCTGGCCGTCGACCGGAGGCCGGTGTTTTAGGCTTCAGGCAGAAGGTTGTAGGTCTTCCGCATCTGCCTACGCTCGTGTGTGCGAATTCGGTTTCGGTCACCGCCCTGTGGTCGATGACGCGTGGGTGCGTCGCGGTGGCATGTTACAGGCCTTACTGACTACCGATGCCTGAAACCTGGTGGCTTGTCTTGATACTCTACCTGCGTGATCGTTCGCGAGAGGCCGGATTCGTTTGTGCTCGTCGAGCAACACTACCACGGGCTGGTCTCCGGCGAGTTTGCCCGGCACTGGGCCGTGGAGGTCCGAGTGCGCGAGGCCGCACTCTACGCCATCGCAAACCACGACGTGGCCTGGCGCGAGCTGGACGCCACCGTAAGCTGGAACGAGGCGACGGGGCGACCATACTCATTCTTGGACTATCCGGCGCGGCCGAAGCTGCGAGCCTACGCAAACGGCCTAGACTATATTCAGGCGCGAAGCCCTTACGCGGCGTGCCTGTGCAGCATGCATTACGGGTCCTTCATGCGGGACGCGCGCAGAGAGCTAGAGGTTTCCTTCCGGGAGGCTGAGGCAGCGCGCCGGCGCGGCATCGAAACGACACTCTCGGAGGAGCAGATCGAGAGCTTGGAGTATAACTTCCGGTTGCTGCAGCTGTGCGACGACCTCTCGTTGTTCGTCTGTCTGAACGAGCCGGGTAGGAACGATTACCCTCACTACAAGGACGGCTTCGGGTTTATGGGGGCGAGTTTGGAGCCCGTGTGGGATGACGAGCGGACATTGCGCCTAAATCCCAACCCCTTCTCACAGCCCTTTCGGATCGAGGTTCCTTACCGGGTAGTCGGCCGGAACCGGTTGCTTCAACAGAGCGATCGCCTTGAACTTCGAGTAACCTGTTAGAGGCGCCGAAAAGGCGCCGATTCAAAACTCTTCTTCCAACAGAGAAAGGAATTACGTGAGGGATGCATCGTACGACTTTTTGAAGAGGCTGCTCTCTACACCCGGACCGAGCGGCTACGAGGAAGCCGCCGCGAAGGTGTGGAGGGAGGAGGCTTCGCAGTTCGCCGAGGTCCGCGGCGATCGGATGGGCAACTCCTTCGCCACGATAGGCGCGGACGGTCCACTGAAGTTGATGCTCGCCGGGCACATCGACGAGATCGGGATGATGGTCACCCACATCGACGAGAACGGCCTGCTGCGCTTCACGGGGGTCGGCGGCTGGGACCCGCAGGTGCTCGTCGGTCAGCGGGTGCGCCTCTCGACCAGAGGCGGCGAGATGGTCGGCGTCATCGGCAAGAAGGCCATTCACGTCATGGAGCCTGACGAGCGCAAAAAGGTCTCCGAGATAAAGAGCCTCTGGATCGACGTCGGGGCCAAGGACGCCGACGAGGCGAAGGAGATGGTACGCGTCGGGGACGTGGGCGTGATCGACCAAGACCTCGTTGAGCTTCCGAACGGGCGCATCGCCTCCCGCTCCGTTGACAACCGCATGGGCGCTTTCGTCGTGCTCGAAGCCCTGCGCCTGCTCTCCGAGGAGGAAGGGATAGATGCCGAGGTCGTGGCGGTCGCATGCGTGCAGGAAGAGATCGGGCTCTACGGGGCCCGCGGGGCCGCCTTCGGGCTCGACCCCGACGCGGCCGTAGCTGTGGACGTTACCCACGCGACCGACACCCCAGGCGTCTCCAAAAACGAGAACGGCGACCACTCCTTAGGCTCGGGCCCCGTCATACAGCGGGCTACGAACATCTCGCCTGTAGTCTCCGAGGGTCTAATCGCCGCCGCCGAAGCCGAGGCCATCCCCTACACACTGGAGGCAGGTTCGCGCTCGACGGGGACCGATGCTGACGCCATCCAGTTCGCGCGCGCCGGGATTGCCACTGGCCTCGTCTCGTGCCCGAACCGATACATGCACTCGCCAAACGAGATCGTCGACGTGCAAGACGTCGAGAACTGCGCCCGTGTGATCTCCGCCTACGTAAAGACCCTCGGCGCTGACACCGATTTCGTCCGCTAGAGCAACCCGGCGGTGACGTCCGCGAGGGGCCAGAGAGAACGCCGCCCAGCGCTGGTCGAGGCCTCGCTACTGCTTACGGTCTTCTTTTTCGGGACCAACTTCACGGCGGTCAAGTACGTCGTCGAGAACGTACCCCCGATCCTGTTCGCGGCGACGCGCTTCACCCTAGCCGGGCTCCTGCTCCTCGTGCTCGTGCGCCTCTTCGAGCCGCAGGTACAACTGCGCCGCGCGGACTTCCTGCCCATGCTCGGCCTCGGCGTCGTAGGCGTCACCCTCACCCAGACAGCCTTCACCATCGGGGTGAGCCTGACGACGGCGGCGAACACGGCCCTAGTCTACTCGACGGCCCCCGTGTGGGGCATGCTGCTCGGCTTCGCGCTCGGGCTAGAGCGGCCCAGGCTCGCGGGCATCCTCGGGATCGGGCTCTCCCTCGTGGGAGTCGGCTTTATCGTCTACGGTGGGCTGGAACTCGCCGGCACCAGCCTGGCGGGCGACGCCCTTATACTGGGCGCCGCCGTCTTCTGGGGTTCCTACACCGTTCTCTCCCTTCCGCTGCTGGAGCGTTACTCCCCCGTCGCCCTCGCAGCCTACGCCATGACCCTGGGCGGACTCGTCACCTTCCCTCTGGCCGCCCTCGACACTGGCGGCTTCGACCCCGCCTCCCTCGAGGTCCTAACCTGGGTCGCGGCGGTCTACTCGGGCCTCTTCTCCTCGGCCTTCGGGTTCGCCGCCTGGGGCTGGGGCGTCTCCCACGCCGGGGCGAACCGCGTCCTGATCTACCAGTACCTCGTCACCCTGACCGGCGT
Source organism: Rubrobacter sp. (assembly GCA_035641035.1). GTDB lineage: Bacteria > Actinomycetota > Rubrobacteria > Rubrobacterales > Rubrobacteraceae > Rubrobacter_D. Next base: position 29,427 of record DASQVA010000225.1, on the reverse strand, counting down.
CAGTACCGGCATACTGCTCTTAGGCGAAGACTTCGGACTCGGGCAACTCGTCGGCGCCGCCATCATCCTCAGCGGTGTCTACCTTGCGAGAAGGAAATAGGTATCAGGAAACGGTAAGCAAAACACGGCCCAGGCTGGCGCCGGAGCATACGAGCAAAGCCACGCGCCAATCGGCAACGCGTATGGGGGCGCATCCGCCTGGGAGAGACCAATACCTGAAATCAGAAGCCCAGAACCGAACCACCCCTCGTTCGCACAGCGGGTGGTGGGCGGCAGCGAACCAGCCCGCCGGGAACCCACCCCGTAGGCGCTGACCGTCGTCCTGGTCGTGATGGGGTTCGGGCTCCTATATGCTTCCCCGGGGCCCGGGATTCGCCTAACGAAGCGGGGTAAGGCGATGCGGGGACGAAGGTCCGAACCTGCGCGGCAAGCCCGGTCCTTCGCGGGCGAATTCTAGCCGGTGGTTGCCAAGGGGAGCATCACTGCGGACGTTGGCCGAGCCGGACAACCTGTTGGATGTCCTTCCCGTCTCTCAGGATCGACAGCTCGACCCTCTCGCCGGGCTGGTAGTCGCGCAGGGCTGAGAGCAGGTCGCCTGAGCTGCGTACCCCCTCGGACCCGGCGTCCGTTATGACGTCGCCGCGCTCGATGCCGGCGTGGGCAGCGGGGCCGCCCTTTTCGACCCTCTCGACCAGCGCCCCGAAATACGCGGGGCTGCCGAAGCTCCTCGCGGCTTCGGGGGTGAGGTCAGAGAGGAAGAGGCCGAGGTAGGGATGCACGGCCTCACCACTCTCGATGAGCTGGTCGGCCACCGAGATCGCCGTATCAGAGGGGATTGCGAATCCTATGTTGACGGCCCCTGTCTCTGAGGGCGGGAGGTAGGCGACGTTGATGCCGATGATCTCTCCATCGCGATTCGCCAGGGCGCCGCCGGAGTTGCCTGGGGAGATCGCCGCGTCCGTCTGGATCAGGTCTACCAACGCGTTATCCTGCCGGCCACCGGTATACTCGGAGGGTACCTCGCGCCCGACGCCGCTCACCACCCCCGATGTGACGGTGGACTCGAAACCCGATGGGCTGCCGACGGCGATTGTCATCTGGCCCACCACAGGATCCTGCTCCTCCACGAAGTTCGCCGCCGGAAGGTTGTCGCGGTTCACCTCGATCACGGCTATCTCCGTCGTCGGGTCGGTGCCAACGACCTTGCCGCGCTCGGTCGTACCATCGACGAAGGATACGTCGACCTCACGCGCGCCTTCGACGACGTGGTGGTTGGTGATGATGTAGCCGTCGGAGCGGTAGATCACACCGCTCCCGATGCCCTCGCCCTCCTGCGTCCCGTAAGGTGTCTGCTGTACGCCGGCCACGTTGATCTGCACCGCCGAAGGCCCCAGCCGATAAGCCACCCGCGCCACGGGCTCCTCGACGGAGACGCCGGCCTGGGCCGCCTGCGAACCGTCGGTCTGCGTCCACGCGTCGCCTGGGTCGAGGTAGAGGACGCCTAGCGCGAAGGTCAGCGTCGCCAGTAGCCCCAGCGTCAAGAACAAGGAACCACCCCTTATGCCGTACCGCCTCATGCCGCCACCTCCGCGCTTCCAGACCCCCCGGGCCCCAGCAGTGCCCTCAGCGCGCATTCGGCCCTGCGCCGCGTCCGCCTGACCGCCTTCTCGGGAATGTCGATTTTTGCCGAGAACTTCCGCACGGTCGCCTTCTCTCGGTGGTCGAGGCCGTAGCAGCGCACGAGGATGTGGCGTTCGTGCTCGGTCAGCCTCCGCACGGCCTCCCACAACCGGAGACTCTCCCGCAAACCCGGCCCGTGGGTAGCCTCTCCCTCTTCGAAGTCTCCGACCCTGCGGGAGGCAGCCTTGGGTTCCCGAGATTGGTCGAGGCTGGAAGTGTCCGGCTGGGCGTTCAGGACGGCCCGCACAACGCGGGCGTCCCATTCTAGGCGGCCCGCGATCTCTTCCTCCGTGGGTGCGCGAAGGAGTTCCGCCACGACGAGCGCTCCGTGGGCCTTGCGCGTCTTGTGTAGCTTCTCGTTCATGTGGGCGGGGAGCCGGATCGCACGCGCTTTGTCCGCCAGGGCCCGCTGCACCGCCTGACGAATCCACCATGTCGTGTACCTCGAGAACCGAAAGCACTTCTCCGGGTCAAACCTCTCCACTGCCTTCATAACACCGATCTTACCCTCCTGAATCAGCACTCCCTTGCTCACGTCCCTCCTTCTCGCATCACTACTTGCCTTTCGCTCAGTCTGCACCTCGTCCCTGTGAAGAGTCTTTGCGATCCATGAGGGTTTTCACAGAGAAGATGTGTGGCCGTGCCGGGCGGCGGAAGACCGGCGATAATACGTTGGCCATGCGGATTCTGGTCGTAGAGGATGAGGAAAGGCTTGCGCGCCTGATCGCGCGAGTCCTCACAGAGGAGGGCTACACCGTCGAGACGGAGGCCAACGGCCGGCGGGCGCTGGTGCGGGCGTTGGCCGGCGAGTTCGACCTCCTGATCGTGGACTGGATGCTCCCTGACCTGAGCGGCGTTCACCTCGTGCGCCGCCTCCGGGCAGCCGAGGTCGGGACCCCCGCGATCATACTCACCGCGAGGGATCAGATAGAGGACCGCGTCGAGGGCCTCGACGCCGGCGCCGACGACTACCTCCCCAAACCCTTCGCCTTCCCCGAGCTGCTCGCCCGCGTGCGGGCGCTCACCCGCCGGCCCCGGACCGTGGAGGAGACCAGCGGCGCTGTTCTCAGAGCTGGCGACGTGACGCTCGACCCGGTGCGCCACGTCGTCCGCCACGGGGACGAGGCGGTAGACCTTACCGCCAAGGAGTTCGCACTCCTCGCCACCCTGATACAGCGACCCGGGCAGGTTTTCACCCGACCCGTCCTACTCGATACAGTCTGGGGTGCCTCCCCCGAGGTCTACGCAAACGTGGTCGACCTGTACGTATCCTATCTCCGCAAAAAGCTCGACCGTGACGGTGAGCCCTCCCACATCAGAACCGTTAGGGGCGTCGGCTACACCTTCGACGGCCAGGACTACCGCTGATGTTCGATCAAATCCGCCGCCGCCTGACTATCGGCTACGTGGGCATACTAGCCCTGATCTTGCTGGTTTTCGGCCTCATTGTGGTCGCTGGCTTCTACTTGGTGGTCAGCAACCAGCAGGACGAACTGCTCTCCGGGAGGGCCGAAAGCGAGAGCAAGGAACTGCTCACGAATCTGGTCTACGGCAACGAAACCCGCATCCCGACCTCGCCCGAATCCGATATCGCCCTCGCTATCGTGCGGCCGGATACCACCGCCAGCTTCGCTCCCGAGGAGCATCCGGAACTCTCGAATTCGTACCTCGGGCTCCCTTACGCCGGGTTGGCCGAGGGGGCCGCATGGCGCAAGGACGTAACGGCGAAGAACGTCCGGGGGCCGGGGGGACCCGTGCGGGTCGTGAGCTACCCTGTGGAGATCGAATCAGGGCCTGTGATCGCCGTCGTCCAGGCAGCGCAGGATCGCAGCGTGGTGTGGGACAGGGTCAACGGCTTGATCCTGGTGCTCGTGCCCGTCGGGCTGGGGGCGCTGATAGTGGCCGCGGTCGGTGGGCTCTTTATGTCCCAGCGGGCTATGCGCCCCATCAAGTTATCTTTCGAGCGTCAGCGCACGTTCATCGCCGACGCTTCTCACGAGCTCAAGACGCCCCTCACCCTGATCCGGGCCGACGCCGAGGTCCTCTCGCGCGGCCTCGCCGACCCGGAGAACGTTCACGACAATCGTGAGCTTGTGGACGATTTGCTAGGCGAGACCGACCGGATGAACTCCATCCTCTCCGACCTGCTCCTGCTCGCGCGCCTGGACGCGGACAAGGTCACCGTCTCCCGCGAACCCTTCGACCTCGCCGCCGTCATCTCCGAGACCTCCGAGCGCTTCGCCGTCCGCGCCGGCGCCGAAGGCAAGAGGCTCGAGGTAAACCATACCGGCAAGCTCCCCGCCCGCGGCGACGCGGGCCGTACCGGCCAGATCCTGGCGGCACTCCTCGACAACGCCCTGCGCTTCGCGCCTCCTGGCGGCCTCATAACTGTTGAGGGCCGCGCCACGAACAGGCGGATCGAGACGACCGTCACGGACACCGGACCCGGAATCCCTCCCGATAACCTGCAACGCGTCTTCGAGCGCTTCTACCGGGCCGACATCCAGAGCGCCTCCCGGAGCCGGGGACCTTCCGGCGGCGGAACGGGCCTCGGACTTGCCATCGCCCGCGACCTCGCCCGCGCTCAAGGCGGCGACCTTACCGCTGGCAACAACGAGAACGGCGGGGCGAGGTTCACGCTCGGTGTGCCCGCCGGGGCTTGATCCTTACGCCTACCGCGCTATCCTATGATCAGCGGCGAGTTCTTCGGTCGAGTAGGGCAGGTATCACTGTTCGGGGGCGAACTCCTTTGTGCGGTGTTCTCGCCTAACACTATCTTCCTCGGGCGGCCGAACGCGCTCCCGCGTAACCTACCCACGCCAGGTCGCGCGCAACACCCTGAGCCAGTTGCGGTATGCGAGCTTCTCTAGGACCGCGTCGTCGTAGCCGCGCTCGCGCAGGACCGCGAGGAGCTTCTGCAGGCCGGAGGCGTCGCCGAGATCCCGCGGCACCTTAGCGCCGTCGAAGTCCGAGCCGAAGCCCACCCGTTCTATACCGACGCGCTCGACGAGGTAGTCCACGTGCCCGGCCAACGCATCGAGCGGCGTGTCTTCGTCGTCGCTGCCGTCCTCGCGCAGGAAGGCGACGGCGAAGTTCACGCCGACCATCCCGTCAGAGTCCCGGATGGCAGCCAACTGCCGGTCGGTAAGGTTGCGTGTCGCAGGGCAGAGGGCGTGCGCGTTGGAGTGTGTCGCCACCAGCGGCGCCTCCGAAGAGCTCGCTACATCCCAGAACCCGCGCTCGTTCAGGTGGGAGAGGTCTATCAAGACTCCCAGCCGGTTGCACTCGCGCACCAGCTCTCTACCGGCGTTCGACAGGCCGGGGCCCGTGTCGGGCAAGGCCGGAAACCTGAAGGGGACGCCGCTGGCGTAGTCGTTGGGCCGGCTCCACACGAGGCCGAGCGAGCGCAGCCCGGCCTCGTAGAGGTTTCCCAGCGCGCCCGGGTCGGGGCCCAGGTTCTCCGCGCCCTCGAAGTGCAGGATCGCGGCTAGCACGCCGCTTTCCAGGCACCTTTCGACGTCATCCGCTGTTCGGGCGACTTCGAGCGATCCGCCGGACTCCGCCTCAAGCCTGAACAGGAGCGACACTAGCTCGTCGGCCGCCCGTCTTGCGTAGGCGGGATCCAACGCCGGCGCGTCCGTGACCTCGTAGCCGCTCTCGGTAATGGTGAACGCGGCCTCCTCGGTCCAGCCGGCCTCTTCGGGGTTCGGGACGTAGCACGCGAAGAACCCTCCTCCGAAGCCACCCTGCCTGGCCCTCGGCAGGTCGACGTGCCCGATATCGCTGCGTTCGAAGAAACTGCGACCCTCGCCGCGCCCAGGGAGGTGCAGGTTCAGCAGCGTGTCGTTGTGACCGTCAAAGATCTTGATACCGTCCACCCGGCCAATGATACAGGCCGCTCCGGGCATTCGGACGCGAAAAAGCGGGGCCGCTACGGCGACCCCGCATATGAACGAACCTCGCCTAGTACTTCGGGACGCTCGGGTCGATCTCCTCGCTCCAGGCGGTGATTCCGCCCTTGACGTTGTAGACGTTCTGGAAGCCCGCGTCCTGCAGGAGCTTGACGGCCCTCGCGCTGCGGCCTCCGGTCTTGCAGTGGATGGCGAAGGTGTCGCTCTGGTCGAGCTCGGCCAGGCGCTGTGGAAGCTCGCCCAGAGGTATGAGCGTCACCCCAATGTTGGCGACCTCGTACTCGTGCGGCTCGCGCACGTCGAGCACGTTGATGTCCTCCCCGTTGTCCATCTTCTGCTTGAGCTCGGTGACGGTTATCTTCGGTACCCCGTTCGCCGGCTCGGCGGCCTGAGCCTGCGGGATGCCGCAGAACTCCTGGTAGTCGATAAGCTCGGTGACGGTCGGGTTCTCGCCGCAGACCGGGCAGTCCGGGTCCTTGCGGAGCGTCATCTCGCGGAAACTCATGCCGAGGGCATCGTAGAGCAACAGACGCCCGATGAGGGGCTCGCCTATACCGAGGATGAGCTTGACGGTCTCCGTGGCCTGGATGGTCCCGACGGCACCGGGAAGTATCCCTAAGACCCCGCCCTCGGCGCAGCTAGGCACGAGCCCCGGCGGCGGCGGCTCGGGGTAGAGGCAGCGGTAGCACGGGCCTTCCTCGGCGTAGAACACGCTAGCCTGGCCCTCGAAGCGGAAGATCGAACCGTAGACGTTCGGCTTGCCCAGGAGGACGCAGGCGTCGTTGACCAGGTAGCGGGTCGCGAAGTTGTCTGTCCCGTCCACGATGATGTCGTAGTCTTTGATGGTGTCGAGCGCGTTCTCGCTGGTCAGCGGGTCCTCGTAGGCCTCGACCTTTACGTTCGGGTTGATGTCCAGGATGGTGTCGCGGGCGCTCTCCATCTTCTTGCGGCCCACGTCAGAGGTGCCGTGAATGATCTGGCGCTGCAAATTTGACTCGTCGACCACGTCGAAGTCCACGATCCCGATCGTCCCGACCCCTGCCGCCGCGAGGTACATGGCGAGTGGCGCCCCGAGGCCCCCGGCCCCGATGGTGAGTACCCTGGCCGCTTTGAGCTTCTTTTGCCCTTCGAGGGCCACCTCCGGCATGATGAGGTGGCGGCTGTAGCGCGCGATCTCATCGTTGGAGAGCTCTACGCTTTCGTTGGGCGACTGGGCTAAAGGATATCTTGTCTGCATGCTTGAAACCTCTTTGTTCTAAACGGAGTTACGAAAAGCGCTGCGGGAGCCTCTAGCTACATCGTCCCATCGTCGAGCCGCCGGCGATAGAGGGGATGATGGAGAGCTCGTCGTCGTCCGAGACCTCGGTCTCCTGGCCGTCGAGGTAGCGGATGTCCTCGTCGCCCTTGTAGACGTTGACGAACGAGCGCAGCTTGCCGTCACCGGTGTAGAGGTGCTGCTTGAGGCCTGGGTGATCGGAGGCGAGGCTACCGAGGGCCTCCCCAGCGGTGGCGCCGCCAACCTCGACCTCGGATTTGCCGTCGGTGTACTGCCTCAATGGTGTGGGGATCTTGAACTTCGGCATATCTGATCTCCTTCTCTCATGGTACTAGCCTAAGATAGGCTCTTCGTCGTAGCCCGAGCGGTCGTTTCTCAGGGTCCAGGAGCGCATGTCTTCCACGTTCTCGTCGCTCACGGAGGCTATCACGTAGGAGTAGCCGGGCCAGGCGTGTTCGCGGTCGTAATCTGATGGCGCCGCGGGGTGATCCGGGTGGGAGTGATAGAAGCCGAGTACGCCCATCTCCCGCTCTTCGGCCCGCTCCTCGAACTCTTTGATCTTCAATGGCCCTATGAGGAAGCGGCGGCTGCGCTCCTCCTCGTGCGTGTTCTCAGCCCGCCACACGTCCACGACGACCTTCGTGCCCCCCTTGTCTAGGCCGACCAGCGCGCCGGCGCACTCCTCGGGGTAGGTCTCCCTCGCGTGCTCGTGGATGTGCCCCACGTCACCCGCTCCTATCTTGAGCGGCAACCTACTCCTCCCAGAAGCTCTCTGAGAGGTACTTGTCCGCCCCGTCGCACAGGATGGTGACGATCGTGCCAGTCTCTACCTCTCGTGCAACCCTGAGCGCCGTCGAGACCGCGGCCCCGGCGGAGACCCCGATCAGGAGTCCCTCCTCCCGTGCCACCCGCTTGACCATCTCATAGGCTTCCTCGGTCGGCGTCGCCAGGTTCTCGTCGGCGACCGTCGGGTCGTAGACGGCCGGGACGATCGCGCTCTCCATGTGCTTCATGCCCTCCAGGCCGTGGAAGGCCGAGTCAGGCTCGAAGGAGATGACTTCTATCTCGGGGTTGTACTCCTTAAGGCGCGTAGCCGTACCGACGAAGGTCCCGCTCGTACCCAGTCCGGCTACGAAGTGCGTGATCTCGCCGTTCGTCTGCTCCCAGATCTCCGGCGCCGTTGACTCGTAGTGCGCCCTCGGGTTAGCGGGATTGGAGTACTGGTCAGGGTAGAAGTACCGATCGGGGTCCTCAGCGTAGAGCCTCCGCGCCTCGTGGATGGCCCCGTCGGAGCCCTCGCCCGGGTCCGTCAGAACGAAATCCACACCGTAGGCGCGCAGGATCTTCTTTCGCTCCTCGCTCGCGTTCTTCGGCATGCACAGCTTCACCCTGTAGCCGAGGGCGGCCCCGATCCAGGCGTACGCTATACCCGTGTTCCCGCTCGTCGCATCGAGGATGGTCTTCTCCGGCGTGAGTGCCCCGCTCTTCTCGCCATCCCGGATCATCCATAGCGCTGGCCTGTCTTTTACCGATCCGCCTGGGTTGTACCACTCCGCCTTCCCTAAGATGCGCACCCCGGGCACCTCTACCGAGATGCCGGGCAGCTCCAAAAGCGGGGTCTGACCGACGAGATCCACGTTTCGCGTCCCCAGCGACGCTCGCTCGTTAATCCGAGTAATCATGTCGGGATTGATTATACAGGGTGGAGATTGTGCGTCCAGATAAGAGAAGGGAACGCCTAATCAACGCAATAGCCGGAAGACCAGATAATGAGCCTTCCGGCTATGGTTGGTGCGTTCCGGGTAGTATACCCGAGTCGGGTGTTCCGATTCTATAGCAGGAGCGATGTTTATCCCAAAGATTGCAAAATCTCCGGCAGGGTACGGCGACGGCAGGTGAAGATAGGGGTGTCGAGCTCAGTGTATGAGCTGGCCTCGCTCTCGCGCAGTTCCATCATCAGGTCCTGAAACCTCTCCGGGGACTCGGCTTCGAAGGAGAGGATGAACTCGTAGTCGTCTATCCCGAAGCAGTAGCCCGTGTTGTTCTTTACCGGGTAGTGCTTGCGCCCTATCTGCATGTGCTCGTTCATCATCCGTTGGCGCTCTTCTATGGGTAGGCGGTACCACTCGCGGGTCTTGACGAACGGGTAGACGAAGAGGTACTCGCCCTCGCCGGGGACGATATAGGTGCGGTTCTCGAAACCCGGCGTGTGCTCTCCGACGTAGATGGAGCGTCTGCTGAGGGCGAAGTACGAGTAAGAGACGCGTAAGTACTTGCCGAGGCCCGTCTTCAGTAGAGCGCCCGTCATGCCCTCGAAGACGTCGAGGTCGTAGCCTATCCTCCAGAGCATGAAGTCTGCGTCTGCGCGCAGCCCCATTAGCGAGAAGGAACGCAGCAGTATCTCGCCGGAATGCTCCTCGGCGGCTTCGAGGAACTCGCGTTTGCCCCGCTCGCGCTTTTCGTCCGGGAGCCGGCGCCACAGGGGGTCCAGCTGAAAGAAGATGTAGTTTATGTACTGGGCGGGAAGCTTCTCTTCCTTAACCTGCTGCCCTCGGGTCTGGGTTTGGGTCATTTTTTCTCTCCCTTCGACTTAGGCTTCAGGCATCGGGTCTCAGGCTTCAGTTTTCGGTGACGCTGGTTCCGCCCGCGCCGCGTTGCCTGGCGTAAGGTTCTCACCCTCGTGCATTGGCATCCGGTTGGATCGCCTCTCGTTAGCCTTTCCCTGAAGGCTGAAGCCTGTCGCCCGGTGCCTCCAACCCGAAGCCGTTCTCGATGAGCTGCGCGATGCGGGAGAGCTCCTCTTCGGTAAGGTCAGGCGTCTCTGAGGTAGCGGCGAACTCCTCTATCTGCTCCTCGCCGTAGATGTTGGGGAGGGTTGAGGCGATCTCGGGGGAGGCGAGGACGAACTTGAGGGCTGCCTGGCCGAGGGTGCGCTCTCCGGACTCGGTCAGGAAGCCAAGTTGTTCGACCTTCTTGAGGCCAGTCGTGAGCCACTCCTTCGGGCGGTGGCGGCGGTGGTCGTTCTGGGCGAAGGTGGTGTTCTCGTCGTACTTGCCTTCCAGCATTCCGGAGGAGTGGGGGACGCGGACGATGAGGGAGGTACCGGTCTCCCTAGCGGACTGGATCAGGTCTCGTCCAGGGTACTGTTCGAGGAGGTTGTAGATCATCTGCACGCCTTCCACCTGGCGCTCATTCATAACCTTGACACCCTCCTCGAGCCATCCGATCTTGGGCCCGAGGGCGACGCCGTAGGCCCTGACCTTGCCCTCCTTTTTGAACTCCTCCATCAGGGCGAAGAGTTTGTCGTTCTCGACGGCGTCCATCTTGGTGTTGTGGAGCTGGAGAAAGTCGACGTAGTCGGTGCCGAGCCTACCCAGGCTCTGTTCGAGAGCGAAGCGTAGGAAATTTTCGGACCAGACCTGGGGCCGCTCCTGCTGGCCGCGGCGGGCGGTGTGGTTGTAGAAGTCGTAGCCTATCTTGGTCGAGATCACGACTTGGTCGCGCATGTGGCCGAAGGCGTCGGCCAGGAGCGTCTCGCCCTTGCCGGAGCCGTAGGTGTCAGCGGTGTCGAAGTAGTTGATCCCCCTCTCGTAGGCCTGGCGCAGCAGCCTCGCGGACCTCTCCTCGTTCACCTCACCCCACCAGCCGGTCGAGACGGTCCATACCCCGAAGCCCACTTCGGAGACCGCTATATCCGTGCCGCCCAGCCTGCGATACTTCATCTTCTCACTCCAGTCTCTGTTCAGAAGGATAAACGCTCCCTAACGACTACTACATTCTAACGCCGCGCGCTGTTGACATTATCTCAATCCGCGCGTGGGCCTACCCAGGAGTCTATAATCGCCCGGTGTTCGAAGAGAGTACTGGATATATGGCGTGATCGCGCGCTATGCCGGAGGGGAGCGCGGGGCGAAGGCAGCGGCCCGCTCGGGCTCGGTGGTCGTCGTGGTGGATGCCTTCAGGGCGAGCACGACCATCGCGGTCCTAGTCTCGAAGGGCGCCCGCGTGGTGCCGGTCGCCTCCATAGAGCACGCCTACTCCTACCCCGGGGCTGATTTCCGGATCGGAGAGCGGGGGAGTGATAAGGTCGCCGGCTTCGACTTCGGCAACTCGCCCACCGAAGTCCTCGAAGCGGAGGTACCGCCGGACTCTACGGTCTCCCTCTCCTCCACCAACGGCACGCGCGTCGTGGAAGCCGCCGGGGGGGCGCCCGCTATCCTAACCGGGGCCTTCGTCAACGCCGGCGCCCTGGCCGAAGCCCTGGCCGGGGAGCTCGCCGCGGGCGCCCACGGCGCGGAGGAGGTTGTGGTCGTCGGGTGCGGCTGGGAAGGCCGACGCGCCTCCGAGGACGAGGCCGCCGCCGGGGCCATCCTCGACCGGCTAAGGGTGCGCGGCGTGGAGCTGGACAGGCGGGCCCGGCGCGTGGTGGGGGGCTACCTCTCCAGGCCGGCCGCTACGCTCAGGAACAACAGCGCCGCGCGGAGGCTCAAGCGCCTGGGGTACGAACGTGACCTGGAGTTCTCCCTCGCCGAAGACACCGTACCGGTGGTGCCGCGTCTCGCCGGAGGGGCCTTCGTAGGGGACACTTCCGCGCCTGGGTGATCCGGAGAATCTTAGGCCAGGGGGCCAAAACAAAAAGCCGATTTTGTTCTTGACAGGAACGTGGCGCGCCTTTACCCTGGAGTCAGCAGAGGCGGATCAAATGTTACAAGCTCCGCCAAATCCGCTATGGGGAGGAGGTGAGTATACAAGTGACTATGATCATCACCCACGAGAAGACCCGCGAGGTTACCCGCGAGGACGTGGACCGGGCCATAGACGTCATCGAGCGTCACCTCGAGAAGGAGGCCAGGACCCGCAACCTGCTGGACGAGCAGGCGATCATGCGCCCCAAGGACCTGTGCAAGCAGCAGGGCCTGGACATGGTTGCCGAGTTGCGCGGCATGATGTAGGCCGCGCTTATGGAGCCCATGAAGGGGGATGCACAGTGAGGTCCCGAGTCTCCTCGGGAGACGTTTGGGGGCTGTCCATCCCCCTTCACGAGGCTGGAGGAGGGCCGGTATATCCGGCCCTCTTTTCGTACACGCTCCTTGCGCTCCAGGCCTGAGCCTGACAGGTCTGCGGGATGATGGCCTCCGGAGAACGTTAGAAACCGGCGATCGTTCCAGATCGACCTACAATCCTTCTATACCTTCGGAGATGCTGGGCTGGTCCCGAGCCTGCGGCTCTCTGGTCATCCCGTTGGGCGTTGATCACCGCCCAACCTCGCGCCGGAGTTCATCATACTCCCTAAATAATCTCGCGAGATCTCGCGACCTGGAACGTCGGCATCGCGAGAACGGGGGCGCGTTGCGAAGGCGGAGCCTCCCCGCCCGTGGGCAGACGGCATAATAAGGGGTGCATCTGGGAAGCTCTGCGACGGCGTGTCCCGATCCGGAAGGAGGAGCGGCATGATGGGCCACCGAGACGAAGAACGCGAGAGGCTCGCGCGGGAGGACGACGAGCGGCGTGCCGAGAGGGAGCGCCGTGCCGCGCAACTGAGGGAAGCCTGGCGCCAGCGCCATCCGGGTGAGGAGGAACGTGAGAAAGAGCGCCAGGATAAAGAGAGGTCGCGGTGAGGGAAGAAGAGATCATCCAGATAATTCCGGCCCAGTGGGGCTGGTACGCCTATGGTCACGACGAGCAGGGAGCCGAGTTCCTCGCCCCGATAGCATGTTGGGCCCTCGTGGAGTCCAGTGGCAACGTGCGCCGCGTGGTTGGCCTGACCGCCCACAGGTCGGGGTCGATGGAGCGGGTCGAGGGTCTGCCAGGGTTCGCGGAGTACCGCTACGTCTCTGAAGGTAACGTGGCGTGAGCGACCGGCGCATCAATACTGGTGAAGAGCACAGGCTCAAGGCGGCCGGCTGCGTGAGGAGGCTTACCCTTCGGGAGCTCTGACCTGGTCGTGCGTGAGAGCGTACTAGGTGGCAAGGTGGCGGCCATGGTCGCGGTACACGTTCATCCCGACCTGCCCTGAAGCACGGTGAGCGTCGAGCCGGACGCGGTCAACGCATCCTCAGATGACCTGCGTGTCGTGATCGAGGGAGATGGCGGTCATGGAGCGTATCCACACCGGGTGCGGGATCCCATTCTCACTTCTCTCCCATGCGCTTGTTGCGTTGCAGTCAGTGGTGAGCCGTCGGCTCGACCCGATGCATCCCGGCGTCCTGAGCGTCAGTTGGATTCGCGCGGGCTCGGCGGAGAACGTGATCCCTGGCAGGGCCGAGGCAGGGGCGACGCTCCGCGCGCTCGCGCCTGAAGACCGGGGACCTCTTCGAGAGGCCGCCAGGGAGATAGTGGAGCACACGGCCCGCGCGTACGGCTGCACCGGGAGGGTCGAAGTCACGGAGGGAGAACCCGCCACGGTCAACGATCCGGCCTTCGCCAACGCCGCACGCTCGCTCCTACCCGCAGCCGGCCTGGCTCTGGCTCCACCCCTAAGATCCTGCAGCTCCGACGCCTTCGGTTTCTACGGTCACGTGGCCGCCTCACTCATGGCGTTCGTCGGTCTCGAAGGCGCGCCGGGTGCACCACGAGCACCGCTCCACCATCCGCGTATCCTGCCACCCGAGGAGGCCGTCAGGGTCGTGCCCCGGGCGCAGAAGGTCGCCTATGTGGCGGCAGCCTCCGAAGGTTAGCGCAGGGCGTTAGGACGACCCGAGGTCGCCCAACCCCCGCGACGAGAGCAAAACTCTCCGGTTCTCGCGCGTGCGACTCTCTGCGACTCGCTTCAAGGCCGCCGGAAGAGGCGGCGTTCTCTAATTTTGTGTTCCTTGACCCGCCCTGCAGCCGGACCGGGAGGCACTTGACATAGAAGGCGGAGGTGTAGGCGTCCAACCTCGCCGCGATCGTCTCTCGCGGCCGATCAGAGCACGTCGGCCTGGAACAGCTCGATCTGCTCGCCGTCCGGCCCTTCGCAGAACGAGTAGCGCACGGGCACCGGCGGGTCGCCCTCGAGCACCAAGTCGGTCGGTTCTTGGGTGACAGCGCCGCCCGCGGCTCGGGCCCGCTCCGTCGCCGCCTCGCAGTCGTCGGTTCGCACGGCGAAGTGGAGGAGGGAACCCTTCGGCTTCTCGCCGCTCCCGCCAGAGAAGAGCTCGATGTATGTGCCGTCACCTGTGTCGAGCATGACCACCGTCTGGCCCTCCTCTGGAAACGTCAGCACGTTACGGAAGCCCAGGCCCTCGGTGTAGAAACGCAGGCTTCCGTCGAAGTCGGAGGCCTCGATGGCAATGTGGTGAAGCCCGCCACCACGCAGCTTGAGGTTGTTTCCGGTTCGCACGTTTATTCCCCTAACCAGCCCGCGCCGTATCGGCGAGTGCCGCAGCGCCCAGCACCGGTGCGGCCTCAGGACCTTCCTACCGGTTCGCTTTCTACCCCGGCCGGCCCCTCGCTGAACATCGCACCAGCGAAGCTAGGTTCACCGGTTAGTCCACTTGAGCTGGAACTCGATCTCCTCCTCGTTTCCCTCTCGCTCGTGCTCGACGTTAAACTCGGCGCGGGCAGGCACGTAGACTCTCTCCCCGGCGACCTGGATCTCGAACCTCTCGCCCGCCTCCAAGGCATCGGCCAGCCTGCGCAACTTCGCCACGAAGTCGGCCGCGGAGTAGACCTTCTCGACGTCCCTGTCTCGGCTTTCGCTCATCGGTTCTCCCTGACCTCTCTAGACTCTCAACCTCTCCTTATCCTACCGTCTCCGGTGGGCAGAGCCAAAAGCGTTGGAGGTGCGAAAACCCGAAAATGTCGCGTTGTAGTATGAGTGGGCTCCGGCCTTTGCGGTAGGCTGCCTCCCTGGCTGGCAAGGCGCTGGCAAGCACAAGGCCTGATGCTTCACGGCAGGCGCCTGACGCAGAGGGTCGAGATCAGATTGCTCAAGATACAACCCGCTTAGGAGCGGGTTCCGGTGAGTCCGAGAATACGCGTCCCGGCTCACCGCGCCGGAGTCTGGGAGAGAACCTCACCCATCCGCTCTAGGGCGCGGGCAATATTCGCGCGCGAATTGGCGTAGGAGAGGCGGAGGTGACCCTCGCCGTGGCGGCCGAACGCCGTGCCAGAGAGGCAGGCGACGCCGGCCTCGTGGAGGAGGAGATCGGCCAGATCGTCGGCGGGGCGGCCGGTCCCGGTGATGCGCGGGAAGGCGTAGAAGGCGCCCTGGGGGGTAATGCAATTGACGCCAGGCAAATCGTTGAGGCCGGCCACGATCAGGTCCCGCCGGGCACGGAACTCAGCGAGCATGCTCCCCACGGCGTCCTGCGGCCCGCTCAAAGCCTCGAGCCCCGCGTGTTGCGCGGCGGCGTTGGTGCAGGAGTTGGAGTTGACCTGCAGCTTCGCCACCTCCTCGGCGAGGGGCTCGGGCATCACGCCGTAGCCGAGCCGCCAGCCGGTCATGGCGTAGGTCTTAGAGAACCCATCGAGGATGATAGCCCTATCGTCTGGACCTAGTCCTGGCTCGGAGGCGATGCTGGCGAAGGAGTCCGCGTAGAGCAGGCGTGAGTAGATCTCATCACTCAACACGTACACGTCGGGGCGCCCGCGCAGGATCTCCGCGAGCCCGGCGATGTCCTCGACCGTGAGCACACCGCCTGTCGGGTTGGCGGGGGAGTTGAGGATTACCAGCTTCGTGTGATCGCTGAGACCCGCGCGGAACTCGTCGGGGTCGAAGCGAAACCCGTTCTCCTGGCGCAGCGGGACGAAGACCGACCGCCCGCCAGCGAAATCGACCATCGACTCGTAGATCGGGAAGGCCGGGTTGGGCAGCAGGACCTCATCGCCCTCTTCTACTAGCGCGAGGATGGCGAAGAACATGATCGGTTTCCCCCCCGGTGTGACGACGACCTGCTCGGGCCCCACGTCTATGCCTCGGCTGCGCCCGACGTCGGCGGCGATGGCGGCGCGCAGCTCCGGAATCCCAGCGGTCGGGGTGTAATGGGTGTGCCCAGCCCGCAGAGCGCGGCAGCCCGCCTCGACGATGTGGGCGGGCGTGTCGAAGTCTGGTTCGCCGATCTCCAGGTGGATGATGTCGCGTCCCCGCGCCTCCAAGGCCTTCGCTTTGGCCAAAACTGAGAACGCTGTCTCGGTCCCCAGGCGCTCCATCCGCCCCGCCAGCTTCACCCGATCACTCCCTAACTTGTGCTCGACCCGTCGCCCGCCCATTACACCACAAGCCCCGGCGCGGAGTGACCGAGCTTTGAGTCTGCCTCCCGAAGGTAGACACCTTGGTGTCACAACCTTGGTGTCAAAGGTTAGACGGAAAAGGGGCGTGAAACAGCCGTATGGCCGGAATCGAGAAGCAGGTCAAGAAGGTCGTCAAGGGCAAGGGCGTGGCAGGTAAGAAGAGCAGCAAGGGAGGGAGCGCGAAAGGAGTCGAGTAAACCGCGACGAAGCTCCTGAAGTAGAGCGTAAGCTTGAAGGTACACCGGCCGGGGACTCAAGGCTCCGGCTTTTCGTGCCCGCCGTTCTCCCTCGCCGCACGACCGGGAACGTCTCCAGTCCGTCTGGCCCGCATCCGAGGCCCGCACTTATGACCGTTGCCTGTTTTTGGCGGCCCTGTTGCCGAACCGTAACCTAGAGGGTGTAGAAGGGATTTGTATCGTACGCTTCGCAGAGGGAGGGTCTCGGATGGTAAGAGTTTCGATAGACGTGGACGCTGGCAGCTCCAGGTTGTCGGTGAGGGCCGGGAGCATTCGGAGGGCCTTGGAGATCGCTACAGAGCAGAACCCGGGACGTGCCTTGCGGGTGGTCTTCCCGCTGGATCCCGAGACGTTCTTCGTGCGTGATGACGCTGCCGAATCGGGCACCGAGCTCGCCGAGATAGCCGCCTGAGCCCCCAAACGGCGGGCCGGTGTTAGACTGGCCCCTGTGAGCTCCGCGACGACCGCCCGCGCCGACGTCGTCGGCAGCCTCCTGCGTCCGCCGGAGCTGCTGGAGGCCCGGAAACGCCACGCCGCCGGTGAGATGCACGCCGCCGAGTTCAAGCGCGTCGAGGACCGGGCGGTGGACCTGGCCATCGGGTTGCAAGTGCGGGCCGGGCTACCGGTCGTCACGGATGGCGAGATGCGCCGGGAGTCCTTCCAGAGCCAGATGGTCGAGGCCGTCGAGGGGTTCGGGGAGCCCTCGATAGACGCCTGGCTGTGGGGCGAGTGGCACGGCGACCAGGCGGTGGGGGACAAGACGACGGGGCGACCGCCGGACCTCGGGGTGGTCGCCAAGCTGCACCGCCGCAGGCACCTTTCGGTCGAAGAGTTCGTGTACGCGCGGGGTCACACGGACAGGATCGTGAAGGTCACCCTCCCGAGCCCGAGCATGTACGCGAACCTCTGGTCGCCGGAGCTGTCTAGGGAGGCATACCCCACGTTGGATCTCTTTCTGGAGGACGTGGCGGAGATCCTGCGGGAGGAGGTTGAGGAGCTGGCGCGGCTCGGGGCCGAGTACGTGCAGCTCGACGCGCCGCACTACCCGCTGTTGCTAGACGCGAGGACCCGCGGGTTCTACGAGCGGCGGGGATGGGACCTGGACCGCTGGTTGAGCCGGGGGATCGAGCTTGACAACCACGTTATCGGGGAGCACCCGGGCCTCACCTTCTCTTTCCACCTCTGCCGGGGCAACCAGGGGAGCCGGTGGCTTGTCTCCGGCTCCTACGAGCCGTTGGCGCAGAGGATCTTCTGCGGCGTCAACGCGCAAAGGCTGATGCTTGAGTACGACGACGAGAGGAGCGGCGGCTTCGAGCCCCTCTCACACGTGCCGGAGGACAAAATCGCCGTCCTCGGCCTCGTGACGACGAAGACGCCTCACCGCGAGAGCGTCGAGGAACTCCAGGCCCGTCTGCGGGAGGCGGCGACGTTCGTACCGCTGGAGCGCCTAGCGCTGAGCCCGCAGTGCGGCTTCGCCACCTCGATCGTCGGTAACGCCGTGAGCGTCGAGGATGAAGAGTACAAGCTCCAGACCATCGTCGAGACGGTCGAGAGGGTCTGGGGCTAGCCCCGGTTAGCCCGGACCGACGGCAAGCCGCGCTCGATTCAGGGTATGGCCAGGGCTATACCGGGCTCGGGCCGGGTGGTAAGCTGGCCGGGTCGGTCATTTTAGAGAGAGGGGTGCGCATGCTAAGGGTGAGAGACTCCATGACGCGGGAGGTCATCACGCTGGGGCCGGAGGCGAGCGCGGCCGAGGCCTGGGGCGTTTGTCAGGAGCTGGGTATAAGGCACCTGCCGATCGTCGAGGGCGGACGCCTCGTGGGGCTGGTCTCGGACCGCGACCTCAGGGACGTGAGCCCGCCGCGGGGCTCGGGAGGCGAGAGGGACACGCTCGGGTGGGTGCGTCTGCGAGACATTATGAGCACGGACCTGGCGACCATCGCCCCGCTAGACACCATCGAGCACGCGGCGCGCGAGATCTACGACCGTAAGATAGGTTGCCTCCCCGTGGTAGCCGACGGCGAGCTGGTGGGGATCATCACCTCCTCGGACATGATGCGCACCCTCATAGAGCTCGTTGGGGCGCACGGAATGGGGAGCTGGGTCGAGGTCGAGGTGCCGAACCAGCCGGGGATGCTGGCGAATGTCACCGATGTGATCCGGGACCGCAAGGTCAACATAGCGGGCGTCTTTCTGGCACCGGCGCCGCGCGGCGGCAACCGCCTGATCGTGCTGCGCCTCGAGACCACGCACCCCGCGGGCACGGTCCAGAGCCTCGAGGAGGCCGGCTACAAGGTGACGACCGTCAAGTCCTCCGTCCCCGTGGAGCCCACCCTAGAGGAGGCGTGAAGAAGGCTACAGGTTTCAGGCAACAGGTTTTCGGCCACCTTGCCTCGACCGTGTTGCTTTACCCACCCGCCGCGTGGATGCTCCGCGGCCAGCGACCGTCCGACGTGGGGTTCGTGAGAGCGGGAGGGGCCCGGTCTTTGCCCACGGTCCTGATCACCAGCCCCTGAGGGGTCGGAAAGGCGACGTTGGCGTTCGAGGTCTGTCGTCGGCTCGAAGACGCAGGGGTAGCTCACGCTATGATCGACACGGACGAGCTCGACCGCGCGTTTCCCCCCGGCGGACGGTCCCCACAAGGCGGACCTCACGCGTCGCAACCTGGCGGCGGTGTGGGCGAACCTCCGCGACGCGGGCGATCTGCACCTGATCCTGACGATGGCCGCCTCCTCGATCAAAGACTAGCTGCCCCGCATTAGCGAAGCGATCCCCGGTGCCGCCTTAATCTTAGTCGGCCTCCACATCTCAGGACATGACCTACTGCAGCGGGTACGCCGCCGAGAGGTCGGCTCCCCATACGACTACCAGGTGTCGAGGACCATCGAGTACGCGTACCTCATGTGGCGGGAGCCCGCGGAAGACCGACTCGTCGTCGACACCTGGGGCCGGACGGTGGGCGAGATAGCTTAGGAGATCCTCGACCGCTTGGGCTGGCTCCAATTAGCCATGAACCGGTGAGTTCCCGGGGACGCGGTACTAAGGGTCAGGAGTTGCCGAACAGTCCTCTCACCCCTGGCTTCAGGCGGCCTTGTTCGTCGAGGTAGTCGCGCCAGGAGCGCTTGGGGTCGTAGCCGAGCAGGCGCCGGGCCTTCTCGATGGAGAGCCCCGAGGTGTCCTCGCGGGGGAGGGGCGTCTTTATCTCCATCCGGTCCCCATAGTGCTCGCGCACGGCCTCCTCAAACGGGCGGCTCCCCACGTTGTCTGGGGAGGCGATGTAGAAGACCTCGTGGCCCGGCAGGTCGCTCGCGGTGGCTAGCACGATGGCGTCGGCGAGGTCGTAGACGTCTATGTAGCTCCAGATGCCGGGGCTGAGCTCCGAGGGGTCGCGCACCATCGGGCCCAGGTTGCGCTCGTAGTTGCCCTCGTGCTGTACCCAGGAGGGCCGGATCGAGATGCACCGGATGTCCGAGCGCCGGAGGGCCCCGTCCATCAAGAGCTCGCCGAAGTATTTGGCGGTAGCGTAGGGGTCTTGAGGTTGAATAGGGTGCTCCTCGTCCACCGGTACGTAGTCCGGCAGGAAGGGTCGCTCCGGGAAGAAGAACCCCGGCACCGTCTCGCTGGAGATGTTCACGAATCGGGAGACGCCGAAGCGTATGGCTGCCTCCAGCGTGTTGAACGTCGCCATCAGGTTGTTTTGGAACACGACGTGCGGCGGGTTGCGTGTCGGCTCCGGAATGGCGGCCGCGTGCACCACCGCCTCCGCGCCACGCACCACAGCGAAGGCGTCGCCGGCGTCGGTGAGGTCGGCCTGGAAGTAGTCCACCTCGCCCTCCTCGGGCCGCTCGAAGATCGGCGGGGCAAGGTCCGTCGCCCGCACGTCTTGGTCGGCCTCTTGGAGCGCCGCCACCGTCGCCCGCCCGACCTTGCCCCGCGCCCCTGTTACGAGTACCCGCATCCGCCCTCCTAGCTCTTCGCATAAGTCCCGGCCGATGGTACATCATCCCGTCCCTGGCGTTTCGCCCACCCGAGAGCGGGGTAAAGCCCCTGCATGAGAGTAGTTGTGGTAGGCGCGACGGGTAACCTCGGGACGAGCGTGCTGTACTCACTCGCCGATGAGCCACGGGTGGAGTCCGTGTTGGGGCTGGCGCGGCGCATACCGAACCTGACGGTGCCGAAGGTCGAGTGGGCCTCCGCGAACGTGGTAACGGACGACCTTGTTCCGCACTTGCGGGGGGCTGACGCGGTGGTGCTGCTAGCCTGGATCATTCAGCCCTCCCGGGATCTGAACAGGCAGTGGATGATCAACGTCGAAGGGAGCATGCGGGTCGCCTGGGCAGCCAAGAAAGCTGGCGTGCCCGCCTTGTTATACGCCTCCTCAGTGGGTGCCTACTCGCCGGGACCTAAAGACCGCCGCGTGGACGAGAGCTGGCCGACGAACGGCGTCTCGACCTCCTACTACGCTCGCCACAAGGCCGAGGTCGAACGCAGGCTGGACCGCTTCGAGCGGGAGGCGCCGGAGGTAAGGGTGGTAAGGATACGCCCAGGGCTCGTCTTCAAGAAGGAGGCGGCCGAGGGGATAAGGCGTCTCTTCGCCGGGCCTTTCTTCCCGCGGCTCCTCGCCTACCCGGGCCTTATCAACTTTGTACCGGACATCGAGAATTTGCGGTCCCAGATCATCCACTCTTACGACGTGGGCGAGGCTTTCCGACTCGCCATAGTGAACGAGGAAGCGCGGGGAGCCTTCAACATAGCCACCGAGCCGGTGTTGGATGCCAAGGAGATCGGGCGCATACTCAACGCCCGTCCCGTCCCCGTGCCGGCGCAACTCGCCCGCTCCGGCGCCAGGATCTCCTGGATGCTCAGGCTGCAGCCGGTACCTGAGGGCTGGCTGGACCTCTCGCGCAACGTCCCCATAATGGATACGACGAGGGCCCGCACGCAGCTCGGATGGACGCCACAGCGCTCCGCCGACGAGGCCCTGCTGGACCTGCTCGAAGGGCTGCGGACCGGCTCCGGCCTCGACACGCCGGTGCTCTCGCCGGCGACGAGCGGGCCCTTCCGGATCCGCGAGATACTCACGGGGGTAGGGGGTAGGGAGCCGTGAAGGCCGTAGTCTGGCACGGCAAGGGAGACGTCAGGGTAGACAACGTCCCTGACCCGATCATCCAGGAGCCCACGGATGCCGTGATCCGGGTGACCTCAACCGCCATCTGCGGCTCGGACCTCCACCTCTACTCCAAGCTCTCGCCGCTCATGCGCGAGGGCGACATCATCGGCCACGAGCCGATGGGTATAGTCGAGGAGGTCGGCCGCGACGTGGAGCATATCGCGCCCGGCGACCGGGTTGTGATCCCCTTCAACATCTCCTGCGGCCACTGCTTTTTCTGCGACCAGCACCTCTACTCCCAATGCGAGAATACAAGAGATAAGGGCAAGCTCGCCCGCGGTGTGAACCTCCTCGGGCGCGGCAGGGGTGCGAGCCTCTTCGGGTACACGCACGTCTACGGCGCCGTCCCGGGCGGCCAGGCCGAGTACCTGCGCGTTCCGCAGGCCCACTTCGGGCCCATCAAGGTGCCTGAGGAGGCCGGAGAAGCCCCCGACGAGCGCTTCCTGTACCTCTCGGACGTGCTGCCGACCTCCTGGCAGGCCCTCGCCTACGCGGACGTGCCGGAGGGAGGAACGTTGGGCGTCTGGGGCCTCGGGCCCATCGGGCAGATGTGCGCCAGGATGGCCCTGCACCAGGGAGCGGGGCGGGTTATTGGGATTGACAATGTGCCCGAGCGTCTCACGATGGCCTCCAGGTGGGGTGTGCAGACCGTGGACTTCTCAGCAGTGGAGAACGTCAGGGATGTCGTGCTCGACCTGACGGACGGTCGGGGCCTGGACGCCGCCATAGACGCCGTTGGCATGGAGGCGAGCGGGTCCGTTGTAGGATCCATCCTTCAGACGACCAAGTTGCAGCTCGACCGAGCGACCGCCCTCAGGGCGGCCATGTCCTCCATCCGGCGCGGGGGGACGCTCTCTATCTCGGGCGTCTACGCTGGCCCGATTCAGGCCTTTCCCTTGGGTGACCTCTTTGACATGCAGATCCAGGTCCGTATGGGGCAGGCCAACGTGCGACGCTGGGTAGACGACATCATGCCGCTTCTAACCGACGAAGATCCGCTGGGCGTAGAGGACCTCAAGACCCACGAGATGCCCCTAGAAGACGCGCCTTTGGGCTACGAGATCTTCCAGAAAAAGCAGGACGGTGCCATCAAGTGCGTCCTCAAACCGTAGCACCGCCCACCACACAAAAAGGAACCCGAGGTCGACGGGTCAGGCTACCTTACGTGTGTACCGACTCGACCACCGTTCGCCAGAACTGGTCTCTTTCGCCGGGCACGAACGGGAGGTACAGTGCGACGCGGTCTATGAGGCCCTCATAACGTTCCTCTAGCGCCGACCCGACCTCGTCCGGGGCGGCCTCGACGGCGAAGGCGTGGAGCATCTCGTCGTTGATGAGCTCCGGCATCTCGGGCCACCTTTTCTCCCTGGCCAAAACTTTAAGCCGCTCGCCTACCTCCTGCCAGCCGTGCGTTTCGAGGACGGTGCTGTAGGTGGGGGTCGAGGCGTAGAACGAGAGCTGGGAGCGCACGGACTCGCGCTGCTTGGAGGCTTCTTGCTCCTTCTCGGCCGCGACGACGAAGACGCTGGTAGCCAGCTCTACCCGATCCGGAGCGCGGCCAGCCTGGGACGCGCCTTCACTTATGGCCGGCTTGACCGTCCGGCGCACATACTCTGGTGAGTGGAAGGGGTGCACGTGGAAGCCGTCGCAGAGCTCTCCGGCCAGGCGCGCGAGGCGGGTGTTGACGCCGGCTATAAAGACGGGGATCTCGGGTTGCTCTATGGGGCCGGGATTGAAGAACGGGCTCATCAGGGTGTGCCGGTAGAACTCGCCCTCGAAGTTCAGAGGACCCTCGGTCTGAAAGGATTCCCAAATCGCGTGCAGAGCGAGTATGTACTCGCGCAGGCGGGCGGCAGGCCGCCCCCAGGGCATGGAGAAGCGGCGGGTTACGTGGGCCTTTACCTGGGTGCCGAGGCCGAGGATGAAGCGTCCGCCTGAGAGGTCCTGGAGGTCCCAAGCGGTCTGAGCGGTCTCCATCGGAGAGCGGGAGAACGCGATGGCGACAGAGGTGCCGAGCTGCATCCTGCGCGTGCCGTTGGCGGCGATGACCAGGGGCAGAAAGGCGTCGTGCTTGGTCTCGCTGGTCCACAGGCCAGCGAAACCGAGATCCTCGGCGGCGCGGGCGGTCCAATCCATGCCCTTGAGGTACTTGCCTTCGGTACCTAGCCCGGCGTCGAGCCTCACGCGCCCTCCGGGGAACCTTCGGGAACCAGCAACAGCTTGCCGGTGGTCTTGCGGCCCTCGAGGTCGCGATGGGCTTGCTCGGCGTCGTCGAGGGTGTAGGCGCCGCCGATGCGGACGTTCAGGTTGTTCTGTCCGATCCAGGAGAACAGGCTCTCGGCGCGCCACAGGAGCTCCTCGCGTGTGGCGGTGTATTGGGCGAGGGCCGGGCGGGTCAGGAAGAGGCCGCCTTTGCGGTTGAGGGTCTGGATGTCGAAGGGGGGCACCTGGCCGCTGGAGCCACCGAAGAGGACCATGTAGCCCCGCCGGCGCAGGCAGTCGAGGCTCCCATCGAAGGTGTCCTTACCGACGGAGTCGTAGACGACGTGGACGCCCTCACCACCGGTGATCCGGCGCGTCTCCTCGACGAAGTCTTGTTTGGTGTAAAGGATGACCTCGTCAGCCCCGGCCTCCCTGGCGAGCCGGGCCTTTTCCTCCGTGCCCACCGTTCCGATGACCGTCGCGCCGCGCATCTTAGCCATCTGGCACAGGAGGAGGCCTACGCCACCGGCCGCGGCGTGGACGAGGGCCGTCTGGCCCTCCTGGAGGGGAAAGGTGCTGTGCGTCAGGTAGTGGGCCGTCATGCCTTGCAGCATGACGGCCGCCGCCACCCGCGCCTCAACCAGCGTTACGTTGAACGGCACGAGGTTCTCGACGGGGGCGACAGCGTACTCGGCGTAGGAGCCCGGCATGCTCGCGGACGCAACGTAATCCCCGACCGAGACCTCCTCCACGCCTTCGCCCACGGCATCCACCTCGCCCGCGCCCTCGAGGCCGAGGGTGAAGGGCGGCTCGCCGGGGTAGACACCGGTCCGCCTGTAGATGTCTATAAAGTTGACGCCCGAGGCGGCTAATCTCACGCGCACCTGGCCCGGACCCGGTTCGGGAAGCTCGACGTCCTCGTAGCCTAGTACCTCCGGCCCGCCGTGCTCGTTCACCCTGATCGCCTTCACGTTGTCGCCTCCTTGCCAGCGGTAGATCTCCTGCCCTGCATCATTTTACCGGGGCACGACACTAGAAAGAGTTGGCGCGCAAGACGGACGTCTCGGGATCGAAGAGACGTAGCGGTATTCGCGGGGGATCACGGAGTCTCGCCCCGGAGGATCAGCCGCCTCCGACGGCTGTGGGCTCGACCTTTTCGGGATTGCTTTTTTCGGGATTGCTTTTTTCGGGATTGCTCTTCCCTTTTTTGCCCCCGGATTGCACCGGGGACGAGGCTTCGGCGGACGAGGAGTTTGCCGCAGGGGCAGACGGCGGGTTCGAGGCCGGCGCCGACGCTGCGCTAGACGTGGCGGGTGAGGCGGAGCTCGACGCGGAGGCGGAAGGGAAAGACGACGCGCTCGACGCCGGATCCCCCGACGCGGGCGGCCCGGAGCTGATCCCGAGGTCCACGAGGGTTCTCGGATCGACCTCGACCCCGGGCTGAAGACTTTGCTCGACTACCTGGCCCTCCGGCGCCGTCTGGCTCGGGAACTCGTTCTGGCTACCGACACCGAGGCCAGCGCGGTCGAGTTCGACCTCCGCCTCGGGGAGGCTCAGCCCCACGACCTGGGGCACTTCCACGGTCGGGGGTACCGCGCTGACCACAAGGACCACCTGTGACCCCTTCCTCGCGCTCTGCCCGGCGGGGGGGGTCTGATCTAGCACGAGCCCGGCGTCCGCCGCGGAGCTCTCTCGCTCGCGGACTTCGGCTCCGAAACCCGCGGCGTCGAGTTTTTGCACCGCCTGATCTTTGGTCAGGCCCTCCACCGAGGGAACTTCCGCGCTCAGGGCGGGGCCACCAAGCAGGTCTTCGAAACCGAAATCGTAGAAAGGCAGCGACAGCACCCAACCCAGACCGATCAGGGCGAGGAGAGCCAGGAGCATAATCGGTATCGGGAGTGCCCTCCGCTTCTTCGGGCGCGTAGCGAGGGAGGGCGCCTCTACCGTGGTCGCCTGCGCCGGGGACCGTAGTGCGCGCTCTCCGCCCTTCGCGAGCCCGGTCGCGGCCGGCCCGAGCCCGCGGCGGACCTCCCAGAGGTCGTCCGCGAGTTCGGTTGCGTCTGCGTAGCGGTCCTCTGGGTTCTTGGCCAACAGCGTCACCACCAAGGCGTTCATGCCTTCGGGGATCGCCGGATTCACTTCTTTCGGAGGCCGCAGCGGTTCGTTGACATGCTTCATGGAGACCGCTATGGGGTTGTCGGCGGTGTAGGGCAGCCCGCCGGTGATGGCCTCGTAGAGGACTACGCCCAAAGCATACAGGTCGCTTCTAGGGGTCGCCGGTTCGCCCATAGCCTGTTCCGGAGACATGTAGCTCGCGGTGCCCATGACCGATCCCGTCTCGGAGAGGGTGATGGCCGAGGCGGCCCGAGCGATACCGAAGTCTCCGACCTTCGCTTCGCCTTTGGCGGTGAGAAGGATATTCTGCGGCTTTATGTCGCGGTGGATCACGCCCCTGGTGTGGGCAGCACCAAGCGCCTCGGCAACCTGCGCCCCGATGGAGGCGACGTCGGCCGATGCGAGCGGTTCCCCCCGGGTGATCCTCTCCTTCAGCGTGCCGCCCGGCACGTACTCCATCGCGATGTAGGCGGCCCCGTCCGTGGTCTCGCCCCGGTCGTAGATCTGGACGATGTTCGGGTGCGAGAGGGACGCCGCGTTCAGCGCCTCGCGCTTGAAGCGCTCGGCGAACTCGCTGTCGCCCGCGTACTGTCTCCTGAGCACCTTGAGGGCCACGTCGCGGTCGAGGATCTGGTCGCGGGCGAGGTACACCTCGCCCATCCCTCCGCCACCCAGGGGGCGGACGACGTCATAACGGCCGTCTACAACTGTTCTCTCCAAATCTCGTGTCCTGCTTTGCGTCTAGCCTCGAAAAGCCTGTCCGCACCATTCTACACGTCGGGTTTCGGCCGGTCCTTTGCCGTCCGGTGCCCGGTCGAGGGGCATACAAGGGTTAAGCGAGATCCCGTCAGGGTATGGTTAGACCGCCAAGACGAACGACCAAGGAGAACCTAGTGAGACGCAGGGACAGAGGCGACCGCGAGAGGCCCGGACGGCGCGAAGGCGGACCCGGACGCCAGCGGGGCGAAGGCCGAGGCGAAGGTCGGGGCGGGCCCGATGCAGGCGCCGGCGGAGGAGGCTGAACCCGACGGTCTGATCTACAAACGGCCGTTATCAGGCCGGGGGAGGACTAAATTTTGACGACGAGCGGGTTGGAAGAGGCCGCGCTGCGCCTCCTTGGGGCGTTCCATGGTCTGTCCGGCGGGAGGCTTAGGGAGCCCGTCCCGATCGGGGGACCGGAGACGCCGGGGCAGGGCGCGGCCCCGAGGGCCGGCATAGACCCGGACTCCACCGAGTGCGACGAAGCGGTCAAATACCTCGTGAACCAGGGGTACCTGGAGCCGGTCGGTTCGGGATACGCGATCACCGTGGCCGGCACCGACAAGGCGAGGGAGATGCGCGGGATAGACGATCCGGTGACGTCTCTTGAGAGGAGCGGAATGAGCGACCAGACGCAGAAGCGACTTATGACGGTTCTGTCTATAGGTATCTCCCTTGTTCTGAGCCAACCGCTGACCAGGTTCATCGGAGAACAGATACCCGAACGAAGGGGCATAAAAGACGACGTATTGGAGGCCGTCTTGAAGGGACTGGCCAGGACGGTTGCGCTCGTCCTGGCCTCCGTTCTTGTGCGGCAGTTGGCCGCTCGCCGGAGATAAGTCCGGACGAGGTCACGCGCCAGAGCCGCGCGCCGTGTGGGCGCGGCACGATGCGGGATCGGCGATCTGCGAAAGAGAAGCCCGGCTGGCGCTGCGGGCGGAGAGGAGCCCGCGGCGCCGGGCGTTGCCCAGGCTTCCCTCTGATATATTTCCCCGCAGGGGTAGGTTCTCGTGTAGGGGTGAGATGTTATGGCTACGGTCCGTGAGGCGACTTTCGATCTTTTGCGCCGTCTGGGGATCACGACGGTCTTCGGCAACCCCGGCTCGACGGAGTTGCCGTTCCTCAAGGACTTTCCGGACGACTTTCGCTACGTACTCGCCCTCCAGGAGGCCTCCGCGCTCGGGATGGCCGAAGGGTTCGCCCAAGGATCTGGGCGGGCGGCCCTCGTCAACCTCCACACCGGCCCGGGCCTCGGGAACGCGATGGGGGCTATGATCACGGCGTGGCACAACAAGACCCCGCTCCTCGTCACGGCCGGCCAGCAGGACCGGCGCCACAGCGCCCTGGAGCCGCTGCTCACCGGAGGGCTCGTTGACCTCGCCAAGCCCTACGTCAAGCGGAGCTTCGAGCCCGTACGGGCAGAAGACGTACCGGGGGAGATCCGGCGCGCCTATCACACCGCGATGCAACACCCTCGCGGTCCGGTTTTCGTCTCGGTTCCGATGGACGACTGGGACGCCGAAGCGGAGCCGATGGACCACCACGACGTCGTCCACCGAACCGCCCCCGACCCGGAGGGGATCGAGCGGTTCGCGGGCGTCCTGCGAAAGGCGCAGAACCCAGTTATCGTGGCCGGGGCCGGCGTGGACCGGGCCGGGGCCTTCCACGACGCGGTGACCCTCGCTGAAAGGCTCGCGGCCCCGGTGTGGCAGGACCCGATCTCGGCGCTCGCGAGCTTCCCCCAGGACCACCCGCTCTTCTGGGGCCACCTGCCGCCAGCCCAGAAACAGCTCGCCGAACGGCTCTCCGGCCACGACGTCGTCCTCGTCCTCGGCGCTCCGGTCTTCCTCTACTACCCTTACGATCCCGGCCCGACCGTGGAAGAGGGCACGCAAGTACTTCACGTCTCCGAAGACCCCGCCGACGCGGCCCGCGCCGCCGTCGGAGTTAGTCTCGTGGGCGACGTTGGGCTGGCGATCCGAGACCTCCTCGGGTCGTTGCCCGCCTCGGGTCGCCCCGCCGCGCCCCGTCGCGAGCCGCCCCCGGAACCGGAGAGCACGACACCGATGTCCGTGGAGTACGTGATGCACACGGTGGCCGGGGCCTTGCCCGCGGAGGCGGCGGTTTTCGACGAGACGGCCTCGAGCAAGGCGAAGCTCCACAGGTACATCCGCTTCAACCGTCCAGGGGGCTACCACACCTCGGCGGCCGGGGGCCTTGGTTTCTGCATGCCAGGCTCCGTCGGGTTCAAGCTCGCCGCACCCGAGAGACCTGTGGTCTGCATGATCGGGGACGGATCGAGCATGTATTCTGTCCAGGCGCTCTGGAGCGCGGCCCGCTACGGGACGAACGTCGCCTTTGTGGTTGTAAACAACCAGGGCTACTCCATTCTCAAGGGCTTCCGGGATGCCATCGGAGCCGGCGACAGGGTGCCTGGGCTTGACGTGCCGGGTATAGACTTTGTTGTCGTGGCGCAAGGTCTCGGCGTCGAGGGCGAGACGATCAGGGAGGCTGGAGATCTGCTCCCAGCGGTCAAGCGCGCCCTGAACGCCGGCCGGCCCTACCTGCTCGACGTGATCGTCGCCCCCGAGGTCCCGACCCTCCTGAGCTGAGAAGTGCCGAAGGTGTCGCGCGGTCCATCGAGAGAAAGGATCTGGGGTGGCAGAGGTCTTCGTGGTAGGTTCGATCAACCAGGACTTCGTTCTGAAGGTCGAGCATCGCCCAGAGCCTGGCGAGACGGTCACGGACGCGCTGCTCTCCAAGGGCAACGGCGGCAAGGGCGCGAACCAGGCCGCCGCCGCCGCGTTGCTCGGCGCCTCCGTGGTCTTCCTGGGACGGGTGGGCGGCGACGGGTTCGGCGAGCCG
>DASQVA010000224.1:0-16695 GCA_035641035.1 Rubrobacter sp. | reverse complement strand
GGGGTAGGAGGCGTTGTTGAGGGTAGTCTCGATGTGGAAGACCTTCACGTGCTCGTCGAGCAGTTCACCCATCCGGTTTATGGAGCCATGCATGGCGGAGTTGGGCGGGTCCATGAGGGAGCGGGTGGCAGAGAGGGTGTCGGGATTGTGATGGTGGCGGATAGAGGAGTAGGGCGAGAGGCCCGTGTGGACGGACTTGTGGCCGCCGTCCATCGGGATGTAGTTCACGTTCACGTAGACGAGCAGGTCACCCTCGGCGACGCGGCGGTTGATCCTGACCTCTTCTCCTCTCTCGGTCTCGCCAATGGTGACGTGGTTCTCCTCGTCCTCGGCGTCGTAGTTGTAGAGGCGGTCGGGGTAGTAGCGGGACATGATCCTGCTCCCCAGGCAGTGGCGCAGCTCACCCTCGGTCATCCGGCGGTGCAACCCAAGGGCCGCGATAATGTGGATGTCCTCCACGCCCTTCGCGTGGGCCTTCTCCAGCACCTTCTCGATAATAAGCTGCCGGACGTCCGGTCGTTGCATCGGCGGGAGCGGCAGCGAGAGGTCGTCGAAGGCGATGGTCAGCTTCATGCCGGGCTTGAATAACTCGTGCAGCGGTTCCATCCCCACCGGTTCGAGGAGCGCCCGCTCGATGGCGACGTTGGGGTCGGCGAGAGGGGCAAGAGATCCCGGCGGGTAGACCACCCGCGTGCCCTCTGGCAACTTCTCGTAGTGGAACCCCTCCCCCGCGTTGAACATCATCGGTGGGCTGTTCTTCTCCAGGATGGTCGTGAAGCCGGGTCGGCTCATGGTGCTCCCTTCGGTCGATTTTAAGCTTCCGGTTTCAATCTACAGGTCTCATGGGTTGGTGGTCGGGTTAGTCACCCGCTAACGTCCGCTTGGTGACGGCGGGATCCTGCCTCTCGATGACTCGCGCCCGGTCGCCCCCGTGCCGCGTCGGCGAGCCCTTACCCGACACCTGAAGCCTGGTGCCCGTAACCTCTGTGATCGAAAACCACCTTCACGTGTCCTTCGCGTCCCGCGGCCCGCGCCGCAGCGATGGCCTCGCGGTACTCCTCCAGTTGGAAGCGCGGACCGACCATCGTCTCCAGCCTTATCTCCGGTGCGATCCGAAGCGCCAGCTCGAAGCTGCTCGTCTGCTCTCCCCGGTACTCCTCGGCCCCGTAGGCGTAGGTGCCTTCGAGCCTCACCTCCTTGTACCAGAGCGCGGTCAGGTCAAGGCTGCTGCGCGCGCCGGGCATACCGACAAGCGCCACCTCCCCGCCGGGACGGGCCAGGCGCACCGCGTCCTCCATCGTACCCGGCGCGCCGACGCACTCGAAGACCCTGTCAGCCCCGCCCATCACGACCGGCTTGCCTAGCTCAGGCCGGTACGCCTCGCTCCCAAGCATCCCGGGGAGCGTGGTGTACGTCTCCTTCGGATGGACGACCTCGTCCGCCCCGAGCCGCAAGGTCTCCTCGCGCTGCCGCTTGTGTTTGGCGACGGAGATGATGCGGCCCGCGTCCGTGAGCCGCCGCAGGGCCGCAACGGTGAAGAGGCCGATGTTGCCGGCCCCGATCACGAGGGTTGTATCGTCCCTGCCGGGGGCCGCCTTCAATGCGGCGTGTACGGCGCAGGCAAGGGGTTCAACCGCGACGGCGGCCTCGTCGGGGACGCCGTCCGGGACGCGGTGGAGCTGTGTGGGGTGGGCGACGAGTGACCGCTGCGACCAGCCGCCGCCCGTGTCGCGGCAGAAGCCGGTCTGGATGCCGGGGCTTATGTCGCCCTCTGTGACGTTCAGGCAGAGGGCGTGGCGGCCGGAGGCGCAGTAGGGACACGGCAGTTCGATGCCGCGCACGGTGCAGCCAAGGGCGGGCTCTACCACGACCCTCTCGCCGGCGTTGAAGCCGGAATTGTCCTCGGCGACCACGCCCACGACCTCGTGGCCCATGACGAAGGGAGGGGAGGTGATAGGGGAGAAGTACGGCGAGTTGTCCGAAGAGAGCGTGCCAAGATCCGAGCCACAGATGCCGGAGAGGAGCGGCTTTATCCGCACCCACTCGGGAGTCGGGAGCTCAGGCTCCGGGGCGGCCTCGAGCTGGAGCGGGGAGAGGCGGCCCGTCTCCAGGTTCTTTAGACGCTTCGCGCCGGCGCGCATCAGGAGGTAGCGTGGCACAGACTTGCGGTAAACGAGGGAGTGCAACCTAGATCTTCTTGGCCGCGTAACCGGCGACGCCATCGGCGAGGCCGTCTGCGCTGTCCTTACCCCAGTGTTCGACCCTCCAGCCCCGGTCCTTGGCCGCCGCTCCGAGCCTGCGGTCAGGGTTCACGGCGACGGGATTGCCGACGGCTTCGAGCATCGGGAGGTCCGAGATGGAGTCGGCGTAGGCGTAGGAGCGCGAGAGGTCGAGGTTGCGGCGGCGGGCGAAAGAGGCGAGCATCCTGGCGCGCGCGTCGCCGGCGACCGGGGCACCGGAGAGCTCGCCGGTGAAGGTGCCGTTCTCTTCGGCGAGGGTCGCGCAGAGCACGTCGTCGACGAGGTCTTTCATCGGTTCGAGGAGAAAGTCTAGGGCGCCGGAGAGCAGCACGACGCGGTGGCCTGCGGCCTTGTGCTCGCGCAGCTGCCTTAGGGCGTCGGGGAAGAGGCGGTTCAGGGTGAAGCCGGAGAAGGACTCGTAGCCGAGGTAGCGGGCACGAGAGGGTTTCCAGCCGGCGTAGTTCTTGTAGAAGGCGCGGTTGAAGTGGGCACGGCTGATCTTGTCCAACCCCCAGTAGTAAGGGATCTTAGGCAAAAACGCCGCGAGCCACAGCGGCCGCAGGGCGGGCGGCAGCTCCCGCATTCTGAGCCATGCGAAGTACGAGACCACGTTCGAGCCGACGAGCGTACCGTCCACGTCGAAGATGGCCGCCACCTGCCCCGGCTTTTCATAGGTCTTTGTCTTGCGCTTTTTGCGGTTCGGCCGGGTCGTGAGCGCGGGCAGGTGGCTCTCCTGCATCCACCTCCGCCAGTCCACCTCCGTGATATCGAAGGGGAACTCTTTACGGTCCTCAGCCGGGAGCGCCTCGTAGAGCTCCTTCGTGCGGGCGGTCGAGAAGGTCGCCGTCATGTTCGCGTAGGCGCCGTAGATACGGCTGTAATAGAGGCTCATCCTAGCGCGTTTCTCGGCCCGCGCGATCCTCTGCCTGGCGTCTGAGGACATGTGTCCCTCGGGCATCCTCGCGGCGAGCGTGCCCGCGATCTTCAAGGCCGCGAGCTCCGTCTTGAGCTGCCCCTCGACCCGTTTGCGACCGGGGAAGCTCCACTCCGGCACCTGCACCGGACGCCCGCCGGAGTCGCGCAGGGGGTTTTGAAGGAAGTACTCTCGCACGATCTCGTACAGGTCGCGGTAACGGATGGGGTTGCGCTCGCCGGAGGCGACCTGGAAGACCTCGGGCTCCTCCGGGCGGCGAACCCCGGCGGCGAGGATGGCGTTCACGACGTGGTCTACGGGCACGACGTCGACGTAGCTGTTCGGATCGCCCGGGAACTCGCGCAGGATGCCCTTGGCGAACGCCATAATTATGGGGTCGGCCATCCTGGTGCCCTGGATCCAACCGGAGTAAGGCTCGCGGTGGCTGCTCTCTATAATGGCGGGCCGCAGGATCACGAGCGGCGTCTCCCCCCGCTCGCGCACGACCATCCGCTCCGCGAGCGACTTGGTGAACGTGTAGACGTCGTTCCAGCCGAGCTCCCGCGCCCGCCGCGTCCCCCGCTCGACGAGCCGCTCGCGTATCCAAGCGCGCCTGAGCTGGTCCACCCTCCCGGCGACCTCATCCTCCTCACCGACCATCCCTAGTTCTCGCCGCGCCTCCGTCTCGAAGCG
This sequence comes from Rubrobacter sp., assembly GCA_035641035.1. Lineage (GTDB taxonomy): Bacteria > Actinomycetota > Rubrobacteria > Rubrobacterales > Rubrobacteraceae > Rubrobacter_D. The sequence goes on along the minus strand of DASQVA010000224.1, from coordinate 12,849 downwards.
CCTGAGAAGCGCCCGCTCCCGGGAAGCCCGGTCGACCTCTTCTACTACCGTCTCTAGGTTCAGCACCTCCTCGCGCGCGTCGAGGGGGGACCCGTTCGGCGTGGTCGTCTCCGGCGGCGACTCCGGCGCGTCCTCTTTCGTGTTTCCCGCCACGTACGCCGTCGAGATGTGCATGAACAGCGGCCTCTTCTCCCACCCTCGCGCCAGCTCTAAGAGGCCTAAAGTCCCGCGCACGTTCGAGTCTACTGCCGCGTCGAGCGGCGCGTCGAAGACTACGGAAGCAGCCGAGTGGATCACCACGTCCACCTCGCGCGAGAGCTCCACGAGGTCCTCCTCGCCCAGGCCCAGCGACGCGGCGTGCACGTCACCCTCGAGGACGCGAACCTTACCTGCAGCGTACTCCCCGAAGCCGTCGCCGACCTTCTCACGCAGGCCGCGGAACGCGGCGGAGCCGAGCAAGTTCTTCTCGAAGCGTTCGGCGGCGCCCCCCTCACGGGAGGGTCGGACGAGGAGGTAGAGGCGGCCGAGGTCGGGGAGGGAGCGTAGGATCTTCTCGACCAGCGCCGTCCCGAGGAAGCCAGTCCCGCCGGTCAGCAGTATCTTCTTATCTCTGTACGCCTCGCCGAGCAACTAGCTCTCCACCCGCTGTCCAACCTTTCTCTCCGTACCTTTGATGAGGGCCACAGCGTTCTCCCTGTGTCGCCACAGGACCAGCACACCCCCGACTATGGTGTAGAGCACGTAGGGGAGCGGCTGGCCGGTGACCCACAAGACTATCGGGCTCACCACCATCACCGCTATCGCGCCGAGCGAGGTGTAGCGGGTGACGAGGACCACGGCCCACCAGAATGCGAAGAGCCCCAAGCCGACGACGGGCGCTAGGCCGATGGTAGTCCCTGCCCCCGTGGCGACCGCTTTACCACCCTTGAATCGCAAAAAGACTGGCCAGCAGTGCCCTATAACCGCCGCGAAGGCGACGGCGGCGATGAGCCACTCGTTATCCGTCGAGAGCCGGGCCACCACCACTGGGATCAGGCCCTTGAGCATGTCGCCGGCGAGCGTGAGAACTCCAGCCCATTTGCCGGCCGCCCGCAGAACATTCGCCGTGCCGATGTTCCCGCTCCCGACCTTGCGCACGTCCACGCCGAAGGACCGCCCGACCAGGTACCCGGTCGGCACGGAGCCTAGAACGTAGCCCAAGAGCACAAGAAAAACTCCCAACATGGCCGAGAAAGTATAGCGGAACGAGAAACCTTTGGCCGCACCCGGCGCCCGCCGCGCGACAATCAAACCCCCGGCCGCGAACGCGAAGTGCCGTAATTTCTCGGGACCGCAGTCGATTAACGTGCCACCATGAGAGAAGGACTCGTAGTGCGACCTATGAAGTCCCCCCGAGGCGGGTGGCGCCTACCGCACCAGCAGGGAGGCTCTGACCGCGACCGCCGACGAGCGGGAGAACGACGAGCGGGAGAAGTTAGGGAGGCGAGGCGCCCTTAAGATCGAGCGCTGCAAAGAGCGCTACTAGCTTGATACAAAAGACAAACTAAATTCTAGTAAGGCTCTAGTGAGGCGGCAGCGATCAGGTAGCTGCGTCTTCTGCGATCACGCAAGCCTCATGAACGCTCCCCCGAGGGCGGGACCGAGAGGGGCAAGGACAAGGGCACTTCGGCCAGCTTCCTAGAGCCACATCTCGCGGCTGCGGGCTACCTCCAGTGCCCGTTCCATCGCCCGCGCCTTGTTGCGGGTTTCCTCGTACTCCAGCGACGGGACTGAGTCAGCGACCACGCCGCCTCCGGCCTGGAAGTAAGCGACGCCGTCTTTGAGGAGAGCGGTGCGCAGCGTTATGCAGGTGTCGAGGCGGCCGTCGATGCCGTAGTAGCCGGTGGCGCCGGCGTAGGGACCGCGGCGGGTGGGCTCGAGCTCGTCGATGATCTCCATCGCCCGCACCTTGGGCGCACCCGAGACCGTCCCTGCAGGAAAAGCGGCGGCCAGGGCGTCCAGAGCCGTAAGACCCTCGCGCAGGTCCCCCTCGACGGTCGAAACGATGTGCATGACGTGCGAGTAGTGCTCGACCTCCATAAAGCTAGCCAGCTCGACCGAGCCGACCTCGCTTACCCGCCCCAAGTCGTTGCGCCCGAGGTCAACCAGCATTACGTGCTCGGCCCGCTCCTTCTCGTCCGCTAGCAGCTCTACTGCGAGGCTGGCGTCTTCCTCCACCGAAGCCCCGCGCCCGCGAGTTCCGGCCACGGGGCGGGTCATTACCCGGCGATCCTCGACCCTCACGAGCGGCTCCGGCGAGGCGCCGACCAGCGAGAGTCCTCCAAGCTTGAGGTAGGTCATGTACGGGGAGGGGTTTACCGTGCGTAGGCCCCGATACAGAAGCAGGGGGTCGAGGTCACCTATCTCGGCCGCGAACCGCTGGGAAGGTACGATCTGGAACGCGTCTCCGGCCCGGATGTACTCCTTCGCCCTCTCGACCGCCTCCTCGTAAAACTCTCTGGTGAAGTTCGAGGAGATGGCGAAGTTCCCGCCGCCCCCCGGCGATAGCGCCCGACGCGCGAGCGGCGCTGAGAGCCGCTCTGAGATCCTGCGAATGTCGTCGGCCGCCCGGCGGTAGGCCGCCGAGAACCCCTCCCCCTCCACGTCGCGCAGGCCCGCTGCGTCAACGAGTGCAACCACGAGTACCTTGTGCCTGAGGTGGTCGAAGACGACCAGCGCATCTGTCACCGCGAAGTAAGCCTCGGAGACGCCCAGATCGTCCGGGGGCGCGTCGGGTAGCCTCTCCAGGTAGCGTACGGCGTCGTAGGAGAAATAGCCGACGGCGCCGCCCACGAAGGCCGGCAGGTTCGGCAGCGGGGCGACGCTCTTCTTGCCCACGATCTCCGCGAGCCCTCGGAAGGGATCCCGGGCCGGTACCTCCCTCACCCCGTCTGCGTCCACGACGGTGTAGACGCCGTTGCGGTAGGAGAGCGTGCGTTTAGGGTCGAAGCCGAGGAAAGAGTAGCGTCCGAACCTCTCGGCGGACTCGGCGGACTCCAGCAGAAAGACGGTATCCTCGTCGGCGAACCTCAGCACGGCGGAGATCGGGGTCTCCAGGTCCCCGATAAACTCTGCGTACAGCGGCACCACGTCGTAGAAGCGAGCGAGCCTCCTCGCCTCCTCCAGCGAAGGAACGAGGTTGAGCCTACCCGTGCCGATCACGCAGCACCTCCGCGACGCTCTCGATTCCGACGCCCCGTTCCTCGAGCAGCACCAGGAGATGGTATACGAGGTCGGCCGTCTCCTCTGCGAGCCTCTCGTCCGTAAGCGCCGCGACGACCACCTCGACCGCCTCCTCCCCCACCTTCTGCGCCATCCGCTCCGGGCCGCTGCGGATCAACCCAGCCGTGTACGACTCATCCGGCATCTCCCTGTGACGCTCGGCTATGGTCCCGGCGAGCCGCTCGACCATCGTCCCGAAGCCGACCTCTTCGGAAGTTACATTCGTCGTCCCGTCACCGTCGAGGGTCGTGAAGAAGCAGCTCTTCTCCCCAGTGTGGCAGGCCGGGCCGCGGGGCTCGACCCTGTAGAGGAGCGCGTCGCCGTCGCAGTCGACCCGTACCTCGACCACCCTCTGCGTGTTCCCGCTGGTGGCACCCTTGCGCCACAGCTCCGCGCGGGAGCGGGAGTAGTAGTGGGCCTCGCCGGTCGAGAGGGTCTTCTCGACGGCCTCGCGGTTCGCGTAGGCGAGCGTCAGAACGTCGCCGGTCGCCGCGTCCTGGGCGACGACGGGAGCTAGGTCGTCGTCGTCGAACCTAACTCCGTCAAGTCCCTGGATCATCTTCTCGCACCCGTCTCTTTTGAGGACATCCAACCGATGAGAACCGGGGCCACACCGCTACCCACGCTCGAGCTCCGGTTGCGCCTCTACGAGCCGGACGGGTATACCAGCCTGCCTCATATGCTCCTTGACCTCGGCTATGCTGTACTCGCCAAAGTGGAAGATGCTCGCCGCGAGCACGGCTCCTGCCCCGGCGTTCACGGCGGCTATCATGTGCTCCGGGCTTCCGGCGCCCCCGGACGCGACTATGGGGAGCGTCGTCTTCTCCGCCACCGCGGAGATCAGGTCGAGGTCGTAGCCAGTCTCTGTACCGTCGGCGTCCATGCTGTTCAGCACGAACTCCCCCGCCCCCCGCCTCTCGCCCTCGACGAGCCACCCAACGGCGTCCATCCCCGTGTTCACCCGCCCGCCGTTGACGTAGACCTCCCAGCCCGAACCCCGGCGCTTCACGTCGACGCTCAGGACGACGCACTGATTCCCGAAGCGCTCGGCCCCCTCGTTGATCAGGCGCGGAGTCTTCACGGCGGCGCTGTTTACCGAGACCTTGTCTGCCCCGGCGCGCAGCATGGCGCGCATGTCTTCCGCGGTCCTCACGCCGCCCCCGATGGTGTAGGGGACGAAGACCTCCTCGGCGGCGCGGCGGGCGAGCTCTGCGGCGGTGTCCCTCCCGTCGTGGGAGGCGGTGATGTCGTAGAACACGATCTCGTCGGCCCCCTCGCGGTCGTAGAGGGCGGCGAACTCGACCGGGTCCCCGGCGTCGCGCAAGTTCGCGAAGTTCGTGCCCTTGACCACGCGTCCTGCGTCCACGTCGAGGCATGGGATGAGGCGCACCTTCAAACCCACGAAACGCCCTCGCCGACCCGTACCCGCCGGCCGGTCCTCTCCTCCCGGTTCATCCGCCGCTCCAGGCGCCGCGCGAACAGGGCGCACCCACTGGCGGTGAACTCGGGCAGGTTCGCCGGTCGCTCGACGAGGGAGGAGTCGTGCGTCCGGTCGCAGATGACGTCGTTCACGTGAGTTATGGAGATCGGGTCCCGACACCTACCGATGCACTCGAGGACGTCGCTCACGGCCACAACCCCCTCTGAGAGCACGCGCAGGTTTAAACCGGTGCAACCCGTCTGCGCCACCCCCCTCACCAGCAGCCTCTTCCCGCTTTTGCCCGGCCAGCTTGGAGCTCGGCGTCCGCGGCTGACCTGCATAATCGCCCCGCCGACCCGGAACACGTCGCACACGGCGACCTCAATCTCGACGACGCCCAAGACGCGCAGGTTCTCGGAGAAGGTCCTGGGCACCGGCTCGCGTCCGGGTGCCACCCCCAGTGCGGGTAGTGATCGAAGGTGTAGACCCAGACCGCCTTCGCCTCTCCACTCTGGTTCACCAGCTCGCCCTGGCCGTCGCCGTCAAAGCCCAACAAGCGCAGTGTGGCGCGCGGGACCGGCCTCATCACCCGCCCGTCAGCACCTTTGCACCCCCATAGCGCCGCTCTGAGGGCAGCCTCACGTTGAGCGGGATAACCGTCAATGGCGTTCGGCCGTCTGTGTCCGTCGAACCCATCTCTACAGGGTAGGATATGGTCAAAGGGTTTGCCAATACAGAACTAGACGTAGGGTACCCCGGCCGCGGTGCACTCCTCTGCGAGGCGCTCGCGTAAGGCGTCTTTGGTTGGCAGCAGGACGGAGCCTTGATCACCGGCCCCGAGAACCATCGAGCCGTCGCGGCCCCTCCAGTGGCGGTGGACGGTGTAGGCGGCGAGGGTCCCCTCCACGAGGCTCACCGTGCGGTCGAGCTCAGCGTGGGACATCGAGGCCGACACGTCAAGCTTGGAGACGTCCACGTTCTCCGGCGCGGTGATGTCCGCGGAGAGGTTGCCCGTCCTCAAGCGGAGGCCAGGCGTGTCCCAGAGGACCTCGATCGCACCCCTGAGCGCCGCCGCCCGCCCGTCCTTGTTCCCCTTGCGAAACTTCGGGTCCTCCATTCCCCGAAGCCGCCGCGCCAAGTCTCCGTCGTCTTCAGCCCCCGCGCGCTCCAAGGAGAGAACCTTCAGCGTCGCGGCGGAGTCCACCTCGACGACTACGCTCTGGCCTCTCTCCCTCGGGAAGGGGTAGTCCGTGTACTCGATGCCTACCATCTCGAGCTCGGCGAGTAGCTCCTCAGAGTACGGCTCCCCGTGGAACATGCGGCGGCTCGCGGAGTAGGCCGGGAGGGCCACCTTGGAGAGAATCCGTTCGATCTGGCGCGTCCCTCGCTCGTTGGGAACCGCGAGCGGCGCATCCACGCCCACGACGATCCCTCGCCGTTCCGAGCCGTAGCCGCCGATGGCCCGCGCTATCTCCCCTACGCTCGCCGCGAACGAGTTGGCGATGATGCTCCCTCGCTCGTCCATCACGACCAGGCACGAGACCTTCTCCCGCGCCTCGCCCGGCCTCCACGCCAACGCGCAACCCACGAACCTCAAGATGTGACCTCCCTATCGGCGTTAGCCCCGGCGTCCGAGACGACGCCCGCTATCTCCTCACAGACCTCCCGGCAAACCGATGCGTCCGTATGCTCGACCATCACCCGCACCACAGGCTCCGTACCGCTCGGCCTGAGGAGGATGCGCCCATCCCCGCCCAGCCTGGCCTCCGCATCCGTGACCGCCCGCCCGACATCCTGAGAGAAGGCGACGGCCCTCGCCGCTCGCGGCTCCTCGAATCTCACGTTGATAAGCGTCTGCGGGTACACGTCCATCACCCGCGCCAGCTCCGAGAGCGGCCTGCCGGAGCGAACCATCACGTCCAGCAGGGCGAGCGCCGTCACCAGGCCGTCCCCGGTAGTGGTGTGCTCCGAGAGGATCACGTGCCCTGACTGCTCCCCGCCGACCGACGCCCTGAGCCGGGCCATCCCCTCGGCGACGTGCCTGTCCCCCACGGGCGTCACCTCGTACGGCACCCCCAGCGCCTCCATAGCCTTAAAGAGGCCGAGGTTGCTCATCACCGTGACGACCACGCCACCAGACAGCGCTCCGCGCTCCATCAGGTCGCGGGTGAGGATCGCGATGATCCTGTCGCCGTCCACGACGCTACCCTCCTCGTCCACCGCCAGCACCCGGTCGGCGTCCCCATCGAAGGCGAACGCCACGTCGTGTCCCGAAGCGTCCAACGCCTCGACGTGCATCGAGCCGCAGCCATCGTTGATGTTCGTACCCGTCGGGTGCACCCCCTTCAGCGTGAGGTCCGCGCCGGTCTTCCCGAACGCGAGCGGCGCCGCCTCGTGGGCCGCCCCGTTCGCGCAATCCAGGAGCACCTTCACGCCCCCCGCAGCCGGGCGCAGCCGCGCAACGATGCCCTCCACGTAGAGCCGCGCGGCATCGCCCCAGGCCTCCACCGTCCCGACGGCGTCGCCGGTGGGAAGCGGCTCGTCTAGCGAAGTCAGGTCTTCGATCTCGCGCTCTCTACCAGATGACAACTTGCGGCCCTCGCCGGAGAAGAACTTGATGCCGTTGTCTGGGAAGGGGTTGTGCGACCCGCTGACGACGCCGGCCGCCGTCGCCGCCAGGCGGGGCGCCAGCGCGGCCACCCCGGGCGTCGGCAGGACGCCGAGGTGAACCACCCTAGCGCCCCCGCTCGCCGCGCCGGCGCAAAGGGCGTGCGTGAGCATCGCGCCCGAGAGGCGCGTGTCGCAACCGACCAGGATGAGCCCTCCGAAAGCGCGAGAGGCCGCGAGGCCGAGGCGCAAAGCGAGCTCGGGCGTCAGGTCGCGGTTGGCGAGCCCGCGCACCCCGTCGGTCCCGAAAGTTATGGCTCTCTTCACCTAACACCCCTCTGATTGGCGCGGTACGGTAGCGTCTACGCTGGCGGACCTGGCGAAGACTCGCGAAGAGGCTCGCCTCCGGTGGGAGTCATCATACGTGGCCGTCCGTCGTGCGGGTTGCGTGTACCAGGCTCGACGTACGACGGGCTCCTTTCGTTATGCGAAAGGAGCCCGTCGGCATTCCCGGTTCTTCTATTCTAGCGCTTGGAGAACTGCGGGCGCTTGCGGGCCTTCTTGAGGCCGTACTTTTTGCGCTCGACCGCCCTGGAGTCTCTGGTCAGCATCCCGGCGGACTTCAGCTCGCCCCGCGCCTCCTGCGACTCCTCGGCCAGCGCTCGCGCGATGCCGTGGCGCAGTGCCTCGGCCTGGCCCGTGGGGCCGCCGCCCTCGATCTTGGCGATTGCGTCGTAGCGTCCGACGGCGCCCAAGAGCTCTAGCGGCGAGCGGACAGCCGTGCGGTAGGCCGGACGGGGGAAATACTCCTCCACGTCGCGGCCGTTGATCGTGATCTTGCCGTCCCCGGGTAGGAGCCTCACGCGCGCCACCGCTGTCTTGCGCCTTCCGGTTCCGATGTACAGGGCCTGTGCCATTTACTTCACCTCGAGCCTTTGCGGGTTCTGCGCCGTGTGTGGGTGCTCGGGGCCCGCGTAGATCTTCAACTTCCTGAACTGCTGGCGGGCGAGCCGGGTCTTCGGCATCATCCCGTAGACGGCCTTGCGCAGGATCTCGGTCGGCTTGCGCGCGAGCATTTGCTCGTAGCTCGTCTCCTTCATGCCGCCAGGGTAACCCGAGTGCCGCCGGTAGACCCTCTGCTCGGCCTTCTTGCCCGTGACGACCACCCTCTCGGCGTTCACCACGACAACGAAGTCGCCGACGTCCACGTGTGGCGTATACTGCACCTTGTTCTTGCCGCGCAGGATCTTCGCTATCTCCGCCGCCAGGCGCCCGAGGTGCTCGCCCTCCGCGTCTACGACAAACCACTTTCGCTCGACCTCAAGGGGCCGCGCCATGTAACTCTTCATCATCCTCCGGAGGTTCTACGAACTCTAAAGGCCTTTAGACCGAGCAAATAGTAGCATACATACCCGAAAGTAACAGCTGCGGAGACCGGGGCCAGTGGTAGAGCGATCCCGTCCGTTTCTCTGGACAACCGGTCGGAGGCGACTTCGACCGGCTTGCGGATCGTGGTGTCATAATGGTAAGCATGGATACTCGCTGGCAGGCTGCCTATGAGCGTCTTGATGCGCGGCGCCGGTCGCACCGCGTTCATGGCAATCCAGCCCCTCAACGTATGTCACGTCCTCGTCGTGCCCGACGATCAGGCTGCGTACCTGACGGATCTGCCCGAAGACGCCGGTGCCCGAGTGTTTCGCACCGCCCAGAAGTTCGCCGCGCTTCACGATAGCGGCCTCGGGTGGGAGGGGGTCAACCTTTTCCTGGCCGACGGCGAGGCGGCAGGCCGGCAGGGACTGCACCTACACCTGCACGTCATACCCCGTTTCGAGGGAGACGCCTTCGGTCTGACGTTCGGCCCGGATTACACGGTCGGGTCTAACAGAGAGGAGCTTAAGAGCGGCAGAGCGTATCAGGGGACGCTGGGATTGGACCGGAACCCCAGTTAGACGTCTATTACCCGGGCTATCGTGATCCCGTCTATGCGCTCCCGGATCAGGGGCAGCACGATACCCGAGAGTCTGGGGTCCCCGGCCACCCGCTCGTTGAACTCCCGCGTGGCCCGCGCCGAGCCGTCCTGTGGGTCGAGCACGCTCCCGCCTCGGACGGTGTTGTCGGCGAGGACTAGCGAGCCCGGCCGCGAGAGGTGCATGGCCCACTCCAGGTACTCGGGGTAGCCCTCCTTGTCCGCATCTATAAAGATGAGGTCGAAGGGGCCCGCGTCGTTCTCGGCCAGCGCGGCTAGTAGCTCGCGCGCGTCCCCGACCTGGACCTCGACCTTGTGTGCGAGGCCAGCCCGCTCGACGTTCGCCCTGGCGACCTCTGCGTGGCGCTCCTCTAATTCGAGGGAGATCAGGGTCCCGTCCTCTGGTAGAACACGGGCGAAGTGGATCGCGCTGTAACCGCCCAGCGTACCGATCTCCAGTATACGCCGCGCACCCACCAGCTCGGCGAAGAGTTGCAGGAGCCGCCCCCCGTTGGGCGAGACGTTAATCTCCGGTAGCCCGGCCCGCCGCGACTCCCGCAAGGCGGCCTCTAGCACCTCGTCGGGCGGCGCGAACAGACCCTCCACGTAGGCGTCTATGTCCTCCAGGAGTTTCGTCGTGCTGTCTGTGTTCATCGTGCGCTCCTCCATGGGTCCCGCTCTCCGTAACCGACGCCGACCAGCGTGAGCCCCCGACTCGGGGCGGCGGGCCCGGCCTCGCTCCGGTGCGCTCCCGAGAGCAGCCGCCCGAAGCCCTCAAGGTCCCGCTCCCCCCCGGCCACCTCGAGCATGGTGCCGACCAGCGAGCGGACCATGCCGTACAGGAAAGAGTCGGCGGTTATGTTGTACGTTAGCAGGTCGCCGCTCCGGGACCAGCGCGACAGGGTCACGACCCGCTCGAAGCGCACGTGGTAGGTTCTCGAAGGCGTGAACGCCCGAAAGTTACTCGTGCCTTCTACGAGCCTCGCCGTCTCTAGCAGGGAGTCGAAGTCCAGAGGGCGGGCGACGTAGCTCGCTCTGAATCGTTTCAGCGGGGACCGGATCTCGTCGTTGACCATCCTGTACTCATAGGACCGGCTCCTAGCGTCCCGGCGAGCGTCGAACCCATCTGGAGCGGCGACGCAACGCCGGAGCGCCAGGTCTTTAGGCAGTACGGCGGTGGCCTTGTAGGAGATTTGGGCTGGAAGGAGATCCGTGTCGGCGTCGAACGAGACGACCTGCCCGCTCGCATGCACCCCGGCATCGGTGCGCCCCGCGACGCTCATCTTCACGGGCTGGCGCAACACCGTGGAGAGCGCCTCCTCAAGTGTCCCTTCGACCGTCCTGGCACCCGGCTGTGTGGCCCACCCGGCGAAGTCCGCGCCATCGTACTCCACGAGCCCAGCGAGCTTCACGCGAGGACGCCTACCAGAAGGATAAGCTGCGTGACGACCAACGCCAGCGCGTCGCGGGCCCGGAAGCGCAGCTCACGGTAGCGGGTCCGGCCCTCGCCGCCTCGGTATCCGCGGCTCTCCATCGCTTCGGCTAGCTCGTCGGCGCGGCGGAACGTCCCGACGGTGAGGGGTACGAGCACGGGGACGAGGGCGAGGGCGCGGCGGAGCGGCCCTCCCTGGGAAAAGTCGGCGCCGCGGGCAGCCTGGGCCTTAGTGATCTTCTCCGCCTCCTCCCCCAGCGTCGGGATGAAACGCAGCGCTATAGTCATCATCATCGCCACCTCGTGCGCCGGGAAGCGCAACCTCTCGAGCGGCGAGAGCAGGTCCTCGATCCCGTCCGCCAGTGCGACCGGGGCCGTCGTCGCCGTGAGCAGACCGGCCGCAGAGACGAGCAGCAGTATTCTGAGGCCCAAGAACAGGCCCAACCGCAGCCCGCCCGCATGTATCTCCAACGGGCCCCACTCGACGAGCGTCGCCCCCTCCCGCGAGAACAGCACCTGGAACAGTACCGTCAGCGCCACGATAAACACCACGGGCCTTAAAATCCGCAGGAACACACCCGCCGGGATACCGCTCGCCGCCAGGAGCGCCGCCACCGCCACCGCGACGACGAGAAAGCCCGCGATGGAGTCGACCAGGAACAGTCCGAGCACCAGCCCGGCCGTGGCGAGGATCTTCGCCCGGGGATCTAGCGCGTGCAACGGCGACGCCACCGGATAGAACTGTCCGAGGCCCCGACTCGTCACGGCAACCCTAGTTCCCTGCCACCGTCCTGAGCGCCGCGAGCGTCTCCCGGAACCGGACCGGCCTCCCCACGCCCCGATGCGCCTCCCCGAGCGCGAGTACGGTTTGGACGGTGGGTGGTGCCAGATCGGCGACCCTGTAGAAGACCTCGGCCGGGGTCCCGACGGCGCGCACCGCTCCCCGCTCCATCACGTACACCCGGTCGGTCGCCTCGGCGACCTCCTCGAGGTCGTGAGAGACCAGCACCACGGAGATGCCCGCCGCCTTAAGGCCTCGGATCAGGCCGAGCAAGTCTTCCCTCGTTGCCGGATCGAGACCGGCCGTAGGCTCGTCGAGCACCAGGACCTCCGGGCCCATCGCCAGCACCCCCGCGACGGCGACCCGCCGCTTCTCACCGCCGGAGAGCGCGAACGGCGACCGCCCCGACAGATGCCCGGCCCCCAGCGCTTCCAGGGAGTCCCGCACGCGGGCCCGCACCTCTCCCTCATCCAGTCCTAGACGTCGCGGTGCGAAGGCCACGTCCTCCTCGACGGTCGGGGCGAAAAGCGCTGCCTCAGGGAACTGAAGGGCCAGCCCGACCCGCCGCCGCAGGTCGCTCCTCTTCAACGTCGTCGCGTCCACGCCGTCCACCAGCACCTCGCCGCTCGTCGGGGTGAGGAGCAGGTTCATGTGCTGCACCAGCGTGCTCTTGCCTGACCCCATCCCACCGACTATCCCGAGCACTTCGCCTGGCTCCACCGTGACAGACACCCCGCGCAGCGCCTCGACCTCGAAGGTGGTTCCCCGCGCGTACACGTGCCGCATATCCTTGAGCTCCAGCCTCATCGCGCCCCCGCCCCGCGTGCTGCCCTCTCCAACACGGCCCCGGCCAGCTCCCCCGGTGTCCGCAACCGTGCAAGCGACAGGCCGAGTCCCAGGGCGAGCCTCTGAACGGTCGGCAGGACTAGCCGATTCTCCCGCAGGAGGTCGGAGTCGGAGAGCAGTCGTTCCTGCGGGACGTCGGCGACTAGGCTCCCGCCGTTGAGCACGAGGACGCGGTCGGAGTTCGCGAGCTCCTCCAGGTGGTGGGTGACGTGCAGAACGGTCCTCGTGGTGCGCAGGGCTTCGAGGCACTCCAGGACCTCTCGGCGTCCTGCGGTGTCTAGCATCGAGGTGGGCTCGTCGAGGACCAGGATCTCAGGTCCTACGGCCAGGACCCCAGCGAGGGCGACGCGCTGCTTCTCGCCGCCGGAGAGGGTGTGGGGCTCGCGCCGCTCGTAGCCTTCGAGCCCGACGGCCCTTATGGCTTCGGCGACCCGCAACCGCATCTCCTCCCGCGCTATGCCAAGGTTCTCCAGGCCGAAGGCCACGTCGTCCTCCACAAACGGCGCTACAAACCCATTCTCGGGGTTCTGAAACAG
>DASQVA010000223.1:0-2106 GCA_035641035.1 Rubrobacter sp. | reverse complement strand
GAAAACTCCGAGGTCTACAACTACGGTACCAACGGCGTTCTTAAGCTCACCCTGCACCCGAAAAGCTACGAGTGGCAGTTTGTCTCCGTGAAGGGCGAGACCTTTAGCGACTCCGGCGATGCCCGGTGCCACTGAGTGTCCAGTCGAGCAGGACAAAGGATACCTGTTGGGTCATACCGCCTGGACTTCGGCGAATAAGCTGTCAGCGGGCGTGGCCTCTGAAGAGAGAGGGGAAGCGAGCACCCGAATCGGGCCGGTCCAGCGAAGCCCGGGACTAGTCCACAGAGGGGCGTTTATCCCCCGCTGGGTATTATCGGTTTCATATGTGCAATGGGGCGAAACCTCCTTGCCCGGTACATAAGAACTCTGCTTAGCATAGGATCGGGGCTATGCTAACTTCTGAGAATTCCACTTTTACGCACTTGGGTGAATAGGACCCCGGTGCGCGGGATATGGAATGGTGTTGGGTAGGGATCTTGCAGACCCGACGCACCGGGGATGATGGCCACATTGTGGCACAACGAGAGCTTGCGGGCACTTCCGCTTGCTCGGCGGCTGAATTTCGGGGCATTATGGCTAGGCGAAGTTCGCAGAATTCTGCTTCCGCGCACTTGGGTGAATAAAGAACTAGGGGTTATCCGAGTCCTCTAGATCTTTCTAGATGCTGAACACCATAGCCAACCGCTCCATAAGCTGCCGGTACTCTCTAAAACGTTTGTAGCCTCATCCAAAGACACGGCTCGTCCCCCAAGTCCGCTACACTGTGGCATCGCCATCGCAGGCCGCGCAGGGCCGGAAAAGTCGTCGAGGTTAGAGGGGGTAGATCAATGGGCGACCTGGTGCTGTCCAATGCGCGTGTGTTGGACGGACGGGGCGGGATCGCGGAGAGGGCGACGGTGAGCGTGGCCGGGGGCCGGGTGGCCGAGGTCCTACCGGACGCCGACGCGAAGGAGGGCGGGCCTGGCCTCGAGGTGGTGGATCTCTCCGGCAAGACGCTGATGCCGGCGCTCGTGGATGCCCACGTCCACCTCTCCTCGTACCCAACGCTCCCGACGCTCCTGCGCGGGGAGGAGCCACGCACGGACGCCCTGCGCTACTTCGAGCTCGCTAACTTCGCCCGCGACCTGTTAGAGATGGGCGTCCTCACGGTGCGCGACGTCGGCAGCGAGGGGGACCATGCCCTGCATCTTAGGCAGGCCATCCGGCTCGGGCTGTGTCCGGGGCCGCGCATCCTGACCTGCGCGAGGATCGTCTCGGCCACCAGCCCAGGCTGCAGAATCTTCGGCGACATGTACCGCCCCGCGGACGGCCCGGAGGAGGTTCGCAAGGCCGTCCGGGAGCAGCTAGCCGCCGGTGCCGACTTCATAAAGATCATGGCCACCGGCGCGCGCAGCGTGGTGCTCGAAGACCCCGAGAGGGCCCAACTGACCCGCGAAGAGGCACGAGCGGTCGTCGAGGAGGCGCACCGGATGGGTAAGCGCGTCGCCGCGCACGCCGAGGGCCTGGAAGGCGCGCGACTCGCCATAGAGGAGGGGGTGGACACCGTCGAGCACGGCCTCTCTCTGCACCGGGCGCCGGAGCTCCTGGAAAAGATGGTAGATAACGGCCAGACGCTCGTGCCGACCCTCTCCACCTTCCACGACGTCTCCGAGGACCACGCTGTGAAGTACCCGTGCGCATTGGTCGAGCAGGCCGAGCGCCAGCGCGAGGAAGCCTACCTGACGCTCGCCGCCGCTAAGGCCTCCGGGGTAAGGATCGCGATGGGTTTCGACTCCTACCCGCTGGGCCGGAACGCGCGGGAGCTGATCAGGATGATAGACGGCGGCCTCACGCCGATGGAGGGGATTGTCGCCGCCACCTCAAACGCTGCCTCTGCGCTCGGCTTGGAGGACGTCGGGACGGTCGTCCCCGGGGCGGTAGCCGACCTAGTGGTCCTCGACGGGGATCCGCTCTCCGAGCCGGCCATCCTGCTCGACGCCGACCGCATCCGCCTCGTCCTTCAGGGAGGCGAGATCATCGCGGCCGCGCTCCGTCGAAGATAGCGAATACCAACAACGCAGGCTACGTCTCAGAAACATCGAGGACGCACGATGTCCGATTTTGACC
>DASQVA010000222.1:0-12227 GCA_035641035.1 Rubrobacter sp. | reverse complement strand
GGGCGAGCATCCAACTCGCGGAGCGCATCTCTAGTGGCATGGAGGATTGCACCCCCACCTTGTCGGCGGCCTTCGGCCTGCTCAAAGTCGGGGAGCCGGTCAGACCGGCCGGTGATTTCAGGTTCGGCAACAATCCGGGTTCACTGGTGGGGGCCGCCAACTATCAACTGGCCCTGCTCATCTCGCACCGGCGCCGGTAAGAGAGTGCGAGGAATGCGGCGAGATGTTCGTCCCGACAGATCCTCGCCACAGATACCATCCGCGATGCGGCAACCGTGAGCGCCAACGCGAATCACGCCGGAACAGGAAGGGGTGACGAGCCCTTACCTTGGAAGCCATGGCAGCAATGCGGCAGCAGTAGAGCCCAGGACACAGCCGGACCTATAAGAATGCGCGGCGAGGTCAACGCTACGTTATGGCTTATTTAAGCCACATACTGCTACGGAGCGAGACGTAGTAGAATATATTGGCAGAGACTCTTAATCTCTAGGTTCCAGGTTCGAGTCCTGGGCGGCTCACTCCTAGATGTCCTGCAAATGGGGCTTGTGTTCTGCGGCGGCCTTAGATTAAGCGACGGTTTCAAAACTCCCTGAGCAAGCGGTTGAAGCAGATGAGGACGCAACCTTCCTCAAGGAAGGCTTCGTGGATGTCGGCCCGGCGCTCGTAGCGAACGCAGAGTCGCCGGTAGCGGGATAGCCAGGCCAGCGTTCGCTCCACCACCCAACCGTGTCGTCCTAACCTACTAGTGCTCTTCTCTATCCCGCGACGGGCTATACGTGATGCTATGCCCCGCTCGGGTAAGGACCTGCGGCAGCGTGGGTAGTCGTAGCCTTTGTCCGCGTGGTGTTTTTGGCGAGTATGCTCGCCGAGTCTACCGACGCTCTGGACCAGTCTAGCAGGCCAAGAGGTCTTAATTTCTCCAGCAGCAGGCAGAGCAACTCGTGCCAGACACCCGCTGCCTGCCAATCTCTCAGACGATTCCAGCAAGTCACGGCGCTGCACCCGAACTCTTCGGGCAACATTCGCCAGGGTATGCCGCTCCTCAAGACGTACACGATCCCTTCGAGCGCGACCCTGTCGGGCACACGGGGCCTGCCTCCCCACGACTTGTCCGGTTCCGGCGACAGCAACGGCTCGACGAGTTCCCACAACCCGTCTTCCACCAAGCGTCTCATCCCTCGGCGAACCTCAGTACGAGAACCCCGCCGAGCACGACCGCTATCCCCACCAGCCGCAGCAGGTTCGCGGGGTCACCCAGGAACAAGATCCCCAGCAGCACCGCGATGCTGGCCCCGATGGCCGTCCAAACGGCGTAGGCAGTGCCCGCCGGAATGCTCTGCATGGCCACGGAAAGCAGGTAGAAGCTTATCCCCCCAGAGATCACCATCAGCAAACTGCCCCACAGCTTCGTGAAGCCCTCGGAAGAGTCAAGGCCGATCACCATGCCCGCCTCGAAGAGACCGGCCACTACCAAAACCACCCACGCCATGTTTGCTCCTCCTTCCCAGGTTGCGAACCTTCGCCTGCCGTTTTTACACAACGCACGTTATATATCACGGTCGTTATAATTACAAGGATGCCGCGGGTGGTAAATCACAAAGAGCGCCGCGAAGAGATTGTGGAGGCCGCATGGAGGGTCATAGAGCGGGAGGGCCTCGCAGGGGCAGACCTGCGCGAGATTGCCCGCGAGGCGGGCTATACCACCGGGGTGATCACTCATTACTTCCGGGACAAACGAGAGCTGATGACCTCTGCCTTCGGGCTGTTAGTGGACCGCTCCACGTCTCGAATGGCCAGGGCCTCCGCGGAAGCGGGTCTTATGGAGGCTATGGCGCAGGTCCTCCCCCTCGACGAAGAGCGACGTCGGGAGACGACGGTCTGGCTGGCGCTGGTGAGTGCCTCCTTGACGGATCCCCAACTCGCGGAAGGACTCAGACTGCGCTACCGGCAAGCGCGCGAGGCGATGTTGCCAATGTTTCGGACGTCCTTGGAGGAGGTGCCAAGGGAAGACCATGAGGACACCGGAGACGAACTCTTGGCCATGATCGACGGGATCACCGTCGATGCTTTGGGCGATCCCGAGAGATACCCGCCGGGTAGGCAGTTGGCGTTGCTGCGGCGGGCACTGGCAAGGCTGGGCCTTCCGGCAGGAGCTTCTGCGGGCCGGTACGGCTAAAGGTCCAGTCTGAGGAGAGGTGTAATCTTAGCATTGTTTACCGGGCTACCGGACTAGGGGTTTGAAACCGTCTCTAAGCACTATCCGATCCGCACGCGGGCGCAGCGGCTCAAAGAGGTCGTACATAAGGGCTGCAAGCAGCCGATCATTGGTTCCATACCTTCGGAGACGGCCCACAAACGAAGTATGCAGGACGCGAACGCCCAACCGCTAGAGCAGCGCCAGCTCGACCTGAGGCTGCCCGCCCAGCGTGGCGTGGAAGCGAATCTTCGGGTGGTTGTCACAGCGGGTTGCATCGATACTGGCCTGCCTGCAGGTCGACGTAACTTCGGCCAATCAGTCAAGACCCTCATCGAGACGGCAAATGTGCATCATGCGAGATGGGTCATGTTCACTGAAACCCGCTGTCACTTCCTACGGTTGATGATGGATAGGTTGCTGACCACGAACATCGGAAGACCACGGGTGCAGCGAGACTTCGGTGTGATAAGCGGAGCAAAACAGAAGCTCAACTGACACTAGTTTGACACTGACCGGGCGCTACAGCACGAAACTCCGCGAAATGCCAAATTCGCAACGCGCCGAAACGTGTTGAAACTCGTCGGCAGAGACTCTTAATACCTAGGTTCCTGACTCGGGTCCTAGCGGATCATACAAGAAATGTCCAAAGATTGCAGCGAGAACCGTCGGCGAGCGGGGAGGCTTTCTATGGAAGCAGTTTCCTATCTTCCGCACGTTTGAGGTGACCTTAGACGTCTACCGCGCCGGCAGGACGAGCGGCGGGGGCTCCTCGCGTAGAAACGACTCATCGCGCACCCTCCGCAGCGCTTCGAGGGCCCGCCGCACCTGCTCTTCGGTGTTGACCGCAGTGACCGTGAAGCGCAACGCGCCGCGGTCGACGGGCACCGCGGGAAACAGCGCGGGTGTGATCAGGATGCCGTGGTCCCAAAGGACGTTGCAAGCCGCGACCACCTCCGGTACGGTGCCGATCCTCACGCCAACGAGCGGAAACAGGCCGTTGTTGTCCACGGCGAATCCCAACGCGCGGGCCCCCGCGACCAACTGCTCGGTCAAGCTCAGCAGGCGCCGGCGGATGGCCGACCCCTCCTCGCCCTGCGAGATCTTCAGCCCCGCCAGGGCGCTCGCCAGGCTAGCCGTGGGACAAGGTCCGGAGAAGACGGCTGTCGAGGCTAGTGCCAGCCGCCGTTTCTCGGCTTTGTCCGCGCAGCTGACGAAGGCGGCCATCGACGAGAACGCCTTCGACATACCGCCGACGTACACGATTTCTTTACCGTAGCGCAGGCCGAAGTACTTAACGATACCATTGCCCTGGTCTCCATAGAGGTTGTCCGGCATGGGGTTCTCGCCGATCACGCCGATGCCGTGGGCATCGTCCACGTACACCCTCGCCCCGTGCTTGCGCGCCAGCCGCGCGAACTCCGGCAGCGGGGCATACGCGCCGGACATCGAATATACACCGTCCACGGCTATTATTTTCCGGGCACGCCCCCGATGGAGCTCCAACCGCTGCTCCAGATCGTGCGGGTCGTTGTGGTCGAACCAGTCCACGGTCGTACCCCGGGACCCGGCGAGCTGGGCCGCCTCTTGGATGGAAGTGTGGGCGGACCGGTCCAGAAGTATCACGCCGTCGGCGCCCGCGAGGACCGGAAGGACGCCGCTGTGAAGCAGGGTGACGGTCGGGAACACCAGAACGTCCGGGACCCCGATAAACCTCGCGATCTCCTGCTCCAGGTCCTCGTAGATCTGTGGGGAGGCCACGGCCCGGGTCCAGCTTGGATGCGCACCCCAACGCCTTATCGCATCCGGAATGGAACCCAGGATGGCCGGGTGCAGATCCAGGCCGAGGTAGTTCGCGGACGCGAAATCGGAGAACCAGCGTTCTCCGATCTTGACGTTCCGGCCGTCCTGCTCGCTCACGACGGCGCCAAGCTGAGGTATCTGCCGGAATATCCGATCCTGCAGCCCAGCGAGCCCGTTGAACTCCGATGAATCTTGCGCGCCCGTTTGGCGGGCTTTATGCACCACGCCACGGATGTCTTCCACCGTCCGCAACTCGGCGATGATCGAAGCACCCAACCGTACCTCGAACGCCATCTCCAACTCGATCAACAACTCGGCGACGGCCAGCGAATCGAGCCCCAAACACCCCTGCAAAGAATCGGAGAGCCGCGCGGGCTCCGAGCGCCCTTTTCGCCGAACGAAGTCGCTTACGACGGAGAGAACACGATCGGCCCCACCGAAGCCCGCCGCCGATGCGCCGGGGTCCGCGGTTGCCGCCCCGCCATCTTGCCCGTCCGCACCGTTGGGCAACCTACCCTCCGCCACGATCTGCAGGTTACCTTCCAAATAGGCGGTCCTGGTCGCTCGTCGCTGGATCTTGCCGCTAGAGGTTTTAGGGACGCTTCCAATCCTGACCAGGGCGACGGCATATACCTCTAGTTCGTGATCCTCTGCCACCGCGCGGCGTACGGCCGTGATCACCTCCTCCAAGTCCGCGCTCCTCACGTAGCGGCGCTCCAGCTCTTGGACGATTACCAATCGCTCCCCGTCTTCGGCCTCCACCGCAAACGCCGCGCCACCACCCGGACGCAGAGCCGTGTGGCTTTGCTCCACCGTCTGCTCGATGTCTTGCGGGTAATGATTGTGCCCCCGAACAATGATGAGGTCTCTGAGTCGCCCCGTCACAAACAGCTCACCGCGGTGCAGAAATCCCAGGTCGCCCGTCCGAAGGAAGGGCCCCTCGCCCGTGTCCGCCAGGTACGCGCGAAAAGCGTGCTCAGTTTCCTCGGTCCGGCCCCAATACCCTTGTGCAACGCTGGGGCCGGACACCCAAATCTCTCCTACCCGATCGGGCGGGCACCGAGTCAGGGAGTGGTGGTCGACAACGACAACTTCCTGGTCAGCTAGGTTTCGTCCGCAGCCGATGAGCGTTCTAACACCCTTATCCGCGGCGGACGCCATGACCACCCGGTCGCGCTCGAGCTCCGCCCCTTCGACAGAGAGCACGACCGGCGGAGCCGTCTTCGAACCTCCGGAAACGAACAAGGTCGCTTCGGCGAGCCCATAGCCTGGGTAGAACCCCTCCCAGCGAAAGCCGCAGGGCGCGAAAGCCGCCGCGAACCGCTCCAGGGTCTCGCGCCGGATGGGCTCGGCCCCGCAGAAAGCCGTTTCCCAGCTGCTGAGGTCAAGGGTCACTCGCTCCTCGGGGGTGACCCTGCTGGCGCAAAGGTCGTAGGCAAAGTTCGGTCCGCCGCCGCTGTCGGCTCCCAAGCGGGAGATGGTCTGCAGCCACCCCAGGGGGCGTTGCAAAAAGGAAAGCGGCGACATGAGCGCGGCCGGGAACCCGCCGTAGAGAGGCTGTAACACCCCGCCGATCAGCCCCATGTCGTGGTAGGGAGGCAACCAGAGCACCATCTGGCTATCCGGGGTGTGACCGAGACCGTGATAGATCATGGCGAGGTTGTGGAGCAGGTTGGCGTGGGTAACCATCACCCCCTTTGGCGCGGCCGTGGAGCCCGAGGTGTACTGCAAGAAAGCCAGCGCATTGGCGCCCGTCTCGGGGCAGTGCCATTCCCCCGCCAGGTCTTCGTCGTCGTCGGTGGCCAACCAGCGCAGCGACTGCATTTCCGGTGCATGCGCGAACCGGCGCTCCAGGTTGGACGAGACGTGGTTGGTAGTGAGCGCCACTGTAGCTTGCGAATCCGCTACCATGGACCGAAGCCGGGATATGGGCCGGTTGAGCCGAGGTGGGTAGGCGGGCACGGCTATTACCCCTGCGTACAGGCAGCCAAGGAAAGCCGCAACGTACTCCAATCCCGGAGGATAAAATAACAGGGCGCGCTCTCCGCTCGCAACCCTCATGTTCTGCAGCCGGGCGGCGATGGTCCTGACCTGCCGGTCCAACTCTCCGTATTTTACGGAGCATTCTTCCCCTTCCTCGGTCCCCAGGAAGGTGTAAGCTCGCCGTCCGGGCTGACGAGAAGCCCTCCATCGCAACAACTCAATCAAGGTGGCAGGCTCAAAACCGTCTTCGGGAAAAGGAGTTCTCAGACCAACGCCTGCTTCTCGAAAGCTTTTCTGAGCAATCGTCATTCTCGCCCCCCGAAGCCCGCCCCCAGTTCCTTATCCACGTATCCACCGGAGCAAGGAAAGCGGTGTCCCCCACCCTGCCTACGATCTATAGCACGAAGAATAACACGCTTTTTGGTATCTAAGCCATCTTCGGGCGAGCGTTCGTCCGAAGATGGCCTGATGCGAAAGCACAGCATGCCCCCTATTAGGGCATCCCGTACCGTAGGGGAGCATCATCGGTATCTCCCCTAACAAGTTGCGCAAGCGCCGACCATTGTCGCCTGTTTCGGTTGTATTCCGTCCCTCCGTACCCACGGCGGGACGCCGACTTTCGCCTCGAGGATATACATGGACGCAGTTCGTTCAAAGAGTCAATCGCAACCCGAATAGAATCTGACGTCAGTGCCGATTCGTATCTGCAGTTACCACAACACTTACCAACCAGGGTCATACCCTTCGTCGATCGCGCGTGCTGTGGCCACCGACTAGCGGGACAATTGCCGCGTAGACTTGGCGCCATTATAATGGTGTCAGTTCTGACAAAGGCAAACCTGCCGCGAAGCGGAGATGCAAAGCCACGGGCCTCCCCTCAGACGAGGCCGCCGGGCCGCCGAGGGGAGACCACCAGTGAGACCGTCCCATCCTTCTTACACTGGGCCGCAGATCACTCGCACTCAGACCTCTCATCCAGAAGCGAGAAGATAAGGGGATGGCCGCCCGGCGTTTGCGGGCGTGGCACGTATACCTACTGCTGGGCTCCCTCATCATGGGTGCGTACTTCCTGGTTTCATCACAGACGGCGCAGCACACCCTCCGCCTCCTGTTGATCGTATCCGCGCTGGCGGCGGTCGTTATCGGCGTCCATGTGCACCGTCCGAGCCGGCCGCTGCCATGGTACCTGTTCGCGGTGGCCCTTGTGATGTCTATCCTCGGCACCCTAACCTACGGTTACTACGAGGTAGTTGTAGGGATCATGGCTCCGCTCGTCACGTTGGCCGACGTATACTTCATCGCCAGCTACGCTTGCGCCGCCGCCGCGTTGCTGCTGATTCAGAGCCGGCGGCTCGTGCGGGACCGGGCCAGCACTATAGACCCCATAATCGTCGCCGTAGGCGTGGGGATGATCTTGTGGGTTTTCTTCATGCGCCCGTACGCCAGAGACCCGTCGCTCACGATGATCGAGCGGCTGGTTTCCATCGCCTACCCGCTGATGGTAGTGCTGTTGCTCGCCTTCGTGGTGCGGCTATTGCTCGTGCCCGGCGCGCGCCCACGCGCCTATTACCCGTTGGTAACGGGCGTGCTGTGCGTGTTGGTTTTCGATACCACGTACTCTGCGATGACGCTAGCGCGCACCTACGAGACAGGCAACCCAATCGACGCCTTTGAGTTGCTCTTCTACGTGCTTTTCGGCGTCGCCGCGCTGCATCCTTCGATGGCGGATCTCTCCACGACCGTGCTCCATCCAGTCACGAAGCTCACGCGGCGGCGTCTAGCGTTGCTCGCCGCGGCCTCCCTAGCGGCGCCCGGCGTGCTTGCGCTCCAGGCGGCACGCGGCGAGTCCATAGACGTGCCCGTGATCGTAGGCGGCTCAGCGGTGCTGTTCTTGCTTGTACTCGCCCGTATGGGGGGCATCATGCGCACCCGCGAGCGGATCATCGACCACGAAAGAGTCCTGCGGAGGACTGCGGCCGCGCTCGTGGCCGCCCCGGATCGGGAGAGCTTCTATCTGGTGGCCCTGGACACGGTTCAGGCGATTGTCGGTAAGACATTTAGAACTTGGGTAGGAATCGCCGAGGGCTCCTCCGAGGAAGTCACCGTCGTGGCGGCGACCGACGATCCCTCTGGCAAAATCGTAGGGGCCCAAATTTATCTCGACGAGTACCCCGACGCCCTCCGCGCGGGTCTGCTGGAAGGACGCGTCGTCGAAGCACCACGCCTTAATATCACCAACCGCCCGAAGCTCGAGGCTTTAGGTTTAGACCCCGATACCCAAATGACCTTCTTCATCCCGCTGATCATCCAGGCCCGGCTCCGGGGCACGATCTCTATACTTACCGATTCGCCCCTGCTTGAGGAGAGCAAGGCCACCCTGGAGTCCCTCGGCAGGGAGGTCGCGCTCGCGTTGGAGAGCGCCGCTCTGGCCGAAGAGATCCATCGGCGCGAGAGCGAGGAACGCTTTCGCGCCCTAGTCCAGAACTCTTCGGACGTTGTCGCGATCGTCGGAGCCGACGGCGTCAACCGCTACGTGAGCCCCGTGGTCGAGCGTGTACTCGGCTATAAGCCCGGGAATAGTATAGATCTCAACGTCTTCCAGCCTCCCGTGATGCACCCCGACGACGCAGACAGGGTGCGGAGTGTCTTCGCGGGGATCGCGAGAAGCCCCGGTGCGGAGGCCACGGTCGACTTTCGTCTGCGTCACGCCGACGGCAGGTGGGTACAGGTGGAGGCGACTGCCAAGAACCTGCTCGCCGATCCGAGCATCGGCGGCATCGTCGTCAACTACCGGGATATCACCGAGCGCAGGACTCTCGAAGAGCGCCTGAGGCATCAGGCGTTTCACGATCCTTTGACCGAGCTGCCCAATCGGGCCCTGTTCATGAACCGGCTCGGACATGCCCTAATGCGCCTGGAGCGCAGCAAGAGAGCCGCGGCCGTGCTCTTTTTGGACTTGGACAACTTCAAACTCGTAAACGACTCTCTGGGGCACGAAGTCGGAGATAAGCTCTTAGTCTCGGTGGCTGAACGACTCCGAGCGTGTTTGCGATCCGAAGATACCGCCGCGCGATTCGGCGGAGACGAGTTCACCGTCCTACTCGAGGATGTGACGGACGTAAGCGACGCCGTGCGGGTAGCCGACAAAATAACGGGGGCGCTTTTGGCGCCCTTCGTCCTAGAATCCCGCGAGGTGGTAGTTACCACGAGCATCGGCATCGTCCTGGGTACCTCCGGTCGCGAGCGCCCCACCGACCTCTTGCGTGACGCGGACGTGGCGCTGTATCGGGCCAAGGCCAACGGCAAGGCGACGTACGAAGTATTTGACGCCTTTATGAACATCCAGGCCCTGGAACGCTTGGACCTCGAGGCGGACCTCAGGCGGGCAATCGAGCGAAGAGAGTTCGCGATCCATTACCAGCCCCAACTTGAACTCTCGACGGGCCGTATCGCAGGGTGGGAGGCCCTGGTACGCTGGATGCACCCCAAGCGCGGTCCAATCCCACCCGCGGCGTTCCTCTCGGTGGCGGAGGAGACCGGTCTGATCTTCCAGATAGGGAGTCTGGTGCTCGACGAAGCCTGTAAGCAGGCTAAAGAGTGGCATGAGCAACTGCCCGACGCCATTGCCCCCTTGAAGATGAGCGTCAACATTTCGGCAATGCAACTGAAGCGTCCGGACGAGCTCGTCCGTGAGGTCGTCCGGCCGCTACAGAAAAACGGGTTGGTCCCCGACAGCCTGGTATTGGAGATCACGGAGAGCATGCTGATGGGGGACGCCGAACACAACGTGGACGTGCTAGGGAAGCTCAAAGCCTTGGGGATAAGTATCGCCGTAGACGACTTCGGCACCGGCTACTCGAACCTCGCCTACCTTAAGCGCTTTCCAGTGGATACTCTGAAGGTCGACAAGTCTTTCGTCGACGGATTGGCAGAAAACTCCGAGGACGCGGCGATTGTGGAAGCGGTAGTAGGTCTCGCCCGTGCCCTTGGCATGAAGACGGTTGCAGAGGGCATCGAGACCAGCGAGCAAGCGAGCCGGTTAAGAAACCTAGGGTGCGACTTAGGCCAAGGGTACTACTTCGTAGGGCCGCTGCCGGCGACTGAGGCAAGCGCCCTGCTAAAGGCCTCTCCGAGCCCGCACAGGTGAGGTGACGCAGCGTGAAGGAAGAACGCAGCGCCATTTCGACGAGGCGAGATCTCCTTCGGCCTGGCACATACCAGCACAATTCGCGGTAGGATCATCTAACGATATGTTTATCGTTTCGCAAAGCTTAGACCGCCGAAGATGACATAATAGTTGCGGCCTTTAGCATCCTGGGCGCGATTTTGACGAAGGGAGTCAGGGCCGCCGCAGACGATGTACACGACACCGACCAGAGCGTGTCCTGACGTGCGGAATCCTCGAACAGAACAAGTGCTTAGCCGAGGATCGAACAATCAGCCGAATTACTCGCCGGAATCTAGACTAGATATGGAAACACCTGAGGCTTTTGGCCGATGCAAGTCTACGCTCCTTGAGCATTTCTGATGGTTATGTATAGCGGATGCCAAGCAAGACTGACCGAGCGTCCGTCAGGCTCATGACACACTTTTGACACTAACCCAGCCCCGTAGCCAGACGTTGCCCGGTGTTGCTCCGATGAACAAAGCTGCTATTTGCAGGTAAAATGCAACCAGCAGCAACGGCCAGAAACCCCTCGGCAAAGACTCTTAATCTCTAGGTTCCAGGTTCGAGTCCTGGGCGGCTCACTCCGGATTCCTCGCTCCCAAGTCTCTGCACGTGAGACTTTGAGCGTGAATCCGTTTCTATTTGCTAGGCTCCCTCCCCTCCTTGCCAGTGGAGTGCCAGTCTATTAGACAGACTATTGAAGAGGGCATTAGCAACAAGCGGAGAAGAATCAAGGGCAGTGGGTCCGTGTATACCCGCAAGGACGGGCGCGTGATCGGACAGTACGAGATCAACGGAAAGACCAGATACATCTATGGCCGCGACGAGAAGATGGTTACTGACAGGGTGGCTGAAGCGATCACGTCCGGCCTTCGGCCCAAGTGGCGTCGAACGTCTCCGCTCTGCGTCGAGCTGCTCGCGGATTATCGTCAGCGTTTCGCGCAGGCTCTTCTCGGCGGCTTCCAAGCTGCCTCCGCTCCTACTGCGGTCTTGCCGTCGAGGGCCGCTCTGACTAGAAAGGGCAGCCTCTTCTCCTTCAAGTTGCAGCGGCGTTGTCCTTCTGGGGTATGTACCTGGCCGGACCCCCGATCCTAGCTCGAGGTCTGCTCATGGCCGTGCCAGAGCCGGGGCCCGACTACACAGATACTGTCCACGTTACGAACGATTCGAGTAGTGTTCATAACACCTTTCAGTCGCTGCTCCGGCAGCGTTTCCTAGTTTCACCCGCATACTCTTCGCCCACAATAGAGGAGAACATATGATCTCAGAAAGTCAGTGCGGGAGGGCGCTAAGGGGCGAGCGCAAGAAGTCTAGGAGAAGAGTGTTCACCTCCAGGGGACGGTCTTCCGCAACCCAGTGACTCGCGTCCGGCAGGCGCTCGACGTGCAGGAGGTTCGGGACCCAGAGGGGGGACGGCTCGGCGAGCCTCCGGCTCAAGAATCGGTCCCTTTCGCCCCAAATCACGAGCACCGGAGCCTCTATCCTTTCCAGTAGCGCCCGCGTCTTCCCTGGGTTGCGCAGGAGGGCGCGATAGTAGTTGAGGGTCGCGGTGAGTGCCCCCGGCCGCGCCATCGCCCCTACGTACCGCTCGATGTCCTCGGAAGTGAACGCCCCCTCCCGCACCGGGTCTCTATACAAGGCGGATCGTAGAATGGCGAAGTCACGTGCGCGGATAGCCTTCTCCGGCAACCGCGGGATCTGAAAAAAGAACATGTAAGAGCTCCTCAGCAGTTGCCCCGGGCTAAGAAGCCCGTCCAGCAAGCGTGCCGGGTGGGGGACGTTGAGGATCGCGAGCCTCCGGACGCGCCTAGGGTGGCGCATCGCCGCGATCCAGGCAACTATAGCGCCCCAATCGTGCCCAACCACGACAGCCGTCCGTTCTCCGCAGGCTAGGATCAGGCGCTCCACATCGCGCGCCAGCAACTCGACGCCGTATGCCCGCACTCCGGGCGGCTTGTCCGAGAAGTTGTAGCCGCGCATGTCCGGGGCCACTACCCGGAAGCCGGCCTCGACCAGCGCCGGAATCTGGTGCCTCCACTCGTACCAGAACTGCGGGAAGCCGTGCAGCAACAACACGAG
>DASQVA010000221.1:0-2662 GCA_035641035.1 Rubrobacter sp. | reverse complement strand
CATGTACGCCTCGCTCTTCCCCGAGGGCCTCAAGAACCTCGTGCTGCTGACCGCCCCCATCGACTTCCCCGAGGGCGAGATGGGGCTCTACAGCCTCTTCACGAGCGAGAAGTACATGAACCCAGGGCTCCTGGCCGACGCCTTCGGCAACATCCCGGGCGAACTCATCGACACCGGCAACAGGATGCTCAAGCCCGTCACCAACTACGTAGGCACCTACGTCAACATGTGGGAGCGCATCTTCGAGGAGAAGCCGATGGAGACCTGGCTCGCCATGAACAAGTGGGTCAACGACGGCCCCCCGTTCCCCGGCGCCACGTTCCGGCAGTGGATCTCCGAGTTCTACCAGCAGAACAAGCTCTCCAAGGGCGAGATCGTGCTTCGCGGCCACCGCGTGGACCTCTCGAACATAAAGGTCCCGCTCCTGAACATCGCCGGCACCAAGGACCACATCTGCGCCCTCCCGCAGGCCGAGGCCACCATGGGCCTCGTCGGCAGCGAGGACAAGGAGTTCTTCCCGCTGGAAGCCGGCCACGTCGGCCTCATGACCGGCCGCGGCGCCAGGAGGGGCCTCTGGCCGAAGGTGAGCTCCTGGCTCAGAGAGCGCTCCGGCGCGTAGAACCGCAACCTCAATAGGCAACGCGAAGGGGACGGCCGTCGAGGCCGTCCCCTTCGCGTTCTCCTACCCTTCCAAGGCGCCGTGACCTGCTGGCGCAAGGGGCGCACCCACGGCTGGTGATCCGGAGCGCCTACGGCCGTCCGTATGACCTTGGCCGAACCGCCCCGCTGGGGCCTATACGTCGTTCCGGGGCCGGCTTTGCAAGCATCGGGCCATGACATGCTTTAATTTGCGGCTCCCGACAAGGAGCCCCGGACAGGTCACCAAGTGACTGTTCGGGGTTTGTGACATCCGTCATGTCAAAGCCACGACGGTCTTCACTACCGGGCCCTCCGGCGCCTCTCTACACTCGTCGACACGGCATGGGACGATCCGGGAGGCAGGACATGGAAGGGAAAACCATCTTGGTCACGGGGGCTACCTCGGGGATAGGCTTCTACACCGCGCGGGATCTGGCGTCGAGGGGAGCGCGGGTGATCATCACCGGCCGCGACGCGCAGCGCGGACGAGAGGCCGTTCGCTCGCTGCGCCAGCGGGCGGGAGACGGCCGGGTCGAGTTCTTGTCCGCGGACCATTCGACCGTCGGCGGGAACCGGGAGCTGGCAGAGCGGGTCCGTAGGCACGAGGGCCGGCTCGACGGGCTGGTCAACAACGTCGGCGGGTTCAACAACGACCGCGTCGAGACAGAGGACGGCTACGAGGCGACGCTCGCGATGAACTTCGTCGGGCCGTTCGCCTTGACGGAGGCCTTACTGCCGATATTGAAGGGAAGCGGGCCCACGCGGGTGGTCAACGTCGCCTCGGCGGCGCACGCCATGTGGAGAGGGGACCCGCTCGTAGACATCCAATCCGAGAGGTCGTTCCTCGGCCTCCGGGCGTACGCGCGGGCCAAACTGCTGAACCTACTGTGGACTTTCGCCCTAGCCCGCCGTCTGGGTGGCATCGGTGTCATGGTCAACGCGACCAACCCCGGAACGGCGTGGACTACCGGGACGCAGGGTATCGCGCCGCGCGGGATGCCTCCCGTGCAGAGGTTTCTCTGGCCGATTTTTCGCAGGGTCCAACAGAGCGGCTCCGCGGAGAAGGCCGCCCGATCCCCGGCCTTCCTCATGAGTTCGTCGGAGGTGGCGGGCGTCACGGGCGCGTACTTCGAGAGCAACGCGAAGCCCAAACGCCCATCCGCCCTCGCGCTCGATAGGCACGAACAGGAGCGCGCCTGGGTCCTGGCAACGACCCTGGCCTCACGCGCGCCGACCGCGTCGGCCTCGCGAAACGTTCCTGAAGAAGTAGGGGAGCGGACGCCATGAGGTTGGCAACGGGAGATCGTGGTAGATCGAGGACCACCGCGCGCACGGCGCTTTTGCATGGGGCCAGGCGATGATGGCCCGGAGAAGATCGAGAGACCCACGGGCGTTGGGCGGAGTGCTGTTCGTTGCCCTCTTTATCTCGGGCCTGGTCCTCGGCGGTGCGCTCTCGTCCGCACCGTTCCCGATGCCAGGGGCTTCCCCGCAGGAGGTCGCCCGGTACTACGAGGAGAACCGGACCGCGGTCCTGGCCGCTGGCTCTCTCCAGGTTCTCTCGTCCCTCGCCCTGCTCGTCTTCTCCCCCAGCGTAACCGCCTTCGTGAGAAGGACGGCGGGTGGACGGGGAGCGCTACCAGCGCTGACCTCCGGCGGTGGCTTATCGGCGGCGGCCCTCCTCCTGGCGTCCGCACTACTCGGTTTCGTGTTGGCGCTGGCGCCCGGGGGGTTGGGGTTGGATCTCGTGGGCGTCCTGCGCCAGATGAACTTCCTAACAGGGGGGACGCTCCACGTCGCCGCGCTCGGGTTATTCGTAGGGGCGGCCTCGATCGCCGCCCGCAGGACGAAGGCGCTGCCGTCCTGGATCTCCGGTCTGGGCATCGTGGCCGCCGCGTTGGCGATACTGTCTCTCGCCTCGCTCCTCTGGTTTCCGGCCACAATTCTCATACCGCTCGGCCGGTTGCTCTTGGCTATCTGGTGCGTAGCAACGGGCCTCGTGCTGGCCCTTGGCGGGCAACGCGAT
>DASQVA010000220.1:0-6100 GCA_035641035.1 Rubrobacter sp. | reverse complement strand
ATGAGATCAGCTCGGGCGTAAGGGTGAGGTGGCCGAGATCCTCACGCGCGGCGTAGCGGATCGCATCTTCGGATCGCATCTTCTACACACCCGGCCGACAAGCGGACGTCCGTGTCGGTGAAGAGCAGCCACTCGCCTCCGTCCGCCTCGGTACCGAGGTAGAGCGCGTGATTCTTGCCCAGCCAGCATTCTGGTAGCCCGTCTCGCCCGCAACGGGTTAACCCTTCCGGGCCGTTGCTCCGCGAGCCCGGCGGTGATCTCGCCGGTGCGGTCGGTCGAGCGGTCGTCCACGGCCAAGGCTTCCAGCCGTCCAGGATAGTCCTGATCCAGGATCGACCGAAGAGCCGCCCCCACGTTTGCCTCCTCGTCGCGTGCTGGTACGACGACCGAGACAGATGGGTAGCAGTCAAGAGGGCCCAGGCTTTAGCGGATCTCACGCAGCAAGGGGACGCACCGCACGCCGCGGAACTAACTGATGACAGCCGCGAGCCAGGCTGCGGAACCGAGGGCCACGGGCAAGATCCTGAAGCGCCAGAGCAGCCTCACAAGACTACTTATCACGCCCACGGGGCTCATCTCCTCACCCGACGACGGGCCGCGACGTTTCGACGCCACCGGGAGCCTCCACGGACTCGGCGTGCTCGCGCAGGATGCCGCGGGAGATGACGAGACGCTGTATCTCGGAGGTGCCCTCGTAGATCTCCGTAACCCGCGCGTCGCGGTAGTGACGCTCGACCGGGTGATCCTTCATGTATCCGCGCCCGCCCAGAACCTGGACCGCGTCGTAGGTAACCTCGTTCGCCACCTGCGAAGCGTAGAGCTTAGCGCGGGCGCCGGCTTCAGTGTGCCGCTCTCCCCGGTCTTTCATCCACGCCGCCTCATGCGTGAGGAGCCGGGCGGCCCTGATCTTTGTCTGCATGTCGGCCAGCTTAAAAGCTATGATCTGGTGCTCTGCTATCGGCTTGCCGAAGGTGGTGCGTCCGGCGGCGTAGTCCGTGGCATAGCGGAAGGCGGCCTCGGCTATGCCGACGGCCTGCGCTGCGATCCCGATCCTGCCGGTGTCGAGGGTGCCGAGCGCGACCCGCAGCCCCCTCCCCTCTTCGCCGAGCCGGTCCTCCTCCGGGACGAACACGTTCTCCAGCAGCACATCGTCTGTGGTCGCCGAGACGACGCCCATCTTCTCGGCGTGCCTGCCGAACGAGATGCCCTCGGCGCCCATCCCGACGACAAAAGCAGTGACGCCCTCGGGGGCGCGGGCGAAGAGAACCATGGTCCCTGCGGCGCGACCGTTGGTGACCCACTGCTTGTGTCCGGAGACACGGTAGCCGCCGTCCACCCTCTCGGCCCTGGCTCGGATCGCGGCTGCGTCCGAGCCCGTCTGCGGCTCGGTGAGGGCGAAGCACCCGATCTTCTGTCCCTGCGCGAGCGGTGGTATCCAGCGCGCCTTCTGCTCCTCGTTGCCGAATGTCAAGATCGGGAGCGTCCCCGCGCTCGTGTGGACCGCGAGCGTTACGCCGACACCTGCGTCGGCGCGGCTGATCTCCTCTATGAGCAGGCAGTAAGAGAGGAAATCCGACCCAGCCCCACCGTACTCTGCGGGCACGCACAGGCCCGTGAATCCGGTCTCGGCTAGCTTCTCCAATGTCTCGAAAGGGACCCTATCTTTCCGATCTAGCTCCGCCGCGTTGGGCGCCAACTGGCGGTCGGCGAATCGTGCCGCATTGACTTTGATCTCCTGCTGATGTCCAGTGAGCTCGAAATTCATGAGACCTCCGTATTTCCTGTGATCCTGGGTAGTGTAGGGCAGATTCGACTTCGAACTCCGAAACCCGGCGATTTCTAACCCCTAACGTAGTGGTTCCGGGTGTGGACCACGTAGTAGATTGGCGCATGGCTGGCAAGCGTGTTCTCCCCAAGCTCTCCCGGATGAGGTCCAAACCGAGGACGCTGAGAGCGTCGCCGAGAGCGTCGCCGAAATCCCGACGCGACTGCACAACGGGCGTTGCGTCTGTCGGCGCGTCGTAGAATGCGAAGGTGAGCGCGAAGGTTTCTTTCGTCTGATCCGGCGAGGCCTGATCCTGGCCGCAGTCGCGGCGCTGGGCGTCTGGGCACTCCTGGCCTTGCCCGTTGGCCGCCTCGGGGGCCTAGACGGGGAAAACTTGTATCCGGCGTGCCCGCCCGGGTTCGGAAGGGGCATCTGGGATACGGGCTTCATCGGAGAAGACGAGGCGCATGGCTCACGAGAGGCGAGGGGTCTTCTCGAGGACCCGAACTTCGGGGCATCGGACGAGGCGGCGGGTGATCTGCGGGCGGGGGTCGTGGACCCCCGAATGGTTGCTGCTCTGCGCACCATAACGCGGGAGCATCGGATCTGCGTCGACGCCTTCAAGGAGGGTCACTACTTTATCGAGGGCGTCGAGGACGGGCCGCGCATACCGGAGGGCTATGGGGAGGTCGGCGGTCTGCCCAACACCCACTACCATGGCAGGGCCGCCGACATCTGGTACGTGGACGATAAGCCCGTGGAGGGCAACGGCGAGGACCCCGACGTGTTGGGGGTCGGCCTGGTCCTCGCGAGCCTACCTCCGCAACGGAGACCGGATCAGATCATTGGCCCCGAGTCCTGGACGCGTGGGCTGAACCGCTCGTACGAGGAGGGCTGGGTCCTGGCCCAGGACCAGCTCGACCTCCACGACGACCACATCCACCTCGGCTACACGAAAGACCGCGGAACCAGGAACACCCGCTAAGCGCGACAAGCGTCCTCTGATACTGCCACAGGTGGGGTCTGGCACGTGGAGAGCCGCGCCGTCGGCAACGCCCTCGGCACACGCTTCAAACAATCCACACAACGAAGTTAAGTTACACTGACGTCTACCATGGGGAATGCGCAACGGAGGAGTGTGCCGATGCTTGTGAAGGACGAGCTTCTCGACAAAGTCCTGGTCCGTCTCAGAGAGCAGATGCCCGAAGATCAGGCGCCGCAGGCCGAGGAGTTCGCGCGCCAGTACTACGGCTGGATCGACGCGGAGGACCTTCAGGATCGCTCCCCCATCGACGTCTACGGGACTGCGGTCTCCCATTGGAGCTTCGTCGGCCAGCGGAGGCCCGGTGAGGGGAAGATCCGGGTCTATAACCCGCAGTTCGAGGAGCACGGCTGGCAATCTACCCACACCGTCGTCGAGATGGTCAACGATGACATGCCCTTCCTCGTAGACTCCACCCGCACCGAGATAAACCGCCAAGGCTACGCTATCCACCTCATGATCCACCCGGTGATGAAGGTGCGCCGCGACGCCGAGGGTCGACTGCTCGACGTCCTGCCACCCGACGCCGACGACGAAGACGCCGTCCCCGAGTCGGTCATCCACGTGGAGGTAGACCGGCAGACAGAGCCCGCGGTCCTGGAGAGGCTGCGCAGGTGCATCGAGAAGGTCCTTGCGGACGTGCGGGCGGCCGTCGAGGACTGGCCGAAAATGCGCGAGAAGGTACGAGAGATCGTCGGGGGATTAGAGGAGGACCCGCCGCCCTTCGAGCAGGAGGATCTCGCCGAGGCCCGCGCCTTCCTCAAGTGGCTCGACACCGACAACTTCACCTTCCTCGGCCACCGCGACTACGATCTAACCACGCAGGACGGGGAAGACGTCCTGTCAGCCGTGGCGGGCTCGGGCCTCGGAATCCTGCGGGAAACCGAATCCGGGCCGGTCTCCCACAGCTTTTCCAGGCTCCCGCCGGAGGTACGCAGGCTCGCCCGCGTCCCAAAGCTCCTGAATCTGACGAAGGCCAACTCGCGGGCCACGGTGCACAGGCCCTCGTACCTTGACTACGTCGGTATTAAGAAGTTCGATGAATCGGGCGAGGTCACGGGGGAGCGGCGTTTCCTCGGGCTCTATACCTTCTCGGCCTACAGCGCGAGCACTCTGGACATACCGCTCGTGCGGCGCAAGGTGCGTTACGTCCTGGAGCGGGCCGGTTTCCCGGAGGGGAGCCACAACGAGAAGGACCTGATTGAGATCCTGGAGACCTACCCGCGCGACGAGCTGTTCCAGATCTCAAAAGAAGAGCTCTTCGAGATCTCGATGGGCATACTCCACCTCCAAGAGCGCCAGCGCGTCCGGCTATTCGTGCGGCGCGACACCTACGGGCGCTTCTTCTCTTGCCTCGTCTTCGTCCCGCGCGACCGCTACAACACCGAGATCCGCCAAAGGATGCAGGAGATCCTGCAGCGGGCGCTGGGCGGCACGAACGCGGAGTTCAACGTCAGGCTCTCGGAGTCGGTGCTGGCGCGCCTGCACTTCATCATCTACGCCAAGCCCGGAGAGACGCCCGAGTACGACGAGGACGAGATCGAGGCTCGTCTGGTCGAGACGATCCGCTCGTGGAAGGACAACCTCTACGACGCCCTGATCGAGTCCTGCGGTGAGGAGCGGGGCACCGAGCTCTTTCGCAAGTACCGCGATGCCTTCTCCCCTGGCTACCGCGCCGGCTTTCTCGCCCGCACCGCGGTGTCGGACATACAGCGCATGGAGGCCCTGGGCTCCGAGGACGACATAGAGATGAGCCTCTACCATCCGCTCGAAGAGCCGGAGGACTTTCTCGGGTTCAAGCTCTTTAGGCTGGGCGAGCAGGTCTCGCTCTCGGATATCCTGCCGCTGCTCGAGGACATGGGCGTTGAGGTCGTGGATGAGCGCCCGCACGAGGTGAAACCCGCCGGCTCTCCTCCGGCCTGGATCTACGACTTCGGCCTCGTCCACGGGGGACGCGGCGAGCTCCAGACCGGCGAGGTCAAAGAGATCTTCCGAGACGCCTTCGCCCGCGCCTGGCGCGGGACCGTCGAGAACGACGGGTTTAACCGCCTCGTCCTGCTCGCCCGGATGACGTGGCGCGAGATCACGATCTTGAGGGCCTACTGCAAGTACCTACGTCAGACGGGCACGACCTTCTCCCAAGACTACATGGAGGACACGCTCGTCGTCAACCCCCACATCGCCCGTCTCCTCGTAGACCTCTTCAAGACCCGCCTGGACCCTTCCCGCCAAGGCGAGGCACAAGCGCAGAGCGAGCGCCTGGAGGCCGAGATCTCCAAAGCGCTCGACGCGGTCGTGAGCCTTGATGAGGATCGTATCCTGCGCAGCTACCTCGACGTAACTTTAGCGACCCTGCGGACCAACTTCTTTCAGGGCACCCCCGAAGGCGGACCGAAGCCCCACCTTTCGTTCAAGCTCGATCCCGAGAAGATCCCAGGCCTCCCGCTCCCGCTGCCGCGGTTCGAGATATTTGTCTACTCCCCCCGCACCGAGGGTGTCCACCTGCGCGGCGGCGAGGTGGCCCGCGGCGGCATCCGCTGGTCCGACAGGCGCGAGGACTTCAGGACCGAGATCCTGGGCCTCATGAAGGCCCAGACCGTCAAGAACGCCGTCATAGTCCCCGTCGGCGCCAAGGGTGGCTTCGTCGTGAAGCGCCCACCCTCTCAGGGAGGCCGCGAAGCCCTTATGCAGGAGGTCGTCACCTGCTACAAGACCTTTATCCGCGGGATGCTGGATATCACGGACAACATCTCGGGCGATGAGGTGGTCCCGCCGCCGGACGTAGTGCGCTACGACGGCGACGACCCCTACCTCGTCGTGGCGGCGGACAAGGGTACCGCGACCTTCTCAGACATCGCCAACGGTATTTCGGCCGAGTACGGCTTCTGGCTCGGCGACGCCTTCGCCTCCGGCGGCTCCGCCGGCTACGACCACAAGGAGATGGGTATCACGGCCCGCGGCGCCTGGGAGTCCGTGAGTCGGCACTTCAGGGAGCTTGGCAAAGATATCCAGAAGGAGGACTTTACCGCCGTCGGCATCGGCGACATGTCAGGCGACGTGTTCGGCAACGGGATGCTCCTGAGCCGCCACATAAAACTCGTAGGCGCCTTTAACCACCTGCACATTTTCCTCGACCCAGACCCCGACCCCGAGAAGAGCTTCGAGGAGCGTAAGAGGCTCTTCGAACTGCCGCGCTCCTCGTGGACGGACTACGACAAGGGCCTCATCTCCGAGGGCGGGGGCGTCTTCGAGCGCTCGGCCAAGTCCATCCCCCTCTCGCCAGAGGTGCGGGA
>DASQVA010000219.1:0-4432 GCA_035641035.1 Rubrobacter sp. | reverse complement strand
ACAGAAAATCCACCGATTCTAGTAGGATGAACGGAAGCAACCGGGATCGCGCAAGGTTGACTTGCTTTCCCCTAGCAGGGGAGCCCGCTTCCTCAGAACACGGCTGACGAGTCAAGCTCCTCATCCCTCAGGGACCGGGGTCTGCCCCGGGGAGGCACCTCCCTCGGCCCGCCGCTGTGGGCCGGTCAGGGTCTCGGCCTTGTAGCCGCCCCTCGCCCGATCGCGGAACCAGAAGAAGCCGAAGATGAAGAGCAGGATCACCGGCAAGATCGCCATCGTACGCAGCGCCGTGGCCGGACCGCTGGCGTCGTAGATGCCTCCCAGGATCGGCATGGTGATGGCCACCGATATGTTTCCGATGCCGCCCATGATGCCCAGGAGCAGCGCCCCGCCGGCGGGGAACCTCTCGGCGGTCACACCCAGCATCGTCGGCCAGAAGTAGCAGATGCCGACGGCGAAAACCGTGGCCGCGACGAAGGCAGAGATAGCCGAGTCGGCCACGCTCAAGAGCAGCAGCCCCACCAACGAGGCGCTGGCGGAGCCTATCAAGAGGCCTATAGGCGAGATCCTGCCCAGAAACGAGTGACCGAGAAAACGCCCGACGGCCATCAGGCCGTTTATGTAGGCCAGCACGAGTATGCCCGACACGGCGGCCGTGGTGGTGAGAATGTTCGGAAGCCACTGGTTCGTGCCGAGCTCCGTGGAGGCCGTGAGCAACATGGCGAAGCACAGGACCAGGAACAGGGGCCGGAAGGCCTCCCTGAACATGCCGGAGGTGGAGACGCCTGCGGCCACGCGCTCGGTCTCCGGTATGCGCATGCCCAAGAACATCCACCCGTAGACGAGCGTCGGTATCAGGATAAGGGCCATCTTTACCTGCCATCCAAACCCCATAGTAGTCAAAAAGTACGCTGCGAGACCACCGATGAGAATGCCGCCTGGGAACCACACGTGGAACAGGTTCAGCTTGGCCGTTTTCTGGTTCGGGTAGGCCGTGGCGACCAGCGGGTTGCAGGCTGACTCCACCGCCCCGTTGCCCAGACCGATGAGCAGAGTTCCCAGGAACAACATCCAGAAACCGCCAGAGAAGATCGTCACGATGATGCCGGACACGTGCGTGGCAAATGCCAACACCAGCATCGACTTCAGGCCTATGAAGTCGACGATCGCCCCACCGATGATGACCGACAACGCGAATCCCCAGAAGGCCATGCCGGTGATCCAGCCTATGCTAGTCTTATCTAGGGAGAACTCCGTGCCCCACGTGCCGAGTATGTCGCCGCGGACGGCGAAGGTCATCGCGGTGGCGACCAGAGCTATGCAGCTCGCCAAGAAAAGGCGTCTGCTCTGCGCCTCGGACGTAACAGCGCCGTCCCTTCCGCTTCCCTGAGTGCTCAAGCTTACTCCTCCTTTTTCATTCTGCCTTCTTGGAGAACACGAACTCCTTACCAATGCGACATCTTCCCTACAGACTCCCCGGCTCTCACCTCCCTCCATCCGGGGTCTTGAGCACCCCTTCGGCCGCCATCACGCTCGCACCCATCACACCCGCTAACTCGTCGAGCTCGCTCATCACTACGGGCAGATTGCGCGTGGCGAGCGGCAGCGACCGTTGGTAGACGGCGCTTCGGATCTCGGCCAAAAGCGCGTGCCCTATGTGCGACACCCCGCCACCTATCACGATCATCGAGGGATTGAGTACGTTTACCGCGGCGGCGAGCGTCTGGCCGATTAGCCTCCCAGATCTGCGGATGATCGTGAGCGCACAGTAGTCGCTGCGTCTGGCGGCCTCTCCTATGTCTTTCGTGTTGAGCTCTCCCTTTTCGGTCAGAATCTCTGCGAGGGCTGGGGACTCGCCCTCCCTGGCGCATCTCTCCGCCTGCAGCACTACCGCAGGGGCCGCAGCCATCGCTTCCAGGCAGCCTGTGTTGCCACACGAGCAGATCGGCCCGTTCGGGTCGACACAGATATGGCCGAAGTCCCCAGCGCACCCCTGGGTGCCGCGGTGAATCCTGCCGCCTATTATGATTCCGCTGCCGATCCCCGTGCCGATCTTGACAAAGACCACGTCGTCGACGCCCTTGGCCACCCCGCCCCAGTGCTCACCGAGGGCCATTACGTTCACCTCGTTGTCGACGAAGACCGGGGCAGCGTACTCCCCGGCGAACACGTCGCGTATGGGAAACCGGTCCCAGCCCGGCATGATGGGGGGCGCGGTGAGCAGCCCGGACGCCTGCTCAACCGGACCCGGGACGCCGATCCCAATCGCCAGCACGTCCCGCGGATTGGCCGCCTGCCCCTCCAGCAGTTCCGAGAAGAGTTCCTTAACTCGGTGCAGCACGGGCTGCGGACCGAACCTCACGTCCGCAGATTCGCCCCGATGAGCGACCAACCCACTGCCGAGCGTCGTCAGAGCAACGTCGATGGACGTCGCTCCTATGTCGACCACGGCGATCAGGCCCGCGGAGTGCGGGATGCCGAGCAAAGAGGAACGGCGCCCGCCTTCAGATTCGGCCGGGCCCTCCTCCGCGAGCAACCCCACCTCTATCAGCCGAGCCACCTCGGCCGAGATCTTGCCGCGGCTCGAGCTAAGCGCCTCGGTTAGCCGGGCCCTAGAAACCGGTCGGGCCTCGGCGCGAACGTAGGTTATGATCTCGGCTTGCACCCGGTTCTCTACCAGCGGGTAGCGGTAGTGAGCTCCTCTGCTTGTGACGCTGCTGCCCATCTTTTCCTCTCCCTCGTATTCTTATTTTAGACAGGGTTTCGCATAATCGTCAATAGCTTTCGCCATTTTTTTCGAAAGTCTTTCTTATCTGACTGTATCTCAGACAAGGTTGCGCTTACCTATGGCTCCCGCCACCCAACTGTTCCTATGCTTTCCTCCTACCGTGCTTGTGGGGGCCGCTTAAGCTCACGTCCCTTGAATCCCTACTGTCATAGAGGCGCATGGACTAGCTTAGACTGAGGAGAGCACGTTCCATACAGCGGTGAACTTCTGAGAACGCTCTACACGCAAAGTCCAAGAATCTACAAAAGGTGAAGTCCCGGACGTCAAGAGCGCGGGGAGGGCGCTGGACCTCGAGGACGAGAAGGTCGCCGAAGAGGAGACCGGGAACGTGGGCGCTCGCCACCGCTCGGCCTATCGGCTGGCCGGCGCGCTGCCCGGATCGGTGGCGGTCGTGATCTCCTAGGACGGGGGCGTGCGATTCGTATGCCACAAAGGCAGCCGCGTCACATACTGGGAGCAAGAGTGAACCGACCCTCGTCGAGGATTCGTTGCGTTCCTAACGTTTTTGGCACATGAGGGTGTCGCGCACATGGTAAGCAGGCCGGTTCTGCCAGCCTCGGCTGCACCCGCGTTGCGCTATTCTTGGCAAAGTTTGCTCTCCCGGTGATGTACAGGTGATGTAGACGAGCCCCGGATCGCCTTTCGGGGCTCTACCTGCGGCGAGTATTTGGCTTATCTACGCGGGATTTAGGAGGGTGACCAACGAGGCGCGAACCCGCGACCTTCGGAGCTAACAACCCGTTCGCACACAAGAAACCTAGCCATGGCTACCAAGTGTGTTTCCTATAAGGCCAGAGAGTATTTGAGGAGTGCCGTTTGTCTAGACATCGTAGAAGTGTCGCGCACAATAACCTTGGTAAGGCTCTCCTCCGCGTTGCGGCACGGTTGCAGCACAAGCGCTCCCCTAGCATTCGGAACGCTCATCGTTATATCGTGTATAACCTGCAAATCACGCATTTCATTAGTGGAGCCGAGGGGACTCGAACCCCTGGCCTCTGCCGTGCAAAGTCAGAACCCTATTGTCGCTGGCGTTCGCTACTGTTCAGAAAATCCCGTAAAACGGCGTATTTCTTCTGAGCATGTTTCGTGTCTGTTCGCCGTTGTTCGCGTGGGTTGGTGTACTACTGGTGTACAAGAGGTGCGAGTTGGTACGCGTTTGGTCATCGACTTCAAGCGTTAGCAATTAACCAGCGCTAACCTGGTTCATAAACTTACGCACCACCTAGCACCTGACGCCAACACTCCGCCATCCGGAGTCATACCGCCCAACCTCTAACGCTCTCCCGACGCCGTCAGTTTTCCGCCACCCTGCGACGTAAGGGTTTTCTACTTCCGTTCGGGGAAGATTTATGTGTGAGCGGCTACGAAAGCATGCTTATTCAGCGGCTGCGCCACCAATAGGCGTCCGCCAACCCCCGGTCCGAACGCCGGGGCGCACTTGTACCCAGCGGGAGGCCGTTACCCGCGGCTAGGTCCGTAGCACGCCGTTCGAGGAGCGTCGGGGAGATTGGTAGGATTAGCGTACCAACGCGAGCGGGACCCACGAAGGGGCTGCCGGGTTGAACATCCTTTCGATACAGTCGTCGGTGGCCTACGGGCACGTAGGCAACAGCGCGGCCGTCTTCCCGCTGCAGAAGATAGGTT
>DASQVA010000218.1:0-2526 GCA_035641035.1 Rubrobacter sp. | reverse complement strand
GGGGAGAGCAGCGGCATGACGGCGGCGACGACCCCGAAGCCCACGAGCGAGATGCTGCACACGGCGAGCACAACGAGGGCGGCCCAGTAGTTGGCCTGCGAGAGGTCGAGATCGAAGGCGAGCATGGCGACGCCGAGAACCACGGCGGTGCGGATGATGCCGTAGACCACCGCGTAGACACCCATGCCTAGCAGGTGAGTCACCCGGCTCGTCGGGCTCATGAACGTGTACTCTATCGTCCCCTCCCACCGTTCCCACTGCACCGTCTCGGAGAGCACGTCGAAGATCATCGACAAGTAGCTCCAGATAAGCGCGCCGACGAGCAAGAAGGTCATGAGGCGCTGGGTGTCTATCCCCTCACCGCCGCCGACGAGACCGACGCCTGCCCCGATAAAGGTGATGGACATAGCGTTGACGGTGGTGAACGTCAGCCAAACCAGCTCCCACATAAAGTAGCGCTTGGTGAGAAAGTAGTTGCGTTGTACGTAGCCCCAGACGGCGATCACCTCGATCAACCACCGGGGCTTGGGCATGTTCTGCATCTCCTTTTCCTACTCTCCTTCCGCGCTGGCCTCTTCGACCGAGTAGCCGGTCGCGACCATGAACGTCTCCTCCAGCGTGGGGACACGCCCGTTAGCTTCGCTAGCGTAACGGCCCTTTAGTCCTTCCGGCTCTTCGAGGGCCAGTATCTTCCCGTCCATCATTATGCCGACACGGTCGCACAGCTCCTCGGCCTCGCCCATATCGTGCGTACACAGCAGGACCGAGGAGTCGTGTTCCTCCCTGATGCGCTGGATAAAGGCCTGCACGTCCTTTTTGCTCCGAGGGTCGAGGCCCGTCGTCGGCTCATCTAGGAGCATCAGGACAGGGCTCGTGAGGAGCGCCCTGGCTAGCGCGACCTTCTGCTGCATTCCGCGGCTCAAGTGCTCCATCGGCTCCTGGGCGCGCTTATGCGCGAAGCCGATGTTCTCGAGGATCTCCTTGATTCTGGGCCGCGCCTCAGCGCTCGTGACACCGTAGAGCTTGGCGCCGTAGAGCAAATTCTCCATCGCCGAGAGCTTCTTGAAGAAGCTGGCCTCGACGCTCACCCGGTTCATGCTACGCTGCACCTTCTTGGGGTGGCGGACGGCGTCCACGCCGAAGACCTCGACCTCGCCCCTGTCTGGAGTGACGAGTGTGGAGAGAACGCGCACCAGGGTGCTCTTCCCACTCCCGTTCGGCCCGAGGATGCCGATGACCTCCCCCCTCTCGACCGTGAGCGAGACCGAGTCGAGGGCGCGCACCACCTGCCCCCGCCGCTTCTTAAAACTCTTCTCTATCCCTCTTAGTTCTAAAG
The DNA here is from genome assembly GCA_035641035.1 of Rubrobacter sp. Taxonomy (GTDB): domain Bacteria; phylum Actinomycetota; class Rubrobacteria; order Rubrobacterales; family Rubrobacteraceae; genus Rubrobacter_D. The sequence continues at coordinate 1,190 of DASQVA010000218.1, read as the reverse complement.
CTTTCACCATTGGACCTCCTCTCTCCGCCCGGAGGGGCACCCGTCCTACAGGCGCCCCTTCGCCTCCAGCCTCTCCCAGACTATCCGCCACGTCTCGTTCCTCTCGGTGGCGACGGCCAGGGCGAAGAGTCGGCGCGCCGCCCGGGCGCGCACGGAGGACCTGCCGGGGGGTCGCGCGTGGTTTCTACGCTCGGCCATTCGCTCGGCGAGGTCTTGCTCGCGGGCCGTCCGGTCCTGCAACACCATGTACTGGTAGTCGTTAAACATCTCTCGGTCTCCTTCTCTCGTCACTTCGTCGCATCAGTGGTGGGCGGATGATGCCCGTCACCGGGATCGGAGTCGGAAACCGTAGCTCGCTCGTAGAGCAAAGCTTGAGGCCCCCGGTCCGTTTGTCCGGGGGCCTCTTTGAGAAGTCTGGTTGAGCTAGAAGCTCACGTTCTCATCGCGACCGCGCGGACCTCGGGACGCACCTCTCCCCCGAACACCGGAGTTCCTATGTTCGTGCGACGGATGTGCATCAATCCCTCGATCCTCTACGCGAAAACAACAAGAGCACTCTACCCTTCAACGAGAACCTTGTCAACATCCAAAATTCTCCGCGGCGAGCGAAGCTCCGACACCCGGGATGTTGCCATCGGGTAGAGCCCGGCGCATCACCTATTGGGTGAAGCGTCTTGGTGGGGCCCCATCCTCACGCCCCTGGGGGAGATGGCTGCCGAGGCCATGATTCCGCAGATGGGGCACAGCCGGGAAGTGAGGTCGGCGCCCGGCCGGAGGGCGAGGATCGCAGGTTGGACTACCCAACTGTAAACTGGGCGGCATGATCGATTTCGAGACGGCCGTTGGGGAGTCGTTGTTGATGCTAACCGAGGGCGGGATCGGGACGGACGTCCCGCTGCCCGAGTACGTCCAGGTGGCCGCCCTCGTCGACGACCCGGCCGGAGGACCGGTGCTGCGGCGGATCTACGTGAGCTACGTCGCCGCTGCCCATCCGTTCGGCCTCCCGGTGATCATCGGCACGCCAACCTTCCGGACCAGCCTCAACTTCGTCCGGCGGGCCGGGCTCGGCGACGCCGTCCTTCCCGGCCGTCGAGAAGGATCTCGGCGCTGGCAATGGGCGAAACTGGCCTGCCACACGTGGTCAGCTTCGTGCTAGACGGGGACGGACGGGTGCTCGATGGTACACTCCT
>DASQVA010000217.1:0-26601 GCA_035641035.1 Rubrobacter sp. | reverse complement strand
CCGTTTATCCTGAAGGAAGCCTTGCCGAAGGGCTCCACCTCAAAACCGTAGACCGAGAGCTCCTCTAGCGAATCGGCCGCTTCTGCGGCGTCCTGGGACGGGAGATCGACCACTTCGGGGATAAGCAGTGACTGTATGGTGGGCATCCGCTCGTCTTCGGAGCCGGTGAGCCTGTCGAGCAGGGCACGCTCGTGTGCGACGTGTTGATCGACGATCCACGCCGCTAGTGGCTCGTCTAGGAGGATGTAGCCAGAGCTTATCTGACCCACCACGTGCAGATCTCTAAGGCGCGGTAACCCTCCTCGCTCCGCGCCAGGCGCAGAGGCAACCCGTGAGGAGGGGGTGTCCGCTTGTTCCATGCGCTTGCGCTGCTCCGAGAGATCAGGCACCTTTGGTGGATCTGATCCTGAGCTCTTGGAGGTTCCGAGAACGCTATCGGAGGATGGGCGGTAGGGACGTATGAGAAGATCTTTGCCAACAGGTTACAGTGAGATGGCGAATTCTACGAGCAGCAGCGGAGGGTGTTTGGAGAAACGTTAGGGTCGTGGACCTGCGTCGCGTATTGTCGCGCATGCACTCCCAATGCTGCCGGCCCGTCGCACGCCTCTCGAAACTCTGGGGAGGGCTGCCCCGCCTGGAGCACCTCAAAGAGCGCTGGGTGGTGGTGCCCCCGGTGCTGCCAGACCAACAGCCCACCAGGAATCTAGCCCGCAGACTCTCTCGGGCCTTCGCCGCCCGCGGCCACGAGCGCCCCACCGACGAGCTGGAGGATCGGGTAACCGAAGATCGGATGCTGAGCTACCAAGAGGCGTTGGCCCAGTACCATCTGCACCCGAGCCCAAGTTCCACAGTGGCGGCTACCTGGACCGTGGAGTAACACGCAGGCGTCACATCGTTGAAGGAGGAAAGGAAAAGTCTAGAGGGAACTTGGCGGAACACTCCGGGCCTCAGACGAAAGGAGGCGCTGCTCCAATGGCCCGCAACCCCATTATACGGGAGCCCACGCCCATCACCCTTGGTGCAAGTTCTTTGACCTACTTGCTATGAGGTTGTGGTTCTGCTCAGCGGTTTCTTCCCGCTTAGAACCCTTGACACAAGATTTTGGTTATGCAATTAATCTCAGAAGAGAAGTAGTGGGAATGGATATGAGCTTGCGCTCTGCAGCATGGGGGCAGCACCCTAGTGGGATTACTACAGCGGCACCTTACCGCAGTGATTGTTGCAGGGCTAACCGGAGCCACCACTGCTCTCATCACCTCCTATTACGGCTGGCCCGGAACGATCAGTGGAGCAGCATTCATCCCGATATTCACGGCCATGATCGAGGCCATATATCAAGGTTCTGTAGACAGAGTGGCGAAAGTTGTGCTTATGGAGGACCGACCCGCACCGCCTCCTTTAAGCCCCGTGGCAGACCGGCCGCCACCGCCTCCTTTGAACCCTACAAGTAGAGCACCAAGACTACCAAAGCTTATCCAAGTGCCGGCTGCACTTAGATGGTTTACTTTGCGAGCGTCTCCTGAAAGACGCCGATCGATTCTCTATAGAGGTCTTCAGTTCGGAGTGGTCGCGTCCATCGTCGGCTTGGGTATCGTCACCGCGGTTGAGCTTTGGTTAGGCGGTAATCTCTCCTGTTATTATTGGGACACTGATTGCTCTCCGGGAGGCATTAAGCCCCCTCCGCCGTCGATCGTTTCTGCTTTTTATGCAGTTTGCCGGGGATGAGCGAAGGTGGGGAGTTTACGGATTAACCTAGAGTTTAATTCGATAACACACAGGGTGTGAGGATAAATCTGGAGGGTGGAAAGATGGACTTTCAGGAAGCTGAGCGTCGCTACGCTGAACTGAAGCGCCAATTCGATGCCGGCACGATAGGCGTCGATGATTTTAATGCCGAGCGTCAGCGGTTGATGGTGCAGGACGATGAAGGTCACTGGTGGGCCAGGTCTCCTAACAACGACAAGTGGAACTACTATGACGGTAGCGCCTGGGTATCAGGTACCCCTCCTGGTTACCAAGAAGCTACCCCCGAGCCAACCGACTCACCAAAACAAACTCTTTCGTCCTCGCACCCTGAAGGTGTCGAAAACGGGAAAAACGGGCGCCAGAGGGTACTGCCTTGGATACCGGTGGCTGGGCTTGCCGGGATAGCGCTTGTGGGCATAGCGCTCGCCTGGGCGCTCACGTCTTACTTACGAGGCGATCTCGCGCCGGACGAACAAGCTCGACTGGAGAAGCGGCTCGATCGGGTTGAGGCGGCCCTGGAGGATGAGACGGGACTGGACGCGGTATTCATCCATCGCGCCACGCGTGAGAACATCTTGGGGAACTGGACCTACCTCGACCATCCGCTGATTAACGACAACCCCAATGCCATTCTCTATGTTACGCAGAATTGGAATCCAGGAGGCGAAGGAGGCGGCTACAACGACCACCCTATCGGCGTTTGGTACCACACTGACCGTAGTAAGTGGGCGATATTCAACGAGGACCGCGCGGCGATGCCCGTGGGGGCCGACTTCAACGTAGCCGTCTTGAAAGAACCAACGCAGGCAAGGTAGCGATAAATCGGAACCGGTGCAGCCCACTCGAAGCGCACCTCTGGCGCTCGATCGTCCAGTCGGACGCTAGAATGCGGGCCGCTTTCCGTACATACAGGACCTATTACGCAGAGGTTAGGAGCGCTCGTCGGGGGCGGGGCGAACCGCTCGCCCAGGTCGGAGTCCAGCATATCTCTCAACACGAAGGAGGCCGCGTACGATTCGTAGGTTCGCGCGACCCGAAGGTGAAGGAGGCCTTCAAGGGCGAGGGCGCGGGTATCCGCGTAACCGCGTGCAGTAACCACACAAGCGAGCAGAGGTCGCCTTAGGGCTTCTCTGTGCCGGCCCTAGCTCTCGGCGGTGGGACCCCATCCCAAGCGGATAACCTTGGTGACCCGCCCGCACGGGAAGCAAGGTTTGAGTTCTTGGGGCTTCTCGGCGGTGAACTCGAGCATCCCGCTCTATTAGGCACCCAGCCCACCTGGAGGAGCCTACGTTCGCACCCTGGGCACCGACCTCTTTATGACCTCCACTTCGCTATGCGCCGCTTCAGGCTACGCCACCGGTTTGTCTCTTCTGCGTTCTTGCTCCGGGCCTTGCTCTGAGGCTGCTATTTACTGCAACCGTACTGCAACCGGACTAGTACAGGCTAGTACGCAGCGGACGAAGGTAGTCTTCAGAATCGCCGAAAACCCCATAAATAAGCGCATTTCCCGGACGCACTAGGACGCCCTGTAACGGACGGCATCGAATTGTGGCTCTAGAGAAGGTCGCGGGTTCGAGCCCCGTCGGTCACCCTCTTAGATTCCGGATGGCTAAGGCCGTATGCACGGAATTGGAGCACGCCGTGGGGATCGTGTTTCGAGCATGTGACACCGCCGCGAACGCGATACCGTGCAACACATGGGCGTGCAACACTTGGCAAGTCGGAGAAAAGACAATAGGTTATCTGTTCGGGATTCGCAACCGCCCGCCATCCGGTGCAATATCCGCTGGGGATTGTAGCTCCGAAGCTACCCCGCTTTGTTCCCGTGACCCAGGTTCGAGTCCCATCGGTCACCCTTTCATTTGCAGGAAAACTTGGTAGAGGAGAGGGGCTAAGCGCCAAACCTACAGCGTCAGTCATAATGGTTGAACCAGTATGCCGTAGACGCGAGGTCTCAAGGAACTATGGTTTCTGTGGCTTGCACTAGGTTCCCGACGGAGGTTTTGGGAGCGAGCATTTACCTTTGGGTCAATGGTTTTGACCAACGCTGTAGGTCCTTGACGACGGATTGACGACAACCGGCTGAGACCCATGGGAGAGCACTCTTATCCGCAGTCGTGCAGGGCTCCTTGACCCCTCTATGTTCAAGAAGATCAGCTCCGCGTAGTTTGCGGCTAGCTGTCCCGTGACTACGCCCTGCTCTCCGAGCACTTCTACTACTTCGGCGGGACGTCCCTAGGGCTGCCCGAACACCTGCGCCCCATCATCCCCACCGGTCGGGCGCACCAGTCGCCCAAGAACGATCCGTATGTGGAGCCGTTCGAGGCTTAGATCACTTCCGAGTTCGAGGCCAACAAGCTCTACGGGATGCCGCGCGGGATGCCGAGGTCGCCCGAGAGTGTGACGATAGGCCGGAAGCCCGAATAGCCTCGGTGCGAGGAGCATCCCTAACACCTCCATCTTCAAGGACCGAAGCCTACGTCGCGAAAAGGGCGGCGTAGCCGTTCAGTGCGGGCTGGCCGCCCAGGTGCGCGTAGAGGACGTGCGATTCGGGGCTGATCTCGCCGCCCGCGACGAGGTCGATCATGCCGGCCATCGATTTCCCCTCGTAGACGGGGTCTGTGATCATCCCGTCCAGGCGCCCGGCGAGGCGGATGGCCTCCAGGGTCTGCTCGTCGGGGATGCCGTAGGTCCCAGCGTGGTAGCGGTCGTCGAGGACGATCTCATCCTCGCGCAGGTCACGGCCGAGCCCAATCAGCGCTGCCGTGTTGCGCGCGATGCGGGCGACCTGCTCGCGGGTCTCCGATGGCCTAGCAGACCCGTCGATGCCGATGACCCGCCGCCCGCGCTCCTGGCCGGCGAACCCGGCGATCATCCCGGCCTGCGTGCTGCCGGTGACCGAGCACACGACGATGGTGTCGAAGAAGACGCCGAGCTCACGCTCCTGCTCTGCGACCTCGAAGGCCCAGTTGGCGAAGCCCAGGCCCCCGAGCCTGTGGTCTGACGCGCCGGCCGGGATCGCGTAGGGCTTACCGCCCGCGGCCTCGACGTCCGCCAGCGCCCGCTCCCAGCTCTCCTTGAAGCCGATGCCGAACCCCGCCTTCACCAGGCGCACGTCGGCGCCCATGATCCTGCTGAGCTGGATGTTGCCGACGCGGTCGTACGTCACGTCGGGCCAGTCCACCCAGCTCTCCTGCACGAGCACGCACCCCATGCCGGCCTTGGCGGCCACGGCGGCGACCTGGCGGGTGTGGTTGGACTGCACTCCGCCGATGGAGACCAGCGTGTCGCAACCTTTAGCGAGCGCGTCGGCGACGAGGTACTCCAGCTTGCGCGTCTTGTTGCCGCCGTATGCGAGGCCGCTGTTGCAGTCGTCGCGCTTGGCCCACAGCGTCGCCCCGCCCAGGTGGGAGGTCAGCCGCTCGAGGCGGTGCACGGGCGAGGGACCGAAAAGCAGCGGGTAGCGCTCGAAGTCACCGATGTTCGTGTGGCTACTCGACCCGCCGATGCGGTCGCCGGCTTGCGTTGTCATCAATCCTCCTCCTTCGGGAACGGTCGCTCTATCAGGGCTCCAAGGGATGGACGGTCGTCGCGCGCCGCCGATGCGGGCCCTTGCGGTCCGCGCCGCGAGACGTGCGAGATCCCTAGGATAGGACACCTTCCATGGCGCTCACGGCGGCATCTTGCATGCCCGGGAGCACGTGACTGTAAGTGTCCATCGTCTGGGAGATGTTGGAGTGCCCCAGCTGCTCCTGCCTCTCGACCCGGTCGCATCGTCTGTCCGCACTGCGAACTGGGCCGGATGAAGTTGATCGATCCTTCCGCAGCCCACTGCAAGCGATGTGGCTGCACCCTGAATGGCGATATCTTGGGGGATCTCCGGAGGATAACCAGCCTCCCCGAGACCTTCGGCCGCCACGCCTGCGAAGAGTGTGGCCGCCACCAGATGCGTCGCCTCCCCGACGGCATCTTCCTTTGCCCCGCCTGCGGCTCGGAGGTGCTTCCGGCCAAGGCGTTCTGGCGACAAGGGTAGGCGAGGCTGGGGGCCGGACGGTCCTGGAACAGTGGTTCTCGCCTTTCTCTCATCCGCGGGCCCTCTCATCTTGGTCGTAGCCACGAAGGACGGGACCTGTTGCCGTCAGGCTACCACGTCGAGGTCGAGCGGTCGGTGGCGGGTGGAAGTCGGCTCATGTAGGGTTGCCGGCAGAGATGGGACCCTTGCGAAAGTCGGTGTCGGTGCGCCTCGAAGAAGGCGTCCACGCGCGCCTGCGCCGCCAAAGCCTCCACGCGCGCCTGCGCCACCAAAGCCTCCGAAGCGGTGTCCCTACCAGCGCCCTGGTCCGGGCCCTCGTCCACCGCTCCACGCCTCCCGACGCACCGATGATCAGGACTTTTGCCCTGATTCGATCCGTCCGTGGTCGCGTAGACCTTGCAAGGCTGTCGACGCGGCCAGGGGTACGGCCGCCGCCTGCTCGAACGCGAGGGTGGCCAGTTTCGGTACTAAGAGCTCTTCCGAGACACATACACACTGAGCAAATGCGCCAAATCCGTGCACGAATGGGCTCCCGAACACGTCATCACCTGGCTGGAGCATCGTGACGTTCTTGCCGACCGCTTCGACCTGCCACATCGCACCCCAGAACCCTATGCTTCGGTTTGCGCAGCCCGAATTGCAGGCGGGCGACTCGCGGCGTGCCTCACGGAGGTGCCAGTCGGGGGGGTTGACGGAAGCCGCATGGACCTTCACCAGCGCTTCATCGTCCCTGGGAATAGGTTTGTCAACCTCCGTCAATTCAAGAACATCGGGTGAACCGTATCTCATGTTTACCATTGCCTTCATGGAATTCCTCCGAAATTGGTTTGGCGCGGCCCCGCGAGGTACGCGGGGCCGCGCCAAATTTGATTATCTTATGCTTTTGACAAGATCCTTTTGTCTCCTTCTTTGTCTCTCTCGTTTAAGTCAGTTTCGTCAGGCCCGGAAAGGATCGCAGCAGATGGGTTGAATCCCTTGACGATGAGCCAGACGCCGAGTGACAGCTCCCAGAAGAACTCCGGGATGGTCGCGATCATCTGCCACGCGGAGCCTGCCTCGAAGACCCCGAACAGGATGGCGGTCCCCGAAGCGACGATCAGGGGGCCTCCGACGAGCGCCAGCGCGGCCATGCGCCGCGGCGCATGGCCGGACCGGTACATCAGGTAGCCCAGCAACAGCCCGTTCCCGATGCCGACTACGAAGCCGGGCCCGAGCAGGAACGTTCAATCATGGAGCGCGACGAGCGACTTGCCGACCGCGACGAGCGAGCCGGCATCCGCGCCCGCGGCGGCCTCCTGCCGCAGCGTCAGGACCGTGAGGAGGCTGAGGACGCCGACGGCGATGAAGGCGCACTTGACGACGCGGGCTGTGACGAAGCCGAGGGCGAGGCTTTCGTTCACCCGCTTGAGGATCGGGAACAGCGCGACGGCGGTGCCAATGTTCGCGATGATGAGGATCAGCTCCAAGAACGCCCCCAAGGTCACGCGCATGTCGGCGCCGCCACCGACGACGTAGCGCGGGTCGTCCAGCACGGGGGGTAGAGAACGAACGCCGCGGGGATCGCGGTGATAAACGTGATCAAGAACAATACGCCCGTAACTCTTGCGATCTTTTGAGGATTCATTTTTCCATTGGTCGCCATTTTTCGTTCTCCTCTCTCGACTCTAGCGGCCATTGTGTCTGTACTCGTTTTTCCGTTGGTTTTCATCGTTAGTTCTCCTCTCTCAACTTACTGTTTGACGTCGGACGCATTCGCCTAGGGGGGGTTGACGCGAATGGCAGAGATCAGTGGCATTCCCAGATCACGCACTTTCCTCAGCAACCCATGCAGCGCGGCCTGATACACCACCGGGCCGGTCAAGAGCGTGTCACCGTTGTCTTCCAGAGTGATGCTCAGGCCCCCGAACCAGTTTGTCCATTGAGGACCCAGATGGCCCTCGATCCTGATCTGGTAGATCATCGGTTGATCCAGTCTGTTTGCCATCACCCTGTACCTTTCGTGGCCGTTGTTCCATGTGCAGGAGCATAGCTACGGCACGGTATCGGCGAACAGATACCAAAGTAGGGTTCGGGGGTATTGTTATGATCCGCTTGCGCGCCCTTCCGGATCCGAATTTGCGGGCGAATGGACGTTTGGGCTACAACAGGCCCAGCTCGCGGGCGCGCGCTACCGCTTCGGTGCGCCTTCGAACCTGGAGTTTGCGAAAAATGTTCCGGTTGTGTCCTTTCACAGTAATTAGGGCGAGGAAAAGCCGCTCGCCGATCTCGCGGTTCGAGAGTCCCTGGGCGATGAGTCGCAGCACTTCTAACTCGCGTTGGCTCAGTGGCTCGATAAGGGACTGGGTAGGTAGGGCAGGGGGCAGATGAGATTCGTCTTCGCTCTTCTGCTCCTCGGCTTCGAATACGGCCAGCAACCTGGCTGTATAGTCTGGCATGATCCTGTGGGCGGCTGCTTCGGACAGTAGTTGGGCCATCGGCCTACCTTCGTCCACAAAGACTCGGACGTAGCCCTCTGGCTCGGCCAGCGCCAGGGCACGTTCCAGCGGCACAAGCGCAGCAGGGATGTCGCCTTGCACATGGTGGGCGAGCGCCTGCAGCACCAGGATTTCGATGACTCTTCCCGTCTTCTCCCCTTCTTCCGCCGCTTGCAGGAGGCGCTCCAAAAGTCCCATTGCCTCAAGTATGGAGCGGTCTGCACGGTCGCTCTTGGACCGGTACAAGAGCACCCTGGCCAGGGTGATGTGCTCGAACTCGCGCACGTAGCTGAGATCGTCATGAGCGGACAGACTCCGCTCACGCGCCCAGCCCAGGGCTTCGCCCAACCTGCCCTGCATAACCCACACCCGTGCCTTCAACGCCGCTATAGGGCGCACGTTGGGGTAGAAGTCGCTCACATACAGGCGCTCAGCCTCTTGGAGCAGGTCGAGAGTACCGTCCAGATCTCCCTGGGCCTCCCGTATCCGAGCCATAGCAACGCGCCACCGATACGGGTTTTGCGGGAACCCGGTGTGCTCGCCCTGCTCCTTGCTTCTCAGCAGGTGCTGCATGGCGGCTTCAAGATCGTTATGCTCACGGTGGAGCTCGCTCATTCCCACGTGCATGTCCGCCGTTCCCCGCATTACGGGGTCACCCTGCTCCTTCGCAAGCCGCAAGGCGTGCTCGTAGGTACGCATCGTATCGCGGAGACGACCTTGCGCGATCCGTATATCAGCCAGGGCGATTGCGCCCCCGACTGTGTCAGAGATGTACCCGGCACTCTGCAAGCTCGTCATGCCATCGGCATACGACCGGTGAGCTGCCTCGAGATCCCCGCTCGTCCAGGATGCGAGGCCCAGGAGCGCAGCTGCCGCTCCGCGCCAGAAATGGTCGTCCTCGGGTACGAGGTCGAGCGCCCGCCGGGCGTATGTCACGGTCTCTGGCACATCGCCTAGTGCCAGGGCCCGTCCGGCACGGTACACGGCGATCGCACCCGGGAGACGGCGAAACTCCTCTTCGTCCACAACGACCATCTCGGCCGACGGGGCTTCCACTCGCTCATTCGTGTCTGCCGTCGTGTCCAGCCACCGTTCGGCATCTCGCAGCCGGGCCTCAACGCCATCAAGCTGGCTACTCTGCAGTAACGTCCCGGCATAGTGAACGTTGAGTACGGGCCTGCAGTGGATCAGCTCGTCGGGGAGCGCCTTTAGCCAGCCAAGTAGCGTTGCCTCCTGCCTACTCCTGCGCATTGACGGCACCGCCAGCTCGATCAGGTCCGCCGCGCGCTCGAAATCCTCTGCGGCAAGCGCGTGGCGGATCGCATCGGCCGCCGAACCGTCACGCTCGTACCACTCGCTCGCCCGCCGATGCAGGGTAGATACCCGATCGGGTTGCTCCGCCATCAAATGCGCAAAGAGAACGTCTGCAAAGAGGTGGTGATAGCGATACCACTGGCGCTTGTCATCCAGCGGAACGACAAAGAAATTGCCTCGCTCCAGGGCACCCAGCATCCCTCTGCCGTCCTCTTGGTCGGTGACGGCATCGCACAGCGGGCCGCTCAACCGCTCGAGAATGGAGGTCTGGAGCAAGAAGCTCCGGACACGTTCGGGCTGACGCTGTAGGACCTCTTCGGCCAGATAGTCCACTATGTACCGGTTGTCTCCGGCGAAAGCCCTGATGAACCCGGGAACGTCCTCTACTCCCCGCATCGAGAGCGCCGCCAGCTGGAGCCCCGCGATCCAGCCTTGGGTGCGGGTTTCCAGAGCGGCGATGTAGTGTGCACTGAGGTCCAAGCCCATCACCCCTTTATGAAATTCGGCGGCTTCGGAGGGGGCGAAACGCAAATCCGCGGCGCGCAGTTCGCTCAATTGGCCCCGGGCGCGTAACCGGGCCAGGGGTAGCTGTGGATCCTCGCGGGTGGCGATAAGCAGGTGCATCCGTGGTGACAAGTGCTCGATCAGAAAGGAGAGGGCATCGTCGACCGGTTTGGCATCGATAACGTGGTAGTCGTCGAGGACGAGAACCAAATCGTCCGGGACGGTGGTGGTCTCGTTTAGCAGGGCCGTCAGAATAGATTCGGTCGACGGTGGCCGAGGGGATTGGAGCATACCCGACACCCTTTCACCAACATTCGCCGCAATGGTCTGCAAAGCGGCGACGAGGTAAGCCAGAAAGCGTGTGGGGTCGCTATCCCCTTCGTCCAGCGACAGCCAGGCGGTCGGCCGCCCGCAACCGGCTACCCATTCGCTAAGGAGCGTGGTTTTGCCGAAGCCGGCGGGGGCGGAGATGAGGGTCAGCTTGCAGTGCAGATCCTCGTTTAGCCGCTCGACTAGGCGGGGGCGGAGGACGGCTCGAGGCTGGGGCGGGGGGATATAGAGTTTAGTGGCCAAGATCGGTGCAGACATAGATCGATTTTAGAACACACATACCCGGCACCCCCAGCTGTTTCTCTCCGAATACCTCATGACCTGATAACACCAGGGCGACGTTGCGGGCCGACGCGCCCGCGTTCCTCAGTCTCCCGGGCGCGCAGCGGGAGAGGATCGATGGTTGAACGGAGCCCCGGAAAGTCGCTCATTGCGACGTTGCGCCGCCATCGCCCTCAAGAGTCCGCAGGCGACGGGCGCGGCGATCGAGCAGGTGGTCGAAGCCGTGCCTCTTGTCGGCCCCTCCTTTCGCACTCCTTAACGATGCGTGACCGCTTCGGCGGCTACCAGCCTTTCGCGCCTGCCTCGGTGCGACCGTCAGTGCCTGCCAGCCGGCGGAAGATAGACGGTTCGCATTTGGAGCATGCTCCAAGAGACACTAAGGAGTTGCGGACAACGTTTCATCGTCGGCGAGGGCGTACGCCACCGCTTCATCGAAAGTCATTGCTTGTCCCTCGTCCCACACAGCGATCCATGCTTGCTCCCCGAGACGCTCACGCGCGCCGGACGCCGTGCGCTGGTATAGTCCACGGTCCGCCGTGGCACGGATGGGAGCGCCTGTGTTCTCTAGCAGCGCATTTGCGGACCCGAGCATCCGAGCGGCACGCCGTGGTTCGTCTCGCGCTCTGGCCGTGGCTGCGAGTCCCTGTATGCAGTAGGCGGCGTCCATCCTGTCCCGCATCTCGTGAGCGAGTGCCAGCGCCTCCCGGAAGTAATGGTCCGCCCGCCTGTGCTCGCCTGACATCCAGGCAGCCTGCGCCAGAACGTTGAGCGCTATGTTGGCGGCAAACCTGTCCCCCGTTCGCCGCGAGAGCGTGAGCGCCTCCCCCGCGTAACCGGCCGCTCGCGGATAATCGCCCCGCCTGAGAGGCACCACCGCGAGGTGGGTAAGGATATGAGAGGAGCCCCACCCGTCTCCCAGCTCGCGAAAGATCTGCAGTGCCTCCTCGAGGAGCCGAGTCGCCCGGTCGAACTCAGCCAGCATCAGGGCTGCGAAGCCCGCTATGCCCAGCGCGTTAGCTTCCCCATGCCTATCGTTGGCCTGCCGGCACAGGGCGACGCCCTCCTCGGCTACAGCCGCAAGCCGCTGGTCGTCGCCGGAGCCGTACATGCAGACTGCCAGAGCCCACTGGGCTCTACCGCGAATCTTCGCCGAGAGTTCGGTGCTGGCAAGCGTCTGTTCCATCCACAAGCGCCCCTCCCTATGCCGGCTGCGCATCACCCAGTACATGCCCAGGGCACAGCCGAACCGGGCGGCCGTTTGCGCATCCTCCATCACGAGCGACCAGCCGATCGCGGCTCTCAGGTTGTCATTTTCGGTCTCGAGCCGATCGAGCCACTCGATCTGACTGTGTCCCTTTATCCGCGACTCCGCCCGCTCGGCAAACGCGAGATAGTGCCGAGCGTGCCGCTGCCGCGCCTCCTCGGCCTCGTCGCTCTGCTCTAACTTCTCTACCGCGTACTGTCTCACGGGCTCGAGCATCCCGTACCTCACCCCGCCGGCATCGGGCATCGCTCTAACCAACGACTGCTCCACCAGGGCGCCCAAAAGCCTTAGCACCGCTTCCGGTTCCCCGGACGCCCCGACCGCCTCTGCGGCCTCTAGGGAAAAGCCACCGGAGAACACCGAGAGGCGTCGGAACAGGACCCGCTCTGGCTCGGAGAGCAGGTCGTGGCTCCAGTCGAGGGTGGCGCTCATGGTCTGCTGACGCTCGGGGAGGTCTCGTGCCCAACCGGCCGACAGCGCTTGGTCGAGCCGTGAGAGGAGCGCGGCCGGGTCCAGAAACCTCGCCCTAACCGCCGCCAGCTCCAAGGCGAGCGGAAGACCGGCGAGCCGCCAGCAGATAGCCGCCACGGCTGCGGCGTTTTCCCGAGTGAGCTCGAAGGCAGGGGAAGCCGCCCTGGCCCGTTCCACGAAGAGGCGGCCGGAGGGCGAGCCGGCAACTTCTTCCGGGGCCGGCGAGAGAGTAGAGGAGGGCAACTCAAGGGGCGGCACCGAGTACTCTTGCTCGCCCCGCACCAGCAGCGGCGCACGGCTCGTAACGAGCACCACCAGGTCCGGGCAGAATGCCAGCAGATCCGCAACAACTGGCGCCGCCTGCAGCACGTGCTCGAAGTTGTCGAGCACCAGGAGCATCCGCTTGTCTCGCAGGTGCTCGCGCAAGGTCTCGTGCGGCGTTTGGCCCGCCGTCTCTCTCAATCCCAACGAGCGGGCAACGGTGGCAATGACGAGCCCTGCGTCGTTCAGGGGGGCCAGGGCGACGAAGGCAATGCCATCTGGAAAGAACTCCCTTGCATGCCGCGCCGCTTCCAGGGCGAGGCGCGTCTTGCCGACGCCGCCTGTCCCTGTGAGCGTGAGCAGCCGGACTTCTGGTCGACGGAGGAAACCCGTCACCTGCTCCAAGTCCCGTTCTCGACCGACGAGCGGGGCGGGCGGCGCCGGCAACACGGCCTCGGTGATGGGCGGGCCGGCATGGGCAACGTCGCCCCGCTTCGGTACGGCCGCCAAGAGATAGGCACGCCCGTCCTCCGACAGCTCCAGCGCGTCCGCCAGGGCACGCACGGTGTGCGGCTGGGGACGCTTGCGCGCGCCACGTTCCAGGTCGCTTATGCCCTTGGCGCTCAGGCCGGCGCGCGCGGCCAGATCCTCCTGCGAGAGACCTGCGGCCTCCCTCACTCGCCGCAAATACGCGCCGAACGGGGCGTCCTGTGCTCGGCTCACTTCGCGTGTCCGTCTGAGGTCATGAGCTCACCCACCTTTCCCCGGTGCGAAACATGGTAGCAGACGTCACGATCTGGCGGTGCGTCCCGCCGGTACTCCTGCACTAGGAGTGCAGGAGTATTGCCGGAGAGTTGCGGATGGTCGAAGGATGCCCCGGGGCGCAGACTGGGAGCCGTAATGAGAAGTTGGTTCCAGCCGGAAATGGCGAAGGAGGTGGAACAGGGGATCCAAGAGATAAGAGACGATCCGTCGGCCATCAGTAACGGTCTGTGGCAGACGGGGAGAGACGCAACAGAAATATGAGCGGCCCATCAGGGACCGCGACATAAGCGGAGGGTAAGAATCTCCCTCTGCGGAAAGGAGAAACGCATGATATCTTTGTTCGTTCTCGTTGTTTCGTTGATTCTCCTGCGGGGTTTGGGCGCACTCGGCGTAAAACGGCTCTCTTCTTGGAGAGAAGCCGCTCGCTTTGCCTTAGTGATCATGTTCGTGTTCACTGGCTTGAGCCACTTCTCCAGCCTCAAATACGACTTCGCGGCGATGATCCCCGCCCCCTTGCCCAACGGCCTCTGGGTGATCTACCTGGCCGGGGTGTTCGAGATAGCGGGCGCGCTCGGGCTGCTGCTCCCCAGGACTCGAAGACTCGCGGGCATCTGCCTGGTGGTGCTGCTGGTAGCACTGTTTCCGGCCAACGTCAACGCCATAATCAACGGGATCCCTCTGGGTGGGAACGCGCCTACCCCTCTGTGGGTCCGAGCGCCGATGCAGCTGCTCTACATCGGGATGGTGTGGTGGACCTCGATCAAGGAGCGTAATGAGACGGTCGGGTCACCGCGCGTTGAGGAGCCAGTCCGCAGACGCGAGCAACCTTCCCGCGAGGGCGCAACCTCGTGAATAG
The DNA here is from genome assembly GCA_035641035.1 of Rubrobacter sp. Lineage (GTDB taxonomy): Bacteria > Actinomycetota > Rubrobacteria > Rubrobacterales > Rubrobacteraceae > Rubrobacter_D. Next base: position 12,301 of record DASQVA010000217.1, on the reverse strand, counting down.
CATCGAGTTCATGGACGGGCGGGTCATGGTGACCCGCCCGCGTTATACGGACGAGACACTGCGCGCAATGGGTGAAGGGGAATGCATCTTGGAGGCCAAAGAGCGTGAGATTGGTAGGAACGTCGCGTACTTCCCACCCGGTGAGGGCAACAGATCCCTGCGAGTCTTCGGCGAGCTTGTAATGTACAAGATCAAGAGCGAGCAGACGGGCGGGGCCTACTCGCTCTTCGAGGTGGCGTCGCAGCCCGGGAGCGGACCGCCGCCCCACGTCCAGCACCGCGAGGACGAGTCCTTCTACCTGCTCGAAGGGGAGTACGAGTTCCTGGTCGAAGGCCGCACCTTGAGGGCGGGGGCCGGGTCACTGATCTACGTCCCCAGGGGCAACCTCCACGCCCACAGGAACGTTGCTGAGGGCGTCGGCAGGATGCTCGTGAGCCAGACGCCCGGGGGTTCGCACGAGCGCTTCCTCGAGGAGATAAGCGAGGAGAGGAGAGATGTGTCCACAACACCGATTTCCAACGGTCCGCAGGAGACAGAAAGGATCGCCAAGATCGCTGTCGAGTACGGCATCGAGATGCCGATCCCCGGTCGCTCCTACGACGAACAGGAAGGCTTCGCAGGATGAACAGGCCCGAGGTCCTGGTTACGAGGGGGAAAGTTTCGCCCGCGGAGGGCGGGAAAGGAGGCAGAAGCGTGTTCGCGCGGACGTTCATCATCGAAAGCGGCCGCGAGCATGCAAGCCTGGGCGAACCCCTGCAACGTCTATTGGCTCAGTCGTAATGAGCAGGTCAGCGGTTCGAGCCCGCTCCTCGGTTCTCTTGGCCAGTAGGAGTCCCTAGAAGTAGAGACACTAGACTCCTCGTCGCCCACGGCTTGGCAGCAGTAGTGGCAGCAATAGGACGATATTGGGTGGTATCCCACGGTACGCAACGCAGCGACTATGACCCACAAAATCCCTGCAAATCTATATTTTATAGCTTAACAATGCGCTATTCCAGGTAGAGTTGATTCGGATTGTGGCTCAAGAGAAGGTCGCGGGTTCGAGCCCCGTCGGTTACCCTCTACATTCCGCGTAGGTGAGCCTAAAACGCGGAAAGAGAAAGAGTTTCGGCATAATCACCAAACCTCGTTGACACCACTCAAGTGAGGTCAGAGAGGTTTTAAGGGGGCACTCAGGATCTGGGAGTTAGTGTGGCACTACCAGGCTCCGACCCTACTAACCCGGTGCGTCCTCCGGGATATTGACTTGTTGGATGCGTCCGCTGGGATGGATGTCGACCTGCCTCAGCGGTCCCGTGCCGGAGTTGACGAACTTGTGGGGCACGTCCGCCGGCGCCACCACTATCTGGCCTGCGCCCACCTCGATAGTCTTGTCGCCGACGGTGAAGGTGGCGTTACCCTCCAGCGTCACGAAGACCTCCTCGTAGGGATGGGTGTGCAGTACAGCACCGCCACCTGGCGGGCTGTCCACCAGGAAAAACGAGACGTTCACATCGCCGTAGCGGTGTCCCTCGAACTTGTGCGCGATCTTCCCATAAGGGAGCTCATCCTTGCCTATTAAGTGGGTCATCGTCTCCTCCCTTCCTTGCATCCCCGTCGTCAGCGCCTGCCGGCGACGTAGAGCTCACTGCGGTATCCCTCCACTACGCGGCCCCCGTACTCTTCATCGATCAGCCGCACCACGGCCGCGAAGAGCCCCTCCCGAGTCCGCTCGTCAAGAGCCCTGTGACTCGAGAAGGTGCCCAGCAGCCGTAGGTAGCTCTGCGCGTCGTGGGCCATCCCGAAGCGGTAGACCCGCTCCTCGGGCTTCTCGAAGAGGCCCGAACGCTCTATATCGCTCGCCTTGTCGGGCTCCCAGTCAAGACGCGTTCGCGGCCTCCGCTCCGGGGCGAGCTCGGGTGCCTCGCGGCGGTGGACGTTCTCGAGGGCCTCCGGGAAGCCCTCACTGCTGCCGTCCGGGTCGGGGCGGTTCCAGATGAGCGCGAGCGAGCCGCCTGGCCTGAGGGCTTGGGCACTCTTTCGGTAGCGGATCGCAGGGGCCACCCAGTGGAACGCCGTGGCCGAGACGACCAGGTCGAAGGTCCCCTCCAACTTCGCTAGCGGCCACTCCTCGAAGGAGGAGACGAGCACCCACGCATCCGGGTGCTCGGACAGCTTGCCGCGCGTTATCGCGGCAAGGCTTTCGCCGAGCTCTACGCACAGGACGCAGTAGCCTCGCCGTGCGAGTGGCAGCGTGGCCTGGCCCGTGCCGCAGCCGATCTCAAGCGCCTTCGCCCCCGAGCCCGTGCCAGACAGCGACGCCAGGTCGTCAAAGAGGTGCTCCGGGTAGCCGGGTCGGGCTTCGTCGTAGAGGCTCGCCACACTATCGAAGGTACTGCGCAGGTGTCCTGCGTTTTCTTGTCCGTGGCCCAACTCGTTCCTTTCGTCATGCGAGGCGTGCGTCGTATTGAATCATCCCACGAACAGCCTTATTCACCCAAGTGCGTGGAAGCGGAATTCTCCGAAGGTCGCTTGCACGATCCTGCATAGACCCCAGCATCGGGACACGGTACTGGCCCTTGGCTCCACTCGGGCGTCGGTGGCCGACCGCAACATACGCTCGGCGTGCATAAAGATTCCCCTGCCGGATGCCGCGCGTAAGAGAACGGAAACCGCTCGTTCCTCGCCTACCGCGCCTTACGCTCCATACCACCGAGCACGCCAGCCCGGCGGGTCGGATGCGCCGTAGCTGCCTAGGAAGCCCCTCGGAGACGTGTTCCGGCGTCACTCGACCCCACTCCACCTCGTCTGGGGCCGCGTCGTCCCAGACATCCCGGACTTCTGCCGGGAACTGGTAGCCGCGCTCCCCGACCAGTGAGAGAAGAGGGGTACACCAGCGAACACACCGATGGACGGTGGGGGTAGACGCGATGAGGTATGGTCAGTTACGCTCCTGATCGTAGGACTTTGCAGTGGTGAATACCTGACGTTGAGTTGTGGCTCCGAAGGTCGTGAAGGCGAACTCGAAGTGCGATGAAGGCGTCTCCATACTCTTACGAGCCTCTAGCGCCAGCCGAGCGTTGCCAGATGCAGCTTCTCGGCCTCTCCGCTGGTCATCTCCCACCCTAGAGCTCCTGCGTTCTGACGCGCCTGGATCTCATTCTTGGCGCCTGGGATGGGGAAGACGTTCCCCTGCGTGATCAGCCAGTTCAGGGCCACCTGGGCGGGCTGTTTGTTGTGGGCCTCACCTATCTCGCGCAGGATGTTTACCACCGGCTCGATCTTCTTGAGGTTCTGCTCGCTGAAGGCTCTCCCCATGCGCCGCACGAGGCCCACGGGCCTGTCTCCGGGGCCGTATTTGCCGGTAAGGAGGCCTTTAGCGATAGGGCTGTAGGCGATGAGCGTCACGCCGAGATCCCGGCTCGCTTGGAGCACCCCGTTCGTCTCCGGTGCCCGCCGCAAGAGGCTGTACTCCACTTGGTTTGAGGCGAGCGACACCCCGTAAGAGGCGAGCCGGTCGTGCGCCCGCTTCATCTGGTCCGCACCGTAGTTGCTGACGCCCACCCGGCGGACCTTGCCCGCCTTGACCGTCTCCGCGAGGGCATCCATCAGACTGCTTATCTTGAAAATCGGGTTCGGGAAGTGGATCTGGTAGAGATCTATGGTCTCTATCCCGAGTCGCTCCAGACTCTTGTCTACCGCCTCCAGAAGGGATTTGGCGCTGAAGCGGTACGGTAGTGGGGCAAACTTGGTGGCTATGACCGGCGTTCCCTCGAAACCACCCTCGCGCAAAATCTCGCCGATGATCCTCTCCGAAGCGCCGTTGCCGTACATCTCCGCCGTGTCCACAAGGGTGACGCCTTCGGCCATGCTCGCCCGGAAGGCCTTCCCTACGTCGCTACGGTCGTACTCCTTGCCATACCCCCAGAGCCTGGTCGTACCCCACGCCCAGGCCCCGACACCCAGAGGAGCGATGTTCAGTTCATCCGCCAGTCCAATTGTAAGCTCGCTTTGCAAAGCGTCACCTCTCACATCTTCGCTCGATACTTAGGTGGGTGAGGTGCGTCGACACACTCATGTGTGGCAAGGCCTTAGAATCTGCGCCAACCACCACTACCATTCAACTAAGACTATCCCAAAATCTCGAGCTCTGTGCTGCTACTCCTGCTACCTGTGTCACCCCCGCCCCGACCGAGACCGAAGAGGAAGGTGTGACGGAACGCACGAGGACCCCGAGCGTGTCGCCCGCGCACCCCTACCTATGGGGTAGAGGGGGGGTCGTGATGGCCGTCTTCCAGGGCACGAGGCGGGACGGGACGCCCTGCACGACCCGGGCGAGGCCCGGCGAGCGATGGTGCTACCATCACGACCCGGCGTTGGCGGAGAGCCGCAGGACCTAGGCAGGACCCGTGCGGTACACCATGTACACCACCGGTACACCACTGAGGGCGTTTTGCCCATAGTTGCTGGTTGTTGCCACACGCGCGATTTGGCTCTGATAAGCCGATTTTGCAACTTGCAGCAACACATGGCAACCTATGTAGGCGGATTGTGGCTCAAGAGAAGGTCGCGGGTTCGAGCCCCGTCGGTCACCCCACGATCGCAGGTAAAAACGCGAGGCTCGGATTTTCGGCGGGACCTCGTTTACTGCAATCCGCTGCGCCGGTAGGTAGGTTTACGTCCGTGCTTCGGGCCTCGCGCCAGAAGCGACGTTCCTGACCCGGGGCATCGGGGACCTCAGTTGACTCAGGTAATCTTCTCTCACGTTGCTTTTCACCGGGAGGGATAACCTCGCGTCGAGCACGGTTTCTCCCGTGGGGTCCGCTTGCTCGTACACTTCCCCATCCGGTGAGACGATGGTGCTGCCTCCGATGAAGATGAGGCCCTTCTCCCCCGGGCCGACCTGATTGACGTAGGCGTGCGGCAACCCGTTCTCCAGGGCCCGAGCCGAGGCGAACACCGCGTGATCGTTCCCGAACGGCTCCATGTTGGCGGAGATCGTAACGAGCAGCTCTGCCCCAGCCCGCGCGAGGGCCCTCGCGACCTCGGGAAACTCCACGTCAAAGCAGATCATGAGCCCCACCTTGACGCCGCAGAGCTCTACGACGAGCAGTTCGTCGCCCGCGACGAAGGCGTCGCTTTCGTCCCCTCCGTATAGCTGAACCTTGCGGTAGACGGCAACGAGGTCCCCTCGCTCATCCACGCAGATGGCTGAGTTGGCGACCCCGTCGCTCACGCGCTCCGCCGCGCCGACTATCAATGCGGTGGAGTGCTCTCGCGCCACGTCGGCAAGGCTCTCCAGTTCCGGGGCGTCTTGCCGGACGGCAAGCTCGTCGACGTCAGTCACAGTGTAGCCACTCAGGAAGAGCTCCGGGAAGGCGATCAGGTCGGCCTCCGGATGCTGGGCGACCACCCTGCGCACCGTGTCTATGTTTGCCTCTGGCTCGCGCAAGTGCGGGCTCAACTGGGCCAGCGCTATGCGGACCATCTTCGTCATCTAAGGTGCCTCCTTACGGTTTGGGCCCGGGCGCCTACGGCGAGCCAGGAGAAGGCTCCCTGCGACTCATGTAGCGTCTCCCATCTCTTCTTCGAGGCGCATCCGTGGTGGGGCTTTGCGGAAGCCACGGGTGAGCCAGGCCAGCCAAACCACGCCTATCACAAGCCAGGCTACGCCTATGAGCTTAGCACGGCCGTCCAGGTTCAGCAGCAGGTAGAAATCTATAGCCGCCCCGGCGAGCGGGACGACAACCCACCCGAGGGTCGCACCGGCGCCGCGTCCCGGACGGTGCCGCAGGAAGTGTGCGATCACGCTGAAGTTCACCAGCGTGTAGGCGCTGAACGCGCCGAAGTTGATGAAGGAGGTTGACGTGGTGACGTCGAGGAACAGCGCGCCAAGGCCGGTGATGCCGATGAGCGCTATGCTGATCGCCGGGGTGCGCAAGCGAGGGAGAACGTAGCTGAGTGGGCGGGGCAGCGCGCCGTCGCGACCCATCGCGAACAGCAGCCTTGATGCGCCGCCCTGGATAGCCAGTCCGGACGCGAACTGGCCCACGATCAAACCGGCCAGGAGGAAGGCAGAGAAGAGGTTGCCGCCAATTGCCTTGGCCAGCTCGAGTGCCGCCGAGTTGACGTCTTCGAAGGTGCCCCCGGGGTGGATCAGCTGCGCGAAATAGCAGACGCTGACAAACAGAGCGCCGAAGAATATGACGACGATAATGATGGCACGTGGTATCGTGCGGCGCGGATCATGGGTTTCCTCGGTCAGCAGCGTGAGGCCGTCGAATCCGATGAAGGAGTAGGCCGCTACGGCAGCGCCGGCCGCCAGGGCGGGCACGGTGAGGTTCTCGTTGATGAACGGGCTCCACAGGCTGGCGCCGGTGTCCTCTCGAACAAAATACGCGATGCTCAGCGCGACGAAGATGCCGAGCACGAGCAACTGGAACGCCACGAGCAGATAGTTAGTCCGAGCGTTGACCTTGATGCCGATTATGTTGAGGGCGCTCGTAACTAGTATGAAGGCTATGATCCACACCGCCGTAGGAACGCCCGGAAACTGCGCCGACAGGTAAGCCGCTCCGATCAGCCAGACCACCAGCGGAATAAAGAAATAGTCGAGCAGGATCAACCAGCCGGTGAGGAAACCGAGTCTTGGGCCCAGCTCTTCCCCAGCGTATGTGTAAGCCGAACCGGCGCTCTGGTAGTGGACGGACGCCATCCGCCCGTAGCTGTACGCGGTGAAAACCATTGCGACGAGCGTGACGAGGTAGGCTGTCGGGGCCGCGCCTTTGGAGAGCTGGGCAATGATCCCGAACGTGGCCAACACGATCAGGGGCGTCACCCACGCAATCCCGATTATGACCACCCCGCCCAGGCCGAGGGTCCGTCTAAGCCTCTGCGTGTGTACACCCGTGTTGTCTGTCATGACCTTCCTTTCACTGTCTTGGGTCCGGCAAGGGCTACCCTTTACAGTTGCACGCGCCTCGCTTCAGATGTCGCCGTCGGACGAGCGGGGAGGGTAGCTTAGGTCCGCCGTCTCCTCGCTCAAGCGCCCAAGCCTCTTGCTGGCCGTGGCCTCGTGAGCCCACAGACCTTCCGTTCTGGAGAACCTGACCACCGGCGGCGCCAGCCGCCTCGTCCCTTCGTCGGTCGTCACCCTCTGGTAGGTGAGGGTCTTCAAGAACTTCGCCGCCGAGAGGCCCCCTGTGTAGCGCGCCGCCCCCGCGGTCGGCAGCACGTGGTTAGTGCCCGTCATGCCCTTGTCGGAGTATGCCACCGTGGATCGGCTACCCAAGAACAGCGAACCGTAATTGCGGAGGTTCTCCAGGTACCAATCATCCTCTCTGGTATGAACCTCAAGGTGCTCGGGGGCCAGAGCGTCGCTGAGGCGCACGGCTTCCTCGCGGCTCCCGGCCACGACCACCGTCCCGTGGTTTCGCCAGGCGGCGCCGGACACGTCGGCGGCCTTTAATTCGACTAGCTGGCGGTCGATCTCCTCCACCACGGCCTTCCCCAGTTCCTCGGAGAGGGTGACGAGGGAGGTTGGCGAGGTCGGGCCGTGCTCTGCCTGCCCGAGCAGGTCGGCGGCCACGAGCTCCACGTCGGCCGTCTCGTCGGCTATGATCCCGATCTCGGAGGGACCGGCCAGCAGGTCTATGCCCACGACGCCGTAGAGCTGGCGCTTGGCCTCGGCGACGTAGGCGTTGCCGGCGCCCACTATCATGTCCACGGGTTCGTCGAGTCCGTCCAAGAGCCCGAAGGCCATCGCGGCAAGAGCCTGAACGCCTCCTACGGCGTAGATCGTGTCCGCGCCAGATATGGCGATGGAGTGGAGCATCGCCGGGTGTACGCTCCCGTCCCGCTGCGGCGGCACGCAGGCGATCACCTTCTCCACGCCCGCCACCTTCGGTACTGTGACGGTCATGAACGGCGAGGCAAGGAGCGGCACCCGGCCCGCGGGCTGGTAGGCCCCGACCGATCCAACGGGGACCTGCCGCTGCCCCGCGGTGACGCCCGGGGCGACCTCCTCCTCGAAATCCATGAGCGTCTCGCGCTGCATCTCGGCGAAGCGCCTGGTGTTGTCGCGGCCGAACTCGATGGCCTCGCGTAGCTCCGGCTCGACGTAGTCCGCCGCGCGCTTTATCTCCTCCGCCGAGACGCGGAAGTCGGGCGGGTCCCAGCTATCCAGTTCGCGGGAGTAGGCCCTCACGGCATCCATGCCCTCCCTCTCTATGCGCGAGAGCATCTCGGATACCCGCTCCCTGACCTCGCGTGGTGACCCCTTTACCGGCTCCTTCGTGGGTCGCTTCAGGTAATGGGGCCTCTCGGGCCAGTTGCCTTCGTTCGCCTTGCCCACCTGAGTATCCTCCCGTCTCGCTGGTACCTCATCAAAGGCTCGTAGGGAGCTTGCTCCCACATAAGGTTTGCGCCGGCCTCGGCGTTAGCGCGGGGTTGCCAAAGCGCGTGTCCAGCCGCGCCGCCAGCTCGAGTTTCGGCATACTATCCGCGCACACATTGCACGAATCGACTGGCATTCGATCCTCCTTCTTCCGCTCCCCCTAGCGGGCTCTCCACGCTTGCGCCTAGCATGCTCCCACTTACTGAGACTTGGCGCATCCCCATTTTGCTTGCTTCTTCAAAGTTTATTGGCGAGCCGGGCGAAGCTCGGAGGACTCGTCTTCTAGGAACCGTCCGCAAAGGCCCGATATAAGCCGAACCGAAGTCCTTACGAGCCGACGAAACGGGACAAATGTACTCTCTCCTGCCATGATGGGCCAGCAATACTTACGCTCGAGACACCACTCGGTCTCCCCTCCCGGACAGCTTCCCTAGACAGTAGCGGGCCCTTAGTTATCACCAGATTGAGTACAAATATGAGCTCACGGAAGCCTGCTGACGGAGGACCTGCACCGGATGGATGGTGATCGCCCTCGTCGGAGGGAGGTGCCCAGCGCCCAAGCCGCCCGCCCCTTCAAGGTTAGACCCCCGATGAAGGGGGCGGACGGCGGTGCTCGCGATGACCATGGCACTCCTCCTGGCCGTCGCCGGCCCGGCCATGGCGGGCTGCCAGGCCAAGGGCGCCGCTACCACCCAAGAAGGGCGCACAACCAACCGGGGCGCCACCAAGGCCTCCGCCGTGGGCAGCCCCCAAGTCGTCACCGCGCTTAGGGCTTGGGGCAACAACTACGACGGCCAGCTGGGCGACGGCACCAACGGCAACAAACGCACCAGGCCGGTCGAGGTCGTCGGCCTACGCAGGGCGAAGGTCGAGGACATCGCCGCCGGCAGCACTCACACCCTGGCGCTGAAGGATGACAGCAGCGTGTGGGCTTGGGGTCCTAGCGAGCAGTGTCAGCTGGGCAACGGCACCAAGACCGAGGGCACCAAGACCTTGGGCATCAACACGCCGCTCAAGGTGAAGGACCTCGGCGGGGTCGAGCTCATTGCGAACGGTATGGATTTCAGCTTTGCAGGTAGTAAGTAGTACTACGCCCCCAAAAGCGAGGTTAGGAGCACGCGTTCGCAAGGAGACCGGACGGTGGCGCCATGCTAGCGTCCATCGGTTCAACGATTGTGATAACCGCTGAAGCAAACATAAGGCATGAACCTGATCACGAGAAAGGGGCCGGATTTCCTTCTTCGCCGGCCTCGGAGACTTCACCGGAACCGCCGCTAAGTTCCCCTGCGAGCATTGCCGCCCGACGAACGTCAGAAAAAACACGTCTGCTTGCGTATGGGTGAGCCAAAAGGTCGCTCATGCCCTCAAGATCTCCATGGGCATATCGTCGCTGATCAGAAGAGCATGGAACCTGAGCTCGGGCGCTTTGTGCTTTCGTACCTACCCCACAGTTAAAGTTGCTGCTAACTGTTGGCGAGCCGCATAAAATGACGGCTAACGGAGAAGAGATAAAAGTTACAGGGGAATGAGACACGCCTACCGGGCGCTGAATCGGGGCGAGATCTTGGGACGGGCCGTGGTGATGCCTTATAGCTACTGGAGAGTAAGGGTGATGGACCATTTTCTGTGACTCAAGCCTGCTACGCACCGCATAGGACCGAAAGGGGGTTCTCATGGAAGAAACTACGTCGAACGCCGCACCTCGATGGCCGCGTGGCGCTGCGGTAATCGGTGTCGGCACCATGGGCTTGGGCGTGGCCGAGTATCTCGCCGCCGCCGGCGTCCGGGTCTGCATTTCCGAGGCTACGCCGGAGCTGGCCCGGCAGGCCTTGGAGCGACTCGCGAGGCGGGCCCAGGGGCACGTAGAGGCGGGTCTGCTCACGCCGGAGGCGATTGACCGGGTGGCGGAGGTCGAGGCGGCCGACAACGTCACTGCGGCGGTCCGGGACGTAGACCTCGTCTTCGAGGCGGTGCCCGAGAAGTTGGAGCTGAAGCACGAGATCCTAGCGACCTGCTCCGGCGCCGCGTCGTCGGAGGCCATCATCGTCTCCAATACCTCCTCTCTTTCGATGGACGAGCTCACGGGGGCGGTGGAATTTCCGGAGCGGTTTCTCGGGATGCACTGGTTCAACCCTCCCGAGTGGACGCCGGGCGTAGAGGTCATACCCGCCACTTCGACCGAACCGGAGGTCGTCGAGCGGGTCGTAGGGTTTCTGCGAGCTATCGGGAAGCGGCCGGCCGTCGTCGGGAACGGGCCGGGCTTCGTCGCCAACCGTATCCAGATGGCCCTGTTTCTTGAGGCGCTCCGTTGCGTCGAGGACGGGCTGGCTTCGCCCCAAGACGTGGACGAGGTGGTGCGTAGCTGCTTCGGCTTCCGGCTGCCGTTTTTCGGACCGTTCCAGATCGCCGACATGGCCGGGCTCGACGTCTACGCTAGCATCTTCGAGGTTCTCGAACAAGGTTTGGGTGAGAGATTCAAGGCGCCGGCTGCGCTGCGGGCGCTGGTCGAGCAGGGGCGCACGGGCGCCAAGAGCGGCGCGGGGTTCCTGGAGTACTCAGACGAGGAGCGCGAGCGGCTCTTTCTGGAGCGCGACCGCCGCTACGCGGAGCTCAACGCGCTGCTCGAACGGCTGCCGCCCGTGCCAACAGACCGGGACGGGAAGGAGTCATGATCGAGGCGAGCACAGTTTTGGGCGGAGGCCGATGAGCCTATCGTTCCGGCTCGACGGCAAGGTCGCTATGGTCACCGGCGCGAGCCGCGGCCTGGGTGCCGGGATCGCCGACGCGCTCAAGGAGGCCGGCGCAACGGTCGTCGGAACGAGCCGCAAGCAAGATTCAGCCGAACAGGTGGCAAAGCGGCTGGATTCCGTACCGATCGCGATGGACGTCTCCGATGTCCCCTCGGTGCGGGCGGGCGTCGACCGCGTGGCCTCCGAACTCGGACGGCTGGACATCCTGGTCAACAACGCCGGTCTGAATATCCCGCAGGGGGTGTTCGATGTCGACGAGGCGAGTTGGGACGCCGTTCTCGACACGAACCTCAAGGGTACTTTCTTCGCCACCCAGGCCGCCGGCCGCCACATGGCGGACCACGGAGGGGGCGGGCGCATCGTCAACGTCGCCTCGCAGGCGGGCGTGGTGGGTATCGAGGAGCGGTCGGCCTACGGCGCCAGCAAGGGCGGGACGGTGTTGCTGACGAAGGTGCTCGCGATCGAGCTAGCGCAGCACCAGATCACCGTGAACGCGGTCGCCCCGACGTTTATAGCCACCGAACTGACACGCGGTACGCTCGAGGACCCCGCCTGGCGCGAGCGCATCCTCTCGCGCATACCGTTGGGGCGTGTCGGAGGCATCGAGGACGTCGCGGCGGCGACCGTGTATCTCGCCAGCCCGGCGGCCGCGATGGTGACCGGACACACGCTCCTGGTGGATGGGGGATGGACCGCGTGGTGAGGGGGGTAGCCACATTGTCGCCAACCTTTCCACGCGTCTTTAGTGACGCGGTGAGTGACTGGTCGAGGAGACGGGTGCGGTGATCATGGGCCGCCGAAGTTACGACAACTCGATCGAGGCCTGGGGTGGCAAGGGTCCGTTTGGCGATGTCCCGTGCTTTGTGGTCACCCACAGGCCGCCCGCGAGCGCGGACCCGGTCTTCACCTTCGTCACCGACGGGATCGAGAGCACTCTGGAGAAGGCCCAGGAGGTGGCTGGCGATACGGGCATCGGGCTCATGGGCGCCAACCTGGACCAGCAGTTCCTCGCGGCGGGCTTCGTGGACGAGATCCTGATCCACCTGGTCAACGTCCTGCTCGGTGGGGGACGACGCCTGTTCGATCGGCTTCCGCAGCGGATCGAGCTGGAGCAGACCGGGCTAACCGAGACCGACGGCGTGACGCATCTCGCGTATCGCGTGGTTCGGTAGCCGAT